>NZ_CP011456.1:2400000-2722500 GCF_001277295.1 Anabaena sp. WA102 | reverse complement strand
AAAATATGTTGATGCTTTCAAACGACAATATCCTGGTAAACCAAGTATGACTGTGAAAGAAAATCATGGTGGTACACATATTCATCCATATTTAAATCGCGTGATTTCCGCTAGGGAAATGGCCAGATTACAAACATTTCCCGATTCGTTTATTTTTGAAGGTAGTATGAAAAAAGCGATGTGG
Source organism: Anabaena sp. WA102 (assembly GCF_001277295.1). NCBI lineage: Bacteria > Bacillati > Cyanobacteriota > Cyanophyceae > Nostocales > Nostocaceae > Anabaena > Anabaena sp. WA102. Next base: position 2,722,316 of record NZ_CP011456.1, on the reverse strand, counting down.
CAAATTGGCAATGCTGTACCACCACGTTTAGCAGAGTGTATTGGTTATGCACTGATTCCTTACTTAAATGATATTGCAATTAACATAAGACAATCTGCTAATTTACCTCATTTTGATCAACCTGAGATAGTTTTTGGTTAAGTGCATTACGCCAAGTTTCAAAATCATACCAACCACAACCAATACAGAAATGTTGAATAGCGTAATAAAACTTTACATATTGAAATAAACTTAGCCTATAAGTGCTATTTTTCATCTTATCCAAATAAGTTTTCTAAACCAATGAACATAACTTATTTCCTGACACATATAGGACTGAAGATAACGGAGTTTATCTAATAAAGTTTTGCCAAATTCTTGCGGTATTTCTATTAGTTGCAATATCAAATAAGCGATTAAACAGCACATTATCTGAATTCTAATTCCATTCTCATTCTTTGTCATAAGTCTGTCTAACTTGAGGTGCATTTTTAAGAATTTCCATAACAATTCAATTTGCCATCTTTGTATGTAAATTTCCATAATCTCTTGATTACTAACTTGCTCTTCTCCTTCATTTAATAAGTTTGTTGCTAAACGAAATTCACTCTTAGTTTCTATATCACAAAATGCTACTACTCTAATTTCCACTTCTCTTTCATCTTTGCCAACTTTACAATTACCATTTTCTAGCATTTCTAAAGTGACATTATTTTTAATTCTTAAGACAAAAGCTTTATTTTTTTGTTGTTTTAATTCAGATATTCTTTCGGAGGATGCAAATCCTCTATCCATTATCCCTACTCCTTTTGACGGAATTGCTTCTACTGTTTCTTGTCCATATTTATGGTCATGTCCTTGCCCAAAATGAATCACCATTCCACCAACTTCTGATGTCAAACTATCTAACCCACAAAATAGTTTTACTTGATGATATCCTTGACTCCATAATAATTTACTTGTTAATGTAATAATTGTTGAATCTATAGGAAATAATGCTTGGGTTTCTTCCTTTCCTTTTTTCTTTCTCAGTTGATTGTTTAATTCAGTTATTATCTCCAAAAATACTTGAGTATCTCTCTTTTTACTTGCCTTGGAAAAATTTGATATTTTTAAATCTATCCCTTGATTATTTAGTCTTTGAAATAAATCTCTCATACTCACTATACTTTTATCCATGACATACTGTAACCACACTGATACAAATGAAAATGTGTCCAGAACTGGATAATCTTTTTTGGGCAATGGTTTCAATATTGTTTTGACCACTTCTGGGAAATTCTTTAAGCGCATAATTTGATAATTCTTTATCTAGATTTTTTTAGATTGTATCAAATTATGGTACTTTTTTTTAATCTTTTCCTAACATTCAACACTTCTGCAACCAATACAACCTTCCTCAGCTTCATCACCTCGCTGATGTTGGGAAGGCCAATTTTCACCTGATTTATACCAGAATTTAATACCAAAAGGTGTACCGCGTTTACCAGTTTTTATACAACGTTCACAACTTCTCGACTTTAAAAGATTATGATTTCCAGACGCATCTTTCTTGAGTAATTGAAACTTTTTCCTAATTTCGGTTTCACTCATAGAAGTTAAATGTGGAGCTTCACTTTTTCCCCAACGTTCCATTGGAAACCTATGGTCAATAACTAGCTCATGCTTCTCTCTTTGTCTCTGTTCTATTACATCTGTATATGAATAAGCCTGGAGAATTCTTTGAACTAAAGAAGCTGGTATATTAGAAGCTGAATTAGCCGATTTTATCTCTCCTGTCCAGCAATCTCCTAAACGTATTTGTTGACAAGTTGGACAAAAATTCTTTTGTGTTTCAATGACAAGACCAGGACGACTTCTTGTCCCGCGTTGTAATCCCTGAATACCTCCACCACCGGCATACTGAGTTGATCCTACGTTTTTGCCTTCGCACTCTCTACAATGCCATTTTTGATCTGATAAGAGGTTAAAGACTTGTAATTGAGTTGCTCCTTGTCTAAATTGGGCTTTAATTGTCTCAACTAAATTTTGTTGGTTTGTCACTGTATTCTATCGGCTTCAATTTCCAGATTTTTGAGCAGAACGGAAACACTAATACCTAAGCCATCTGCAAGACTTACAAGAGCAGTGAGGGAAGGATTTCTAACTCCACGTTCTACACCAGAAATGTATGTGCGGTCTAAGTTAGCACGTAGTCCTAACTCCTCTTGTGAAATTCCTAACTCCGTTCTGCGTTGTCTGACTAGATAACCTAAAGCATTCAGAATTTTTTGTTTTGATTCGTCCATCTGCTGATTTTGAGCGTTTATGGACTATCAGTCTACGGACGATGTGTCACATTATTTGAAATTTATTATTTGTTATTGACATCTAATGCTATGTCTAAAAATTCATGCAATTCTTAACTAAATAATCGGACAGGGTTTGAAATTTCTTGGAGTTTATGTTTGTGAATGACAATTCTTTACCGTTTCCTCGTTCCTAGCCTCTGACTAGGAATGCAGTTGATGAGGCTCTGCCTCAACTATCAGCACAAAATTGGGTCAAGTAGCCTGTATTCTGGGATTGGAGGCAGAACCTCCTGGTAGGTATTCCCAGTTAGAGACTGGAAGTAATAAGTAATTGTTGCTTTTATCTATATAAACACATCTATTAAAAATAATCTCCTATTAATTATGCAAAAACCGCAATTTCTATATCCACTTTTTTTAGAATCTCTCAAATTTAGTAACCTACTATACGAACTGTCATCAAAAATTACACTAACTTAACAACATCGCAACTGTTACACCACCAACCAGGAAACTACTATCAGTTATTTCCCCAAAGTGGCAAGTACAAAACCGATAAGAACACGGATACACAGTTAATTCAGTCCTGTTTCCCCAAAAAAAGCATAATGATAGAAACAGCAACTACCACAGACAAACTCAATAAATTCGAGAAATTCAAAGCCGAAAAAGACGGACTCGCAGTTAAAAACGAAATAGAGAATTTTGCCCAAATCGGTTGGGAAGCAATGGACGAAAACGACCTTAACCATCGCCTAAAATGGTTAGGTGTATTTTTCCGTCCTGTCACTCCCGGTAAATTCATGATGCGAATGCGTCTACCTAACGGCATTCTCAACAGCAATCAAATGTCTGCTTTCGCAGAAGTGGTACAGCGTTACGGTGAAAATGGCAGCGCCGATATTACCACCAGACAGAATATACAACTACGCGGGATCAATTTGGCAGATATTCCCGATATCTTTAATAAATTTCACAAAGTCGGATTGACTACTATCCAATCGGGGATGGATAACGTCCGTAATATTACAGGTGATCCTGTCGCGGGTTTAGATGCGGATGAGTTTTATGATACCAGAGAATTAGTCCAGCAAATCCAAGATATGCTGACTAATAATGGTGAAGGTAATCCAGAATTTAGCAATCTTCCCCGGAAATTTAATATTGCAATTACTGGAGGAAGAGATAATTCAGTTCACGCAGAAATTAATGATTTAGCCTTTATTCCCGCTTTTTGGGGAAATGAAGATCAAGTCCCAATCTTTGGTTTTAACGTCATTGTCGGCGGTTTATTTTCCGCAAAGCGTTGTGAAGCAGCCATTCCTCTGAATGTTTGGGTATTGCCCGCCCAAGTTGTATTATTATCCAAAGTCATTGTCGAGATATTCCGAGATCATGGCTTACGCGCAAATAGACTAAAAGCCCGGCTAATGTGGCTACTTGATGAATGGGGGATAGAAAAATTCCGCGCCGAAGTAGAAAAACGTTTTGGTCAATCATTATTACCCGCAGTAGATAAAGATCAAATTGACTGGGAAAAACGGGATCATGTGGGCATATATAAACAAAAACAATCTGGATTTAACTACGCAGGTTTAAATATTCCCGTGGGAAGATTGTCTGCTGATGATATGGTTGAAATTGCCCGATTGTCCGAAGTTTATGGAAGTGGAGAAATCCGGTTTACCGTTGAACAAAATATCATTATCCCGAATATTCCTGATTCCAGTTTAACAGCATTTTTCACAGAATCAGTATTAGAGAAATTTTCAGTTAATCCTGGCTTATTAATGCGATCGCTAGTATCATGTACAGGCGCACAATTTTGCAACTTTGCCTTGATAGAAACCAAAAATCGTGCCTTAGCAATGATAAAATCATTGGAATCTGAACTAACTTTATCACGTCCTGTGCGAATTCATTGGACAGGATGCCCTAACTCCTGTGGACAGCCCCAAGTAGCAGATATTGGCTTAATGGGAACTAAAGTGCGTAAAAATGGACAAATGTTAGAAGGTGTGGATATTTATATGGGTGGAACAGTCGGGAAAGATGCACATTTAGGAACTTGTGTTAAAAAAAGTATTCCCTGCGAAGACTTACAACCCATATTAAGAGATTTACTTATTCATAAATTTGGTGCAAAACTTAAGTAACAGGCTTTGATTCCTCCTTAAATTAATTTAATCGCCAAAATCCAGAGATAACTGCAAACCCAAATTAAAATTAATCAAGAGTTTCCCATGAGCAATATTTCTCGCAGAAAATTTATTATTACCTCAAGTGTAGCAACCGTAACTTCTATCTTGGCGCACGGCTGTTCATCTAGTAACTCTGATTCAGTAAAAACAGATAGTGCTTCTTCCAATAGCAAACTAGCTAATAATTCCAAAGTTAGTAATGCCCCAAAAGTTGAAACAACCACAGCCAAATTAGGATTTATTGCTTTAACAGATTCCGCACCTTTAATTATTGCTAAAGAAAAAGGTTTCTTTACTAAATATGGTATGACTGATGTAGAAGTCAGCAAACAAAAATCCTGGCCAGTCACCCGCGATAACTTAAAAATTGGCTCATCTGGTGGTGGTATTGATGGCGCACATATTCTTACCCCTATGCCCTATCTGTTGACCATGAATGATAAAGTGCCAATGTATCTTTTGGCGCGGTTAAATATCAATGGTCAAGCGATTTCAGTTGCTGAAAAATTCAAAGATTTGAAAGTTGGTTTACAAAGTAAATTACTAAAAGAGTCTGTAAATAAAGCCAAAGCCGATAAAAAATCTATAAAAGTTGCTATGACTTTTCCCGGTGGTACTCATGATTTATGGATGCGCTATTGGTTAGCAGCAGGGGGTATTAATCCTGATCAAGATGTAATTTTGCAAGCAGTACCACCACCACAAATGGTAGCAAATATGAAAGTTGGAACTGTTGATGCTTTTTGTGTAGGAGAACCTTGGAATGCTCAATTGGTAAGTCAAAAATTAGGTTATACAGCTTTATCTACAGGTGAACTATGGAATAACCATCCAGAAAAAGCCTTTGCTATGCGTCAAGATTGGGTTGATAAAAATCCCAATGCTACACAAGCATTATTAATGGCAATTATGGAAGCACAACAATGGTGTGATCAGGCAGAAAACAAAGAAGAAATGTGTAAAATCTGCGCTGATAGGAAATACTTTAATGTCGCCGTAGCTGATATTTTAGAACGGGCTAAAGGTAATATTGATTATGGTGATGGACGCAAAGAGCAAAACTTTGCATATCGCATGAAATATTGGGAAGATAATGCTTCTTATCCCTATAAAAGTCATGATACTTGGTTCTTAACTGAAGAAATTCGTTGGGGTTATTTACCTAAAGATACAAAAGTGAAGGAAATTGTTGATCAGGTCAATAGAGAAGATATATGGAAACAAGCTGCTAAGGCTTTGGGTGTGGCTGCTGCGGAAATTCCAGCAAGTTCTTCTCGCGGTGTGGAAACATTTTTTGATGGGGTTAAATTTGACCCTGAAAAACCAGAGGAATATTTAAAGAGTTTGCAAATTAAGAAGGTGTAATTGTCGGTTGGGTTCAGCGAAAGTGTAACCCAACGAAATTTACTAGATTAATTAGATTTTTGAGGCTCACGCAGAGGCGCAAAGCCGCAGAGAAGAGAAGGAAAAGAGATTTTTAATATTTTACTTAGGAGAAATAAATGGCTGCTATTGTTGGAAGTCGTAGAGTTAGTAGTAAACAGCAGAAGGTAATTAATAAGTTTTTGATTAACAAGGTTATACCGCCGCTGTTTGGATTATTTGTTTTTCTGGTGTTATGGGAATTACTTTGTTTAATTCCTAGTTTTCAATTACCTGGACCGATAGAAACAATTCGGGAAACTTGGGACCCTTTTGTTATCCATCCTTTTTTCGATAATGGTGACAGTGATAAGGGTTTAGGCTGGCAAATATTGACAAGTTTAGGACGGGTTGCTTTAGGTTTTTCTCTAGCAGCAGTTGTCGGGGTTGTTTTAGGAATATTAATTGGTTCTAATACTTTTCTTTATAATGCTGTAGATCCGATTTTTCAGGTATTAAGAACTATCCCTCCCTTAGCTTGGTTACCAATTTCTTTAGCGGCTTTCCAACAAGCTAATCCTTCGGCAATTTTCGTGATTTTTATTACTTCGATTTGGCCGATTGTGATTAATACAACTGTGGGCGTGCAGAATATTCCTCAAGATTATGTAAATGTCGCTCGTGTTTTGCGTTTGCAGAAGAGCAGTTATTTCTTGAAGATTGTGTTTCCGGCAACTGTTCCTTATATTTTTACCGGGTTAAGAATTGGCATAGGTTTATCTTGGTTGGCAATTGTCGCGGCGGAAATGTTAGTTGGTGGTGTGGGTATTGGTTCGTTTATTTGGGATGCCTATAACACAACTACCGAAACTAATATGAGCGAGATTATTATCGCCTTGGTATATGTCGGTTTAGTGGGATTAGTTTTAGATAGAATGGTGGCTTTTGTTGCTAATAAAGTTGTCACAACAGAACAAAAATAATTCTTAGTTCGTCGTAATTTCTGAGATTGCCAATTATCCATTACCATTCATCATGAATACTTTTTTAGAGATTGACCATGTAGACCGAATATTTGACCTCCCCAATGGTGGTAAATATATTGCTTTAAAAAATATTGAATTAAAAATTTCTGAAGGTGAATTTGTTTCTTTAATTGGACATTCTGGTTGTGGTAAATCCACCTTACTAAATATTATTGCTGGCTTAGATCAAGCTAGTATTGGTGGTGTAACTTTGGCAGGTCGGGAAGTGAGAGAACCAGGTCCTGATAGAATGGTGGTTTTTCAAAATTACTCCTTACTTCCTTGGCTAACTGTAAGGGAAAACATCGCCTTGGCTGTAGATGAAGTCCATCAAAATCTACCTAAAGGAGAACGTCGGGGAATAATAGAAGAACATATTGATATGGTGGGTTTACGACGGGCAACTAATAAGCGTCCTAGTGAATTATCCGGGGGAATGAAACAGCGAGTTGCGATCGCTCGTGCTTTAGCTACCCGTCCCAAGTTATTATTGTTAGATGAACCTTTTGGTGCTTTGGATGCATTGACAAGGGGCAATTTACAAGAGCAATTAATGACAATATGTAATCAACACAGAATTACCTGTGTGATGGTGACCCATGATGTTGATGAGGCATTATTATTGAGCGATCGCATTGTGATGTTGACCAATGGACCAGAGGCACACATTGGCCAAATTATCGAAGTACCTATTCCCCGTCCCCGTCACCGTTTAGAAGTAGTTAACAATCCTTTTTACTATAACTTACGGAACGAAATAATTTACTTTCTCAATCAACAAAAAAAAGCAAAAAAACGCCAGAAACAACCTACTGCACCTGCTATTATTTCTAACAACAACTTAGAAAAAGTTCATTTGGAAATTGGCTATATTCCCCTGACTCAAGCTGCACCCTTAATAATTGCAAAAGAAAAAGGTTTCTTTGCCAAATATGGTTTAGAAGTCAACCTAAACAGCGAAACTAGCTGGAAAGACATAGGGAAAGGTGTAGTAACTGGTAGACTTGATGCCGCCCAAATGGTTGCAGGTATGCCCCTAGCCCTGACATTAGGTGCAGGAGGTAAAAATCCGGTGTCAATGGTAACAGCTATGACCCTTTCTCGCAACGGTAGCGCCATTACTTTCAGCCAAGAATTATTCAACAGTGGAGTAAAAAACTTAACAGACTTTCAAGCCATTATTAAGGCTGACTTAGACAAAACCCATACTTTGGGAATTGTCCATCCCGCATCCATGCAAAACCTATTATTGCGCTATTGGTTAGCAGCAAGTGGAATTAAACCTGATGTAGATGTTAGTTTGATGGTAATTCCACCACAAGAGATGGTAACTGCCCTCCAAGAAGCAAAAATTGATGGTTACTGTGTCGGTGAACCTTGGAACTCTCACGCAGTTGATCAGAATTTGGGTTTTATTATTGCTATCACCTCAGAACTTTGGCATGGACATCCAGACAAAGTATTAGGAGTAAGAGAAAATTGGGCGCTGGAAAATCCCCAAACACATCTAGCATTAGTCAAAGCCCTATTAGCAGCTTGTGAATATTGCGATGATATTCGCAACCGGGAAGAAGTTCTCAAATTAATTTCTCAACCTGACTATCTTGGTAGTAATTCCCTTCATCTTCCTCCAGGTTTAATAGACAATTACAAGCATGGTAATCACAACCAACCCCAAACTTCCCATCAGTTTTATTTCAACAAAGCCAACTATCCGGATCGTCATGAAATGCTATGGATTTTAACTCAATTAGCCCGTTGGGGTGTAGTAGCTTTCCCCAAAAACTGGGTAGAAGTCATTGACAGAGTTTGCCGTCCAGATATATTTGGTGCAGCCGCACGAGAAAGAGGCATTTTAGATATTGGTAGGGAAGAAACAATTCAATTATTTGATGGCAAAGTCTTTAATCCTTCTGAACCAATAGAATATCTAAAAAGTTTGGAAATTAAACGCCAGCTTCGAGTAGAAGAAGTATTTATCTAGTCATACCAATTCTGTATAAAGATGCGCCAAATTTAAAAAGGAACGAACCGCAGAGGCGCAGAGGACACAGAGAAGAAAAAGATAAGGTTACAAAATTAAGCGTAGCCTCATAAAGAAATGGTATCAGTTGTCAATTCTCAATTGTTATTACCAATTATCCATTCCCTATTACCAAAAATATCATGACAACAGTAAACTATAATAACAAAACTCAACAATTACAAACCCAGAAAAAAGAAGACTTCTTAGTAATTGATGGTGTCAACAAAATTTACCCCACTGATAAAGGATCATACACCGTCCTAGATGACATTAACCTCAAAGTTAGTGAAGGTGAATTTATTTGTTTAATTGGCCATTCCGGCTGTGGAAAATCAACACTGCTCAACATGGTTTCTGGATTTAATAAACCTACCAACGGGGTCGTGTGGTTACAAGGTCAACCCATAACCGAACCCGGTCCAGACCGAATGATGGTATTTCAAAACTATTGTTTACTACCTTGGTTAAATGTTTTTGATAATGTTTATTTAGGTGTTGATTCCGTATTTCCTCACAAAAGCAAATCGGAAAAACGGGCAATAGTCAGAGAACATTTAGCAATGGTAGGACTAACAGAAGCAGCCCAAAAGAAACCTAGTCAAATATCTGGAGGAATGAAACAAAGAGTAGCTATAGCCCGTGCCTTAGCCATCCGTCCCCAACTCCTGATTTTAGATGAACCATTCGGTGCTTTAGATGCCATCACAAAAGAAGAATTACAAGAAGAACTCCTGCAAATTTGGTCAGAACATCAAATCACAGTTTTGATGATCACCCATGATATTGATGAAGCACTTTTCCTCGCAGATAAATTAGTGATGATGACAAATGGACCAGCAGCAAATATTGGCGAAATATTAGAAATACCCTTTTCTCGTCCTCGTAACCGTCGCCGAATTATGGAAAATCCAGAATATTACAACCTACGAAACTATGCCTTAGACTTCCTCTATCGTCGCTGCGCTCATGTTGATGAGTAATTGGCATAATACGTAATTGGGAAAAGTCCCCAAAGAACCATTTGTATCTGATAAAGAAAATGAAGCCGAAATAATTAATCCTCAACCGATTTTAATAGCAGAAAAATAAATATCTCACGCAAAGGCGCAGAGACGCAAAGGCAAGAATGCAAAAAACCAGAAATTAAAAATATTTCTCCTCTTATGAAATTATCTCTGAGTCCTCTGCGGTTCGTTTCTCATAAAAAATTTTGCACAATAGTGTGAAATCCCATAAATATCATGAATGAATTTACCAAAACACTTTGTCCTTATTGCGGAGTTGGTTGCGGTTTAGAAGTTTCTGCACCAGCCCAATATGGAAAAGCCACAAATCGAGATAGTGAAGGAATTCCTATTTGGAGAGTTAGGGGTGATAAATCTCATCCTTCTAGTCAAGGAATGGTATGTGTTAAAGGTGCAACTATTGCTGAATCTTTGGATAAAAGTAGATTGCATCATCCAATGGTACGCGATTCGTTAGATGCAGAATTTCGGCGTGTGAGTTGGAATGAAGCCTTTGATATTATTACCCAACGGATTCAAACATTGCGCTTGAATCAAGCCACAGATTCTATCTGTATGTATGGTTCTGGACAATTTCAAACTGAAGATTATTATATTGCTCAAAAGTTACTCAAAGGTTGTTTAGGAACTAATAATTTCGATGCTAATTCCCGGTTGTGTATGTCTAGTGCGGTATCTGGGTACATTCAAAGTTTTGGTGCTGATGGGCCTCCTTGCTGTTACGATGATTTAGAATTAACTGATTGTGCTTTTTTAATTGGTACAAATACGGCGGAATGTCATCCCATTATTTTTAATCGGTTAGCAAAATATCATAAAAAAAATCGCCATGTTAAAATGGTTGTGGTTGACCCTCGGCGTACCCCAACGGCCGAAGCAGCAGATTTACATTTAGCTATTCGTCCAGGTACAGATATTGATTTGTTAAATGGGATTGCCTATTTATTAATGAAATGGAATTATGTTGATCTAGCTTTTATTGATGATTGTACTAGCAATTTTCCGGCTTATGCTGAGGTAATTCGGCATTATTCGCCGGAGGTAGTGGCGAGTCGTTGTGGTATTAGTATTGAAGATTTAGAAACGGCTGCTAAATATTGGGGAAAATCTAAATCTGTACTTTCTTTATGGTCAATGGGTGTTAATCAATCTTCTGAAGGTACGGCTAAAGTTAGAACTATTATTAATTTACATTTAATGACGGGACAAATCGGTAAACCTGGTGCAGGTCCTTTTTCTTTGACTGGTCAACCTAATGCTATGGGTGGCAGAGAAGCGGGAGGTTTATCCCATTTGCTACCGGGTTATCGGTTGGTAAAAAATGCCCAACATCGGGCGGAAGTTGAGGATTTTTGGGGTTTAAAAAAAGGACAGATTTCCCCTGTTCCTGGTTTAACTGCTTGGGAAATGATCACTGGTTTGGAAACTGGAAATGTAGGTTTATTATGGATTGCTGCGACTAATCCGGCTGTGAGTATGCCAGATTTGGAAAGAACGAAAAAGGCGTTATTAAAATCTCCTTTTACTATTTATCAAGATGCTTATTACCCAACAGAAACATCGGCTTATGCTCATGTTTTATTACCGGGGGCGCAGTGGGGTGAAAAAACTGGGATTATGACTAATTCGGAAAGAAGGGTAACTCTATGTTCGGCTTTTCGGGAACCACCAAGAGAAGCAAAACCTGATTGGGAAATCTTCGCGGAAGTAGGAAAAAGATTAGGTTTTACTGATAAGTTTACTTTTAATAATTCTGCGGAAGTTTATGCTGAATTTGTTCAATTAACTCGTCAGCGTCCTTGTGATATGTCGGGTTTGAGTCATGGGTTTTTAGCCGCACAAGGTCCAACTCATTGGCCTTATCCACAAGGTAGTAATTCAGAAATTAAGCGTCTATATACTAATTTACGCTTTCACACAAATGATGGACGCGCCCAGTTTGGTGCATATTATTCAAAAGGACTTGCTGAACCACCTGATGATAATTATCCTTTTATATTAACTACTGGTAGATTGTATGGTCATTGGCATACACAAACACGCACCGGCAGAATTGAGAAAATTCGCAAACTGCACCCGCAACCATTTATCGAGATTCATCCCCGTGATGCTGCTGCTTTAGGTATTGTTGATAATCAGTGGTTAGAAGTGCGATCGCGTCGTGGTAAAACTAAGTTTCCTGCTAAAGTCACAAAAGCTATTTCTCCCGGTACTGTCTTTGTGCCTATGCACTGGGGTAAGCTATGGGCAGATGATGCAGAAGCTAATACGCTTACCCATTCAGAAGCCTGCCCTGATTCCCTCCAACCAGAATTAAAAGCCTGTGCTGTGCAATTAGTACCAATCCCTGTAGAATCTACTGTTAAAAATTATCAATTTCAGTCTTCCCAATGGTAAGCTTTTAACTATATTCCCGAATTGGGGATTTACTACTTCATCTATTGTTAATTATCAATGGTTATGATTGTATTTTTAGATACCTAAATTGTACAAGAATGATCATGATTAATCTTAAAATCTAAGTAATGGTTTATTACTTTTAAAAGCACTTTCTGGAACTGACAAGTTTGTGAAAGTAGAAAATATATTTATGCTTTTTGATCCTTGAGATTTATCTACAGGATTTTTGTTTTATATTCGTAATTTCCAATTTAATTTTAATCAAGGAGTATCAAATGAGAAAATTCATTAAAAATTTTCTAGAACTTACCAGTGATAAAAGCTTTATTCACCTGATCGAAATTGTCGAGGTAATAGTTGCCAAATTACTATCTCTCTTTATGATAATAGTAATTTTTGCCACCCTTGGTGATTTAGCAATATTTATTTTTCAGGAAATACTTTCTCCAAAAGAAGGTAGTTTTAGCAAGACATTGTTTCAAACTTTCGGTTTATTTCTTAATGTTTTAATTGCTTTAGAAATACTAGAAAATATTACTGGCTACCTCAAAAAGCACGTTTTACAAGTTGAATTAGTTATTGTCACTTCTTTAATTGCTATTGCTAGAAAAATTATTATTCTTGATTTAAAAGTAACTGAAGGTATAGAAATTATTGGTTTGGGGATTGCGATTCTTGCCCTATCCATTAGTTATTGGATAATTCGGAGTAGTAACCAAAAATAAAATAACTTTGCAATAATAGGTAATTTATTCAATACCTTGTCCATTTTCTGTAGATCAAATTCTCAAGCTCCCAGATATGAAAGTGTTAGATTTTCAAGAACTAGAAATATACCTGACACCTTAGAGGTTGTTTGAAAAGTGGTATCCCGTAATTTTCATCACATTGTTACCCCCTTTCCCTTTGTAAAGGGGGGTAACAATAAAAATCTAGTTCCCTCCCCTTACAAAGGGGAGGGTTAGGGAGGGGTAAAATATTTGATACAGCAATCATGACTTTTTAAACACCCTCTTACTTAGCCATCAAAAGTCCTCCCGCCCTCTTGTTTGCGTCTTAGCGTCTCTGCGAGAAAAAACTCTTATCCAACTCAAAGCACCAACTTCACATCCCCTCACGGTAAGGTAATAAAAGCGATATTCCAGCAAAAGAAACAACTTCACGAATTATGAAAAAATGGTTATCAATTATCGGTATCGGTGAGGATGGTGTAGCAGGGTTAAGTCCCATAGCTCTTTCTTGCTTAGACAAAGCTAAAATTATCTTTGGTGGAGAACGTCATCTTTCCATGTTACCCGCTGACGACAACAGCGAAAAAATTCCCTGGAAATCACCTTTTCCAACTTCCATAACTGAAATTATCAGTCGTCGTGGTGAAGCAGTTTGTATTTTAGCTAGTGGCGACCCTCTATGTTATGGTGTGGGTGCAACTATTCTTAAAGATATTCCTATTTCTGAAATTACAATTATTCCTGCACCTTCGGCTTTTAGTCTGGCTTGTTCTCGACTAGGATGGTCATTAACGGAGGTGGAAACTTTAAGTTTATGTGGTCGTCCGGTTTCTTTACTGCAATCTTACATTTATCCCGGTGCAAAATTATTAATTTTGAGTGAGGGAAAACATACTCCAGCTATTGTGGCGGAAATTTTGATAAGTCGCGGTTATGGTAATAGTCAAATTACCGTTTTAGAAAAAATAGGTAATATTAATGAAAACATTATAACAGATATCGCTGCTAATTGGCAAGAAGAAAATATCGCTTCTTTAAATACTATTGCGGTGGAATGTGTTGCTGATAGGGGAATAGTTGGTTTATCGAGATTTCCCGGCTTACCTGATGATGCTTTTCATCATGATGGACAATTGACGAAAAGGGAAGTCCGGGCGGTGACATTATCAAGTTTAGCACCTTTACCGGGCGAGTTGCTGTGGGATGTGGGGGCTGGTTGTGGTTCTATTTCTATAGAATGGCTGCGAAGTGATAGAAGATGTCGAGCGATCGCTATTGAACAAAATTCCACTAGACTAAATTATATAGCTGATAATGCTGCTGCTTTAGGAACACCAAATTTACAAATTATGGCAGGTAAAGCTTTAGAAGTTATCCCCAATTTACCCACACCAAACGCTATTTTTATCGGTGGTGGTGTCACAGCACCAGAAATATTAGAAAATTGCTGGAATGTGTTACTTCCTGGGGGCAGAATGGTAGTTAATGTTGTTACTTTAGAAGGTGAACAAAGATTATATCAATGGCATGAAAAAGTGGGCGGAAACTTTACCCGCATTACTATTCAACGCGCAGAACCTATTGGTAAATTTCTGGGTTGGAAATCAATGTCCCCTGTTACCCAATGGATAGGAATCAAAAATTGATAATTAAAGATTTGGAGATTTAGACAAAATTACAAACAAAACTAGACGGGAATAATCAGATTTTCTAAAAAACCTATTTCTAATTCTGATGCAGGTTTACCACCACCACCTTCTATTAATTTTAAATATTTTCGCAATAGTTGCTGCATATTGGGAGTCCGATATTGGGGACTAATTTGTAATAAAGCATTTTCCCAATGAGTCTTTGTTGGTAAGTGTCCATATTCAGCTAAATAAATAGCTTCTCTGACCAATTTATCTAATTCTGCACCGGAATAACCGGCGGTTTTTTCAACAAGATATTCTAATATAGAAGGTGGAGTTGGTGGTAATTTATAAGCGGTAGTGCGTTTTTGCAAAATTTGATATCTTTCCTCAGTATTGGGAGGCATAACTATAAAAATTTCATCAAAACGGCCTGCGCGAAACAATTCCGGTGGTAATTTTTCTCTATCATTAGAAGTGGCGATGAAAAAAATTGGATATTCGTGATCATTTAACCAGGATAAAAATGTCCCAAACTGTCTGGTACTAATTCCTGAACTATCACCTCCCACACCGGCAAAAGCCTTTTCGATTTCATCCATAAATAGGATATTTGGGGCTGAGGCTTCGATGGCTCTAAGCGCTTGGAAAGTGTTGCTTTCCGATTCTCCTACCCAGCGCGATTGTAACCGAGCAATTTCAAAATTAATCTGGGGTACGTGCCATTCTTGTGCGATCGCTCTGGCAATAAAAGTTTTTCCACAACCAGGGAACCCTTCGAGTAAAATAGCACGAGGACGTAATTCTGGTTGTCCGTCTTGAGCAAACCAACACTCACGGCTATATATCCATTCTTTAACTTTAGTTAATCCTCCCACATCTCTCAAACCTTGACCAGAGGGAGCATAATATTCTAAAACTCCAGTTTTTCTAAGTTCCTGTTTTTTGGCTTCTAATAATAACTGTCCAGCCGCTTCTGGATCTGTCCATAAATTTCGAGATGTTGATAATTTAGCAGCCTGAATTGCCGCTTGTAAAGGCATTCCTTGAGCTTGTTCTGCTAATCTTCCAGCATCTGATTCTGTTAAACCATATTTTTCTACAGCCACACTAAAAACATCTTCATAAAGTTCTGCTTCCACAGGTAAAGGTAGATCTATAATATGTACCATATTTCGCAAAATAGTCGGAATAGTCCAATCTGAACCAATGATAATTAAAGACATTCTTACCAAAGGTCTTTTTTGGTCTATTACTAATATTAATTCTTTCAATTTCCGAGCCATTAAATGATCATCAGGGCGCAATAAAACAGACCAATCTGGCAATAAATAGGTGTGTTGTCGTTGGAGATTTTTACTAACTTGATCTTGTAAACGATGTTGCAGAATATCTAAAGATTGTAAAATTGGATTACCATTTATATCAATAGCATTACCTAATCTTTGCCATTGTGCTTGATTTACAGAACCAGTAGTTTCTAGTCTTTGTTTAAAACCTTCTGTGCTATTCCATTGTGCTAATTCTCCATCTTGAATATCTGCATTATTCAAAATTGCTAAATGGGCATCTATTGTACAACGAATAGCGCGATTTTCTTCTGATGATCTCAAAAAGATTAACGGATAACGAGATTTTAATAAATCCTGTAATTCTTGCTGACATTTAGGATAAGGTAATTCGGGTTTCATATTTTTTAACTTCCTTAAAAATCAGCTTTATTAGTATCAGTCCGAATATCTGTAACTGGTTCTTGTATTTTTTCTGTGTTATTATTAGGAGAATTTTCAACTTTATTGGTAGAGATATTTGCAGTTTTTATTTCGGAAGTTGGAGTTACTACTGGACGGAGAGGTTTCTTAGCAGGAGCAACAATAGGGTTATTTCCAGGATTATTGATGGGAATTACAGGTTGGATAGGAACAGAAGCATCAAGAGGTAAATCTAACGTTACAATAGTACGATGACGACCAATTTTAATATCTGCAATCCAATTAGAAATGATCGCAGTTAAATTTTCAGAAGTTAACATTCTAGCTGATTGTTGTTCAATAGTTTGACTAATCAGAAAACGATGATTTTCTTGGCGAAAATAATCTTCAGGATAACTTTCATATAATGTACTCAAATTAATAGAATAACTAATTTCCTTATTTCCTGCTTGTGCTATTCTGGCAACTAACGTATATTCAGACATCATGAAAACACTATTATTAATTATGGATTTTGTATGACGAGAGAAGCCCATGACCAATTTGCGAAAGAATATCTAGAGGAATTATTAAAACCTTTAGGTCAAGTAGATATTGGTAAAGACGTAAAAAGCGAAGTTAGGGAAATAGATATTTGGTTTGTTCCCAATCAATCAAAACCTGTAACTTCCGATTTAGGATTATTAGCGAAAATGGCAGTTACAAGCTGTCTATTTGAACCTTTTCGTAATCCTCCCAATGAAATGACAATTAGAAGTTGTATGTCAAAATTATACAGCCTTCATGAAGAATTGTTTCGACAAGCAAAAAGAGAAGATCGTCGGATAATGGAAAACGAGTTCCCCCTTTTATGGATTTTAACACCAACTTGCTCAAAAAATAAATTAGATGGATTTAGAGCTACACTCAAAGATGATTGGGAAACAGGAGTTTATTTTCTAGGAGAATCGCAGAAAACCGCAATTGTAGCAATTAACCAATTACCCAAAAATCAGGATACACTATGGTTAAGGGTGTTAGGTAATGGGGAAACCCAAAAACAAGCAGTACAAGAACTGATCACAGTTTCCACAGAAAACCAGCGTAATTATCTACTGGAAATTTTAGCATCTTGGCGTAAAAATATAGAGATTAACACTAATATCAACGATGAAGATAGGGAGTTGATTATGACTTTATCACCAGCATATCTCAAACAACGCGAAGAATGGCGACAAGAGGGACTGCAAATGGGACTAGAAACAGGACTGCAAACGGGACTACAAACGGGAAGACAAGAAGAATTACGGTTAATAGTAGGAAGTTTACTAACAGCACGTTTTGGTAATTTAGATGAGCAATTATTAGCTGTTGTTACTTCTATTATGGAACTTTCTCTCACAGAGAGAACTGATTTATTCCTCAACTTATCTCAGTTGTCCCGTGAAGAATTATTAGCTAAATTCCCCATTAAATAACCCATTTTTGTAGGTTATTTATTCATATCCTTCAGGTCCCCGACTTCTTAGAGAAGTGGGGGACTTTTTTGACTAAATCCATCGATCAGCTTCTGTTTTAAGTTGTTGACTCCAACGTTTAAACCAGAAGATACCACCTCCTAAAATACCTAAAGTTAATATTAATATAAATAACCGATCTGGGATCAAAGGTAATTTATAAAAAGATATATTTGGCATTCTGATCTTAACAGGTTCAGCATTAATATTTAGTTCTCTTTTAGAGGAATTAACACTAACTTGCACTTGATATTCTTCTGCTGGTGCTGCATTTGGTTGAATATATTGTAATTCATATTCTCGTAATGCTTTAAAAAAGGTTTCTAAACTGTTAACAGCTTCATTTACATCTTGCGGAAATTTACTAATACCTCCTGTTAATTCAGCAATTTGTTTTAATCTTGGTTGATCAACGATATAGTTGAATATGTCACCAGAGGGAAGTTTACACGATTGAATTAAATCAACTGCTTGTTTTTTTTCTAACCAACTATTAGGAATATTGCAGTTATTAGCACGATCTCTTAACTGTTTTAAAGACTCTCCATAACCTAAAGTGTAAACTCTGACTGTCGGATATTTTTTAAAGACTTTTTCTAAATTAGTAAATTGTTGATCTTCTGTTTTGCGTTTACTGTTGTGATAACCATCAGATAATAACATTACAGCTAATTTAGGCGGAATTTGTGGTTCATCTTTTCTCAAATCATTGCTACTATTTGCTTGTCTTGTCAATTCTTCGGAGTTATCACCTAAATACTGTACAGCTTCCTTTAAAGGATCATATAAATTAGTCCCAGCGTTAGTGGGAGAAGATGCTAAATCAGATACTCTTTTATCTAAATCTGGTGAATTTGCTGGAAGGAAATTTTTAGCAATAATTTCTTGGTTAACCTCATAATTATCTTTAGCAATTTGTGATTCTCCAAATGGTACTAAGGAAATATGTACAGGTAAATTTTTCTCGCGGACTAATTTAATAAATCCTTGAATAGCCAGAATAGCACCATCTATTTTTTTGACTCCACTAGCATCTTTTTTTCTCATGCTTCCACTCATATCTAAAAGAATGACGACATAAGCAGGATCTGATGTTAATTGTTCTCCCGGTGGAATTAATCTAAATTTTGTCACTTCTGAGAAGTCAAGATTAATAGGAGTATCTTGACTTTTGGCGATAATTCTGGCAGTTTGTAATTTGAATTCAGATTTTTGTAATCCCTCAATAGGAATATTGTTATCATTAACAACTTTAACTTTTAAGGTGACAATATCAGCATCCGTAGGACGGGGAGATACTTCAATTTTGGAATTAGCAAAAACAGGTAATGGTAAAAAGCCTAATAAAAGAGTAACAATTCCTAATTTAAGCTTGGGGGTCAAGTAAGCGGTTATAGAAAATGAATCTGTAGAATTTCTCTTCATTGTTTTCATGATAAAGTGTCAAAATTTGATTATGTTTGAGGGTGTTTTTTTGATTTTCCGGTAGAAATTTTTGTTGAAGTTTCACAGATTTTTCTGCTAAACAACGAATAATTACATTATCAGAATTTATCTCTAAAGATGCACATTCTTCTGGTAAATGAGGGATATAAATATCTGCTGTATCCCCAGAACCAATGATTATGGGGTTCTTGCTTTTTCCTGGTAATTGAATTGAAACTCCTTCCTCAATATGTTTGTAATCATTATCAGGAATATATTTGAGCGATTGATTATTTAATGTTGGTCGGAGTATTTGTGTGGGAGCATTATTATTAACTTGTAATTGAGTGGTTGATTTTCTAGTGCGTTTTTTTGTGGCTTCAAATCCTGTTCCTGCTCTCAATGCTACTTGATAACTGGGTTTGGCTGCAAAGCATAAAGATAAACCTAATAAACCACCAAATAAAAAGAAACCAAAGGCTTCTTGATATTGACCTAATGCTATATTTACACTTTCGCAAAAACTGGCTGCTAATAATCCTGAACCAGCACCAAGACCTGTACTTTGCAGAATACGTTGAATGACCCTATTTCCTGTTCCTTCAATACTTCGCCAACTCCAACTAATACTTTCAGCTAAACCGGCAAATGCACCAATAATGATCCAAGAAATGATTCTGACTGAACCACCTGACCAGTTACTTTGTAATAGCGTCCAGTTTAAAATACCAAGAAATAAACCTATTAATGCACCGACTATAAACACTTTTTTAAAAAATGTCCGAGTCAAGAATCGCCAATTAGCTTTATAACGAGTAGGGTTACTCATGAAAGTTTCTGCTATGATCATGCCACTTGTAATACAAGGAGTGACAATAATTAATAAGATTATGTAGGGAGGAATGCTAAATTCTTTGGGTACAAATAGCATCAAGAAAGTGCCTATTTCTTGCCATAAAATTTGACTGATACTCCAGCCTAGCAGGGCGGAAACTATGCCGCATAGTGCGTAAAAAATGGCTCTAATTGAGAGGTTATTCATGGGTTGGTGATGTAGAAATGAAATATCTATATTAAAATTATCGGTGTATACTGGATTATCATTTTTTCGGTTGTTTAGATTTGTTTATTGTACGTTTTATGCAGTCAACTCTTTTGTCATTATTACCTGTATCTGTCATAGGGTTATCTCTTTGACATTTCTCTATGTCACGTTTTCTGTTTTGGAATTGGTCGTTATTTTTACTATCTAGATAATATTTTATTAAGTTTCCAGCAATTGTATCATCAGGTAATGATAACACATACTGAGTCTTTAATTCTTCCTCTAATTTTGCTTTATTAGATTCATTTTTATTGCAATCTTTAAATGCTTGAAAAGTAATTAGCGCATCTTTTGGACAGTTAATATTATTTGAAGGAGAAGCATGAGAAATATTTCTGTTTTCACCTGGAATATTATTTCGGGTTTCTCCATTTCTTGTATCTTGTCTAGCTAACTGAGTTTGATTATTTTCGCCAAAAAGATTTATAGATGTTGGAATTTTATCTATTTTCCATATTATTGAAACAAATACCAATATATAGAAAATTGCTAAAGAAATTCCAATAATGCGATTGGTATGTTTAAAATGATGATTTCTTCTATTAAAAAAATTATCTATCGTAAGGTGAATAACTATTACACTCAAAATAGCATATATAATGCTAACAAATAATAACAATATTTGAGGAGGAAGAAGAAAACTTTTCCAAAGTTTTAACAGAATAGAACCTGCTAAAAAAAGCACAAATAAAATGAAAGCCTGTGTATTATATTCATTTTGGATTGGGTTATGTTTAATTGGTTGGTGTTGAATTTGAGTATATGGAATTGGCTTATTTTTAGGTTTTTTACTTCTATTTTCATTAGTTTGAGATTCATCAACTGGAGGTTCGCTATGATTTTTAGGAGGGGAATTAGGTTGTTGAGGTTTTATATTACGAATTTTTAAAAGTATTTCGTCAGGGATTCTATCGAGTATGTCTTGTGGAATATATCTATCGCTAATATAATAAAAAGTTCCAGCCAAAGAATAGTAATTTATCTTAATAAAAGTAAATGCTAACTTTTTGTATGGACTTCTTTGTTCTAAAGTAATATTTTTCGGTTCTTGTAAAATAGTTAAAATGTCTTGACAAAAATCTTTTATAGATTCTTCAACGGTTATTTCTTCTTGAGAGAAAATTCTTTTTTCAACCAGTTCTGCATAAGTTAAAAAGTTTTAGACCATATACTTTGCGATTGAGTTAATAGAAATTCAATTTTATTACTTCCATTGTCATCAGCCATTAACTGATTTAGTAGATATGAAATACCCGTATATATAGAAGAAACTAATCTGTGAATTACCTGTGGATTTTGATACTTGTAACTAGCATTTAATAATTGAGTGTGAAATTTAATAGCAATGCTGTTACTACTAGATTTTCCTGACGAATTACCGAAATTAGTTGAATTTAATATTTCTATCAAAAATGAACTCTTTTCCTTTGGTAAAAGCAGATATATTTCGGCTTTATAGATTATATTAAAGTTGCCATCAGATGCCTTTAAAGTAGCTTTGTCTATAAAATTAGACCAGGTTTCATTTGGGTATTTTGCTAAATATTCAAATAATTCCTCAGTTTTTTTAGAGTCTAGTTCATGTGTATCAGCAAATATTCTTGCTATCTCTTTTAAACAATCTCTAATCTTTTTATCTGGGACTATTTGACCAGAGTTTTTTGTAGTAGCTGTAGTAGAATTATTATTAGAATTATCTTTTTGTGGGGATGGTAATGGACGTTTACGAATAGTCTTGGGTAGATTCTCTTCAGTAGTGTAAGAAATTGCTAAAAAAGTCTCTGGATATGATAATTTCTGAACATTCCAAGCCCAAGCATTAGCATCGTTAGCACGATGACTAAGAGCTAAAGCTAGATAGTGTATTTCCATATATGCTGGATATCCTTCCCAAAGTTCTTTCTTAACTACTTGAACTTCAGGAATTTCATGCAGTGTTTGTTCATATTGCAAGATTTCTCGGAAATTATTTTTTTTAATTTCTTGGTCATAGTCAAATATTCCTGGTGAGATTGAATCAATCAATTCCTCCATTTTAAACTTAGGCTCATTCTTAGACCACCAATAAAGTAAAGTTCCAATCCCATCAACATATCGAGATAATTTTGACTTATCTAACCAAAAATATTTATAGCCAATAGTAGGACGACCACCATCATCTAGTTGCCTATTTGCTACTGCTAAAACAGAATATTTATCATTTATTTCTCTGGCAATGAGAGAAAAATCATCCTGATCTGGTGGATAATTATCATTCAATTTAAAATAATCATTAATTACTGCTTCACGAATTTCTGGAGGAACTTCATGACTTGCACGAGCGATTTTCTCAAAAGCATAACCACCAGATACATAACATTGATATACTTCTGACTTACGGACGTTATCAAATCCTCTACAAAATTGATAAATGCGAACAACTGACATAATTATTTCCTCCTAAATATCTCTTAATTGATTATCTTCCTTACCCGTTGCCAACCAATACAAAGGCGCAACTAAACCTAAAGGTCGCCATACTCCCGGTTTATCAATTACTCCATAAGTTCCCCCACTATCTCGATTTTTTTTCTTAAAGTTGGGTCTGGGTGGTGTTCCTTTTGTGCCAAAGGTAGAAGCAAAAAAGTAATTTGTAGAACATCCCCATAGGTTACTCCATTTCTTTACTGTAGTTTTAAGATTAGGAAATTTTAAGCCCATGAAAGTGTCTATATCTTGCCAATAACCTGAAGCTGGAGGTTGTTCACATTTCGTAAATACTACAGCAATTCGATAGTTTTGTAATCCTCCTTTCTTAATATTTAATCGCTCATTTAATTCTCTTTGCAGGTTTTCTAAGGCTTGAGCATATTCTTGATCAGATGTTTTATTCGCAGTGCTATCAATGAGTATCAATAAGCCTGATGCAGTGGCACAATCATCTAAATAACTAACTAAATGTGCGCTAGAATTAGCCAGATTTCGTAATTCTTTGATCAGTTCCCCGGAGTATTCTCGACAGGATACTCGCAATCTAATAGGTTGATTTCTTAAAGCTGGCAGAGGATGATTAATAAACTTAGCTTTTAAGGTAATTAGTAAGGAGTATGTTGGTAAATCCTCAGCCTCTTCACGCCCATAATCTGTACCTGCTAACTCTCTACCATCTTCTAAGATGTCCTGAGCCAGACTAATTAATTCCCCAGCTTCGTCGTTATAGGGGTCAACAGCCAGAATAGGACTGTCTGTTTTAGCATTTGGCCAACGAGCTAGAGCCGCCATAAAAGCTGTTTTTCCAGAACGACGGGGACCGATAACGCGAAAATCCTGGTTTCCGCCAATGTTACCGGGAAGATTAGAGGCGTTCGTCATGAAATACCCTCCCTGTGCTTAACCAATAAAGTGGGGAAATTAAACCGAAGGGTTTCCAAGCATCAACCTCTCGTAAATGGGCAATAAATTCGGCGGAACTGCCATCATCCGGTATATAACGATTAGGACGGGGATCATGTTGTCCAGACCTATCTCCCATGACACCGAAGGAAGAACAGGCGAAAAACCGTAATCTGGAAGGTGGTAATTTGTCTTTCAAAACGTTATAAGTTTCCTTTAAACGGACTCTAAATAAGTCTTCTTCGGCATCTAAACGACAAGGCCACAGTTCTCCTCGTTCACATTTACTCATAACTACGGCAACTCTCAATTTACTCAAAGTTTCATTCACATTAGCCTGTTCGGATAATTCTGTTAATAGCCTATTCAAAGCAGGTGCATAGAGTTTTGCGTCATTACTTGTATCCCAATCTGTGAGCATAATCATCCAACTTTTGGCGGTTAACCAATCTTCTACATATTCTTGAAATTCAGATGCTCTGTGAGGGATAGCTGCACATTCAAATGTTTCACCTGAGTAATCTTTGACGTTTAATTGTAATGTTGTTTCTGGTGAATTTTTACTGGTGGGAATTTTAATTTCAAAAGAAAAATATGGTTCATCACCATTTTCAATATCTGTCCCCGCAAAAACTGCCCCTTGTTCTAAAATATTCTTAGCTGCACTAATTAATTCTGCCGCATCATCAGAAGTAGGTGTAATTTTTAAACCAGGAAATTGTTTTTTTAATTCTTCTGGAAGCCGTAATAATGAAGCTAAATAAGTGGTTTTACCGGATTTACGAGAGCCAATGATTCTAATGTCATTGCCAACTGATTGTTGTTTTTTCAGAATTGTACGTTTAGTCTGGGAATTTTTGGCAAGCATAAGATTTTATGGGTTAATTATAAATAAGATAAGGAGCAAGATACAACCAAGGCAATTCTAGTAATTCCTGATTTTCGGTAGTAGTAATAAAGAAATTAGTTCGAGAACCAATTTCTTTTCCTTTGTATTTACGAATGACTTGATTTGCAACTCCAAAATATGACTCAACTACATGATCACTATAATCATACCAAGGGGCTGCACCGCCTCTCTTTGGGTTATATCTCCAAGTCTTTCCTTCTGCTTCCACATCACAAAATAAATCGGCTTTATGGAGGGCAATAATTATGTGTTTGACTCGTTGACAATTCTGTTGTAAAAAGTCAAACCAGTTCTGTAAACCATTCACCCATTGATCACTAGTTGGTAATGTATTAACTGGTTGGAGATGATTAGCAGCTACATCTATCAGACGGCTAGATACTAGACTTTGGTGGGGCGGTAACATTAAAATTACGGCTTTACTTTCCTTGACTTTATCTTCCATTCCTTGCCAAGCTGCTGGATGATCTTTTCGATATTGGGGGTTACTCCAAAATTCTCCAGGGGTATCAATCCATAAAATATTCAATTGTCTTGGTCCGGTTGCGGGTAAATCTACCTCCATGTTTAAGGTTTTGGTATTTAATTGATCTGTACCTGCTATTTCCTTGGTGCTGGGATTGTATAAGTCACTGGCTAGGATATTACTGATTTTGACATATTTCCCGTGTTCAGCCAAGGCTCTGACCATGCTGGTTTTTCCGGTTTTGCGATCGCCTATCACCACAATACTCATCTATTTTATACCCCACCCTGATCAAGTTGCTTGTATTTCACAGGAAAACCCGTATATGTTAATGTCTCTGAACCTAATATCCACTCCTGACGCGGTATATTCACTAAATCAGCCTCAACAATTCGCCCAGATAAAAAATGCAGTTTTTGATTATTTGAACCTTTTAGTGGTTGGTTACTAACTTGCTGCTGTATAAATAAGCCATCAACTAATAAATCTATATGATTTAGTAACCTTTGACTATCAGGAATATTATTGAATTGCAATTGTTGTAGTTGATACCCTGTCCAACAAACAACCGTCTTACCTACGGATTGGACGCGACGTGCTAAATCTGCCAAAGCCACAGCTTGAGCAAAAGGTTCACCACCGGAAATGGAAATACCCGCTAAATCCGGTAATTCTTGGAATTTTTGCCACATTTCCTCTACAGTCACCACCTGATTTAACTTAAACTGCAAATAGTCAGGATTTTGACAACCTAGACACCGAAAAGGACAACCTTGTACCCAAATCACCATCCGAGTTCCTGGACCATTAGCACAAGAACGAGGCAGCCAAGCAGCTATATTTAGCAATAGCGGTTTTGTCATCATTTACCATCTTAAATTAAGAGATTGAAACCCACGTAGGTGGGTTTTGCCTGTGTAGCCGCGATTTCTAATCGCTTCTAATCGCCGATACTTTCAGAACGCCGCTCAGGTATTTTATTAGAATCAGACTCCATAGTTGTTTTTACGGAAATAATCCCCATATCCACATTCCGCCATTCTTTGTCCACAGGTTCACCATTCCATGCTGTCCATTCCACCTGATAACCTTGCTGTTGAAACAGTTCAATCACGTCAAACGTGCGACTAGAACAGGAAGAATCACCTTCTTCATCATGAGGTCCAGCTAAGTCAATTTGTTGACCATCAAACTGAATCCGCATTTGCGTATTTACTCCCTCATGGGTTTCAATATTAATAACTACATCACCATCATTAATTTCCGCAATTTTGGCAACATAACCAACTTCTTGCCAAGATGCTACTAAATTTTCCGCCGCAGTATACACTTGTTCTGCTTGAGATTCGTAGCTACTAATTTCTTGATGGAAAATTTCTATCTCTTCATCAGAAATAGTCTGCCAACTATTACACAGATCATTTATTTTGATTTGTAATTGTTGAGTGATATGATCAGGAAGACTTGACTGTAAATTATTGAGTCTAGATTGCAGAAATTCAAACTGTTTTGTCCACTCTATCTGGAGTTGTTGAATTACCTGAATGCGAGCATCATCTAATGTTTGTAAGTAGGTTTGAGCGTCAGTTAAATTATTATTTTGTAATGCCGTTTCCGTCTTCTGAATAGCTTGTTGTACACTTGCAGTTTCCAATAATTGCCGATCAATTAAAATCTGATATTCTGATTTAATCTTTGGTAATTGCATTTTTAGATTCTGCACTTGTCTTTGTGCATCCTGAGATAAGGCTTGATTTACCTCAGCATTTATTAAGTTAACCTGTTCAGGTTCTTGAACAACAATCTTTTTTTTAGTAGCACCAGAACGAAATTGAGCAATTTTTTGTTGTATATCTTGCTCTCTTTTGATAGCAGTTTCCCTTTCCTGACGCTGACGTTCTTGATATGCTTGCAATGCAGAAGCTATCCCATCAAATAAACCAGGTTGTGATGCTGTAGAAATACCAGCAGTGACGCTAAATGTTTTTTGTCCACTCATAGTTCTTACTTGATACACTTTATTGCTATATAAAGTATATTTTAACTTATATTGTGGTATTTTAGACAGGTTTACACTATTTTTTTACCGCTGAATTTACTTATGTAGTCAGAGAAGATATAAAAAAAAATAAGGCATAAAGAAATATGGCGTTGCTGATTAAGGGTATAAATTTTAGTTTCACGCAAAGACGCAAAGGTAAGAGTTTTAAAGGTTCAATTTAGGAATTTCATACCTCAATTCAGCAACGCCAGAAATACATATACAGCACTTCCCGATGTTATGAGGTACAAGAACCCCACCCCCAACCCCCTCCCCGTAAGCGATGAGGGGGCTAAGATGTACCTCATAAGAGCGGAAACCGCTGTATGTACCGATTTTTATGACAATAAAAGGTTAAATTTATGTGGGGGTTTAGCATTGCTAAACCCTTCTCACCGTTAAAATTAAACCATCTTCTGAGCCTTTAATAAATCACCGGGAAGAAAAGCCCCATTTTCAGTAATAATGGCGGTAATTAAATCAGCAGGGGTGACATCAAAAGCCGGGTTATAAAATTCCACACCTGGAGGAGTGAGGATAGTTTCACCTATTTGATAGATTTCCGCTGGGTGACGTTCTTCAATGGGAATTTGACTACCATCAGTTAATTGAAAATCTACGGTAGATAAAGGTGCAGCCACAAAGAAAGGAATATTATGAGCTTTAGCCACAATAGCTAAACTATAAGTTCCGATTTTATTGGCAGCGTCACCATTAGCAGCTATTCTATCAGCGCCCACAACTACAGCATCAATTAAACCTTGTTTCATGCAGTGGGCAGCCATATTATCGGTAATTACTGTCACCGGAATCCCTTCTTGGACACATTCCCAAGTGGTGAGTTTTGCACCTTGTAACCGGGGACGAGTTTCGTCTGCATATACTCTGGCTAAACGTCCTTCTTTCCACGCAGAACGGACTACACCTAATGCTGTACCATAACCAGCGGTAGCTAAAGCCCCAGCGTTGCAGTGAGTGAGTATAATTAGTTTTTCTGGGGTTTGCGGTAATGCCGCCAAACCATGATCACCGATCGCTTGACAAGTTTGCAAGTCTTCGGCATTGATCTTTTGGGCAGTTTCTAAAAGGGCTTGTTTAATTTCGGCGACTGTTCCCATGGTTTCATAAGCCGTTTGCATCATTCTGCCAATTGCCCAAAACAAATTTACCGCAGTGGGACGGGTAGAACGCAACAAATTAGCTACTGTTTCCAGTTTAGCTAAAAACTCTTGGCGATGGCTGGTTTCAATTTCCCTTGCCCCCAAATACATTCCATAAGCTGCCGCAACTCCAATCGCCGGCGCACCTCTCACAATCATAGTGGTAATGGCTTGTGCCATATCTTCACTGCGGTGAATCTCCACCACTGTATATTCATTAGGTAAGCGAGTTTGATCAATCAGTGAGACTGAATTATTGTGCCAAATAACGGGATAAACCATATTGTCAGTTGTTGGTTGTCAGTGGTCAGTTGTCAGTGGTCAGTTGTCCGTGGCAATTAATGACAGGGGCTTTTTAGATGTAATTCTCAATCATTATCAAATTTATTCCCTCTTGCCTCTTGCCTCTTGCCCCTTGCCTCTTGCCTCTTGCCTCTTGCCTCTTGCCTCTTGCCTCTTGCCTATTCCCTGTTCCCTGTTCCCTGTTCCCTGTTCCCCCAAAATTAAGTTAAAAAAGTAAGATGAAAATTACCAAAAAAATCAACAATTGGCTGGAAACCCATGCTGCTGCACCTGCTTATGGCGGTTGGGTGTTGGCGGGAATCTCTGTGTGTTATTTGGGTGCAGGGATTAATACCATGGCTGGCTGGCTGTATGTGATTAGTGGGGTTAGTTTTGCGCTTTTGGGGGTGTCGGCTTTTGTTGCGCCGCGATCGCTCACAGGTATAATTGTCAAACGTCGTCCTATTGCACCAGTAACCGCCGGTGATGCACTGAAAATTGAAATAGAAATTCAAAATCAGAAAAAACAATCTTCTAGTCTATTACAAATTAGAGACATTCTCCCATTTATTCTTGGTCAACCAGTCCAGCAAAATATTGAAGCTATTCCACCACAAGAGAGTTATCAGTGCATCTATTATCACCCGACCCAACAGCGTGGTATTTACCGCTGGCACACAGTAGAATTAGTCACAGGTGCGCCCTGGGGTTTATTTTCCTGTCGTCGTCCTCGTCAGTGTGAAGCTAGGGCGACTGTTTATCCCACCGTTTTACCCTTGACTACCTGCCCCTTAATTGATGAAATCGGACAAGATGATAGCCAAAGGGGAGATCCCCGTGGTAAACCTTTACAGATGGCAACAACGGGATTAGTGCGATCGCTACGTCCCTATCGCATCGGTGATCCTACTCGGTTGATTCATTGGCGGACGAGCGCTCGCTATGGAGAATTACGAGTCCGAGAATTAGAAGTAATTACCGGGGGACAAGAAATTATCATTGCCATAGATAGTTCCTTTATATGGCAACAAGAATTGTTTGAACAAGCCGTGATTGCTGCTGCTTCCCTGTATTTTTATGCCCAAAAACAGAAACTGCAAGTGCAACTATGGACATCAGCCACAGGTTTAACTACAGGTAATATCTCCGTTCTCGAAACCTTAGCAGCCACCAACCCCACCGAAAAAAACAGCTTACCACCAGATCACCGCCCCCTCATTTGGCTAACCCAAAACTCTTTCACCACATCTTCCTTACCTCCGGGTAGTCGTTGGCTACTGTGGCAAAATCCAGATTCAGCCACACCAAACCTCATTAATCGGGAATATCCTGGCATCATCGTCCAAAACGAACAAGAACTACAACCCCAACTACAAAAAGCCCTCAGTTTATTTTGAAACGATTTCTCACACTGAGCCTGATGTACAATGCAAAGAAACATGGAAATTTATAAACAGCACAACCAATGGTCACATCAGAAGTGAATTCAAAATCCAGCGATAAAAGCCTAGAAGCAATGCGGCATTTTTCCGAACAATACGCCAAACGGACGGGAACATTCTTCTGTTCTGAACCTTCCGTCACCGCAGTTGTCATCGAAGGACTAGCCAAGCATAAAGACGAACTCGGTGCGCCCTTATGTCCTTGTCGTCACTACGAAGATAAAGAAGCCGAAGTTAACGCCGCTTTTTGGAACTGTCCCTGCGTACCCATGCGCGAACGCAAAGAATGTCACTGTATGCTATTCCTCACTCCTGAAAATGAATTTTCTGGGGACAAACAGGAAATTTCTCTCGATTGTATTAAAGAAGTTCGGGATAGCATGGGATGAGCGAAATCATGCCTGAAGAGTTTTGGCAAGGTGTAGAACATTTCAATGCTGGACAGTTCTACGCTTGCCATGACATTCTTGAAGCACTCTGGATCGATAGTATCGAACCAGATAAAACTTTTTATCAAGGTATTCTCCAAATTGCTGTAGGACTATATCATCTGGGTAATCATAACCAACGGGGGGCAATGATTCTTTTAGGCGAAGGTAGTAATCGTCTTCGGCGTTATCTACCTAGCTACGGCGGTATTAATGTGGAAGAATTACTAACTGAAAGTGTGGATTTGTTAAAAACACTACAACAAGAAAGTCTACAACCAATGGCAAATAATAAATTGGCTGAAAATCAAGCTCGACTTTTACCCAGTATTTCCCTGTCTAAACTATGATTTGTGGGATTTTGATGATTTGTGGGATTTATTTGCTTAATTTTTTGTGGGTGTGTCAGACTTGATAATTCGGTAACAATTAACAAATTTTTGCCAGTTGTGAGCAAAGGTTCTGGAAGCGAAACTTAAAGTTTAAAAAACCGTCCATTTTTGCTATAGGACTCATATTTGATTTTTATCTCCCTGTTCCCCGTTCCCTAATTACTATGATACCTCCTTATCAATTGCTAAAATCACGGATACGCCGCTTAGGATTAGCCTTGGCACTGCCAATTTCCCTTGTAGGTGTTGCAGGATTGCCCAGCCAATTGCTACCAGCTACAGCCCAATCTGGGGGAAATCGTCCCCTGACTATTCGCTCCGATACCCAAGAATATGACGCGAAAACTCAAGTAATTACTGCTCGTGGCAATGTGCAAATGGTCTACCCGGCTCGCCAAATTCAAGCCACATCTGCTCAAGCTCAATACTTTAGTAAAGAAAAACGGATTGACTTCAGTGGTAATGTTTACATTTTACAACAGGGTAGCAATAGCATTCGTGCCGAAAAAGTCACCTATTTAATTGACGAAGGCAGATTCATCGCCTTACCCCAATCTAACCGTCAGGTAGAATCTATATATATGATAGAAGATTCTAATCCTAGTAGACAAACTACGAAACCAGCCCCAAAAACTCCAGCCTTAAAGCGTTCTAATTAGCATCTATACCTAGACAAAATCCCATAGTGAAAATTGTTTTAGAGAATATTCACAAATCCTACGGTAAACGATTAATTGTAAATCGTGTTAGCCTTTCTGTTAGCCAGGGGGAAGTTGTCGGTTTACTTGGTCCCAATGGTGCGGGGAAAACGACAACATTTTATATTGCCACAGGTTTAGAAAAACCGAATCATGGCAAAGTGTGGTTAGACAATTTAGATATTACTAATTTCCCCATGCACACAAGGGCTAGATTAGGTATTGGCTATTTAGCTCAAGAAGCAAGTGTATTTCGTCAGTTGTCAGTGAAAGAAAATATTCTCCTAGTATTTGAACAAACTCAAGTTCCCAGGAGAGAATGGAGACACAGACTACATACCTTATTACAAGAATTTCGCTTAGAAAAGGTAGCTAATAGTAAAGGGATTCAACTTTCTGGTGGTGAACGACGACGCACAGAATTAGCGAGGGCTTTAGCAGCAGGGAAAGAAGGACCCAAATTCCTGTTTTTAGATGAACCTTTTGCTGGAGTTGATCCCATTGCTGTGTCTGAGATTCAGGAGATTGTCAGTCAACTGCGCGATCGCGGTATGGGAATTTTAATCACAGATCATAATGTCCGCGAAACCCTAGCCATAACAGATCGTGGTTATATCATGCGTGAAGGACAAATTCTGGCTTTTGGCAACTCTGACGAACTGTATAACAACCCCTTGGTGCGACAATATTATTTAGGTGATAATTTCGCAGTTTAAACTTTGCGCCTTTGTTCCTTTGCATCTACCCTGCGGGATCTCTAAGAGAGATTTCACGAAACATAATCATGATATCTAAACAGATTAAACCCTTCTCCAATTTAATTTCAATATTTTCATTTTCTATCATGGATCGCTATTTAGCGATGCAATTAATTTCACCATTTTTATTTGGTGTTGGTGCATTTACTTCTGTAGTTTTAGCAATTGATAGTTTATTTGAATTACTGCGAAAGGTTGTAGAATCCGGGCTACCTCTCAATATCGCCCTAGAGATTTTCCTCTTAAAGCTACCTTACGTCATGGTGTACTCTTTCCCCATGTCCACTTTGTTAGCTACTTTAATGACCTATAGTCGCCTTTCTAGCGAAAGTGAATTAATCGCTTTGCGTGGGTGTGGTGTTAGTGTTTATCGCATGGTTTTGACGGCTGTGGTGTTAAGTTTTGCCGTCACTCTCATCACTTATTTATTTAATGAGCAAATTGCCCCCGCCGCGAATTACAAAGCCACTATTACCTTAGCACAAGCTCTCAAATCAGACCAACCTTCCTTTAAACAACAAAATATTTACTATCCTGAATATCGAGAATTTAAAGAAGCAGATGGTACTCGAAAAAAGATCCTTTCTCGCTTATTTTATGCTGACCAATTTGATGGTAAGCAAATGAACGGTTTAACAATTATAGATCGTTCCAGAGGCGGAGTTGATCAAATCGTTGTTTCCGAATCAGCTAAATGGAACACTCAAAAACAAGTTTGGGATTTTTATAATGGGACTATCTATTTAGTAGCGACAGATCGCTCATATCGGAATATTTTACGATTTGAACATCAGCAATTACAACTTCCTCGCACACCTTTAACCTTAGCCGAAAATAGCCGAGACTACGGCGAAATGAATATCTCCCAAGCCTTAGAACAATTAGAAATAGAACGTTTAGGTGGGAACAATCAAAAAATTCGCAAACTCCAAGTGCGAATCCAACAAAAAATCGCCTTTCCCTTTATTTGCGTTATTTTTGGCTTAGTTGGTTCAGTTATGGGTAGCATCCCTCAACGCACTGGACGTGGCACAAGTTTTGGTATTAGCGTGATTGTAATTTTTAGTTACTATTTGCTACTATCCGTCTCTGGGGCGTTAGCACAAGCTGGTATTCTTTCGCCCTTCATTGGTGCTTGGTTGCCTAATTTATTTGGATTAGCCACAGGTTTGTTTTTGTTATTGCGAGTAGCCCAGCGTTAATATACAGTAAATCCCGCTAATTATCAAGGACGGGCAGGATGCCCATCCCACAAAATTGGGTAATTTATTTTTTGGTGTTCCCTAAAATCTAAAATTAGCGATCGCCGAGTCAGGAGTCAGGAGTAAAACTACTTTGCTGTCTGGCTTTGGAATAACTTAGTCAAAAAAAGGTTATATTATTTAATATACTCAGTAATTTGCTTGATTGTTTGATTCTAAACGTAGGGGTAAAGCAAAAGCTTAATGGTGTCAACTTAAGCTCAAATCCATGCCACACCTCGTTCCTAGTCTCTGACTAGGAATGCAGTTGATGAGGCTCTGCCTCTAATATCATTGAGGGCAGAGCCTTCTAGGATTCATTCCCAGTTAGAGACTGGGAATGAGATGAATTGAGTTCTTTGCGGGATAGATGTTTTACGTTAAGTTGACACCAATGAAGCTCTTGCTTTACCCCTACACATCTGGGTTCTTTGTCATTTGGCAAAAGTTTAAATCTCACCCGTGTTTAGTATATCTAAGTAGCCATCATGAACTATGTATACCAGAATATATGGAAAAACTTCTTATTCCCCCCTCGAAGAACGGGGAGGGCTAGGGGTGGGGTATTATTTTTAAGTCAGGTGGACGGCAAAAACCAAAATATGTGACGAAAAATGAGTAAAATCCGCACTGTCATCATTGAAGATCATGAACTCACTCGTCTCAGTATTTGCACAGCATTACAACGAAAAGACGAAATTGAACTAGTTGAACAAGCTAATAATGCTCGTCATGGGTTGATAATGTTAAAAAAGCTACAGCCAAATGTGGCGATTGTGGATATAGGTTTACCAGATCAAGATGGAATTGAATTAAGGGACTTCCAAGAAATAAATTATCCTGATTAACGAACCACAGAGGCGCAGAGGACACAGAGGAATAAGGGTTTGAGAGATTTTTGCGTTAGGTGGTTGAGTATTTTTTTATTTGGAAGTCCCTAACCAGGAAAATTAAAGGGAATCATCAACAGTTATTAAATACAAAAGTATTAATCTTAACATCATCTGATCATGAAGAATCCGTACTTTCAGCCTTTAGTGCTGGTGCAGACTCTTACTGTATGAAAGATATCAAGTTTGACAACTTACTGAATGCTATCCGGGTAACTGCTGAGGGAAATCCTTGGATTGATCCAGTGATTGCCCGGATTCTTGTAGAAAAGGCCAAGCAAAAACAAGATTCTCTCAAATCCCATGATCATAAACAACTTATTAAAGTCGGTATTCTCTCAGGCAGAGAATTAGAAGTGATAGAATTGATTACCAAAGGTTGTAGTAATAACGATATCGCCAAGAGACTTTATATTGCAAGTGCAACTGTAAAAACCCACGTTCGTAATATTATGAACAAACTAGGTGCTAATGACCGTACCCAAGCAGCAGTAATTGCTATGCGTTCTGGCTTAGTTAAGTAGGCGGAAGGAGGAAAATCAAAATATATTTCGTTTTTTGCAATGGCTAAAACTCAACGACAATAACGCATTGAGGTAAATTTACATATCGGTACACACTTTTGGTTATTTCACGTCCACCTACTTAGTTATTAAAATTAAGGACACTTTATGGCTGGAAAAAAGTTAGATAAGCTCAAGCTCATGGTCGTAGATGACGAGCTAGATAACTTAGATGTCCTCTATCGCACATTTTGGAAAGATTTTAAAGTTTATAAGGCTAATAGTGCCACTGAAGCCTTAGCTATCTTAGAAAAAGAAGGTGAAATGGCTGTCATTATCTCCGACCAAAGAATGTCTGAAATGAACGGTAGCGAACTATTAAGTCTGACAGTGGAGCGGTTTCCTGATACAATTCGGATTTTGCTCACAGGTTTTACAGATGTAGAAGATTTAGTAGATGCAATTAACTCAGGTCGAGTATTTAAATACATTACAAAACCTTGGAATCCCAGCCAACTCCAAACATTAGTCAATCAAGCTAGTGATACCTATCGCTTAGTTAAAAAACGATTAGCAGAATTATCTCGTGCCTTGCGACGGGAATCTTTATTTAATGCTGTAACAACAGCAATTAGAGAATCTTTAGACTATGACAATATGCTGCAAAAACTCGTTACTACAATTGGAGAAACATTTGCGGCTCATTATTGCTTAGTCAAACCAGTCGAAGATGATTTACTAACCGAAAAGCAATTTTGCTATCAAAATTCTCAATCTAAAATCTATGATTTACTTCCAGACCTTAGTAATTTAATTGCCGAGGTTTTCCGAACTCACCATTATGAAATAAAAGACGATATCTACGAAGACATCCCTTGTCAATATCTAATTTTTCCACTCATTTATCAACAGGATTTACTAGCTATTATTGCTATTTGTAAATTGGGAAGTGATCACATTTGGCATCAAGAAGATATTCAACTGATTACAGGTGTAGCAGAACAAGCAGCCTTAGCCCTTTCCCAAGCAAAACTCTATCAGAGTTTGCAAGAAAAACAACAACAAATTAACTTAGAGTTGGAAGTAGCCCGCCAAATTCAACATAACCTATTGCGGCAAACTTTACCAGAAATGGCAGGTGTAAAAGTCCAAGCTTGTTGCTATCCAGCACGAGAGGTAGGAGGTGACTTTTTTGAAGTGTTTGTTCATCCTAATGGTGATTTGTGGTTAGCAGTTGGTGATGTTTCTGGGAAGGGTGTGCCAGCGGCTTTGTTTATGGCTAGTACGATTTCTTTGCTGCGTCGGGAACTCTGTCAAGAAGTAGCAGTAGAGCCAAATCTCATCATGCAAAATCTGAATTATGCTTTGATTGATGATTTAATGACCAGTAATTATTTTATCACAATGATTTTAGCTCGTTATCACCCAATTACAAGAGAACTTGTCTATGCTAATTCGGGGCATATTTATCCTTTTGTGTGGTCAGAACAAGCCACTGTGAATGATTCTCCCCATTATCTGAAAGCTCGCAGTATTCCCTTGGGAATATTACCTAAATGGCAGGCTGAGTCCGGACGTTTGATTCTTGCTCCTGGAGATACATTACTCCTGACTAGTGATGGAATTACGGAAGCAACTGTATGGGAAACCTTAGACAGTTCGAGAACAACTCATCATTCTATGCTTAACCAAGAAGGTCTATGGCAACTTATTAAAAAACAATCTCAACCCCTTAATTTTGATAATTTATTAGCTCTTATTCAAGCCAATAACGATGTTCAAGAAGATGATCAAACTATACTGTCTCTGGAGGTTTTATAGGTTATGAAAAGTGAACTTCATGTTCCCAGTGACCTAAATTTTATCAATATTGCAGAACAATGGTTATTCGGATGCTTACAATTACAATTAGGGGAATCTGTTGATTGGATCAAACAATCAGGTCGCTTACGCTTGGTTTTAACAGAAGGATATTCTAATGCTGTGCGTCATGCCCATAAAAACAAGTCTGGATTAACAATTTTACTGCGGTTAGAACTGAAAGACCGAGATTTATCTATAGAGATTTGGGATTATGGTGAAGGTTTTGATTTATCTACTTACTTTCCTCCCAACCCCACAGAAAAGCAAGAAGGTGGTTATGGTTGGTTAATTATGAATCGGTTGATGGATAAGGTAGAGTATCAATTACAGGTGAATGGTGCTAATTGTCTGAAACTAGAAACTACTCTCCCCGAACTATTTCTGTAAGTTGTTAGTTATCAGTTATCAGTTGTCAGTTGTCAGTTGTCAGTTGTTGGTTGTTAGTTGTCATTGGGAAAATTCTTTCTCCCCCCCAACTCCCCCAACTCCCCCAACTCCCCCAACTCCCCCAACTCCCCCAACTCCCCCAACTCCCCCAACTCCCCCAACTCCCCCAACTCCCCCAACTCCCCCAACTCCCCCAACTCCCCCAACTTCCCCAACTCCCCCAACTCCCCCAACTCCCCCAACTCCCCCTGTTCCCTATTCCCTGCTATAACTATAACAAATCAGGCAAAAACGTCTGATTTATGGCTAATTATGGAGGAATCAACACTGTGATAAATGACCCAGGGTTGTATATTTTGCTCGTCAGCGTTCATGGTTTAATTCGTGGTAACAATCTAGAGTTAGGTAAAGATGCTGACACTGGTGGACAAACCAAATACGCGGTAGAACTGGCTTGCACATTAGCTAAAAATCCCCAAGTCGCAAGGGTTGATTTAGTAACCCGGTTGGTAAATGATCCCAAAGTTAGCCCTGATTATGCTCAACCAGTCGAAATTCTCACAGATAAAGCCCAAATTATTCGCATCGCCTGTGGTCCCAAACGCTACCTCCGCAAAGAAGTTCTTTGGCCACACTTAGATACATTTGCAGATGAATTACTCAAACACATTCGCAAAATCGGCAAAATTCCTCATGTTATTCATACACATTATGCTGATGCTGGATACGTAGGTTCTAGGGTTGCGGGTTGGTTAGGTATACCTTTAGTCCATACGGGTCACTCTCTGGGACGTATCAAACAACAAAGATTATTAGAACATGGGACTAAACAGAAAACCATTGAAGAAAATTTTCATAT
The DNA here is from genome assembly GCF_001277295.1 of Anabaena sp. WA102. NCBI lineage: Bacteria > Bacillati > Cyanobacteriota > Cyanophyceae > Nostocales > Nostocaceae > Anabaena > Anabaena sp. WA102. Next base: position 2,684,215 of record NZ_CP011456.1, on the reverse strand, counting down.
TAGTACAAGAATAGAGGCGGAAGAAATCACTCTGGGAAGTGCAGCTTTAGTTATAGCCAGCACTCATCAAGAAGTTGAAGAGCAGTATAGCGTTTACGATCACTATCAACCCGAACGTATGGTAGTCATCCCTCCAGGTGTCACCTTAGAGCGTTTTTATCCAGCCGCAGATAATTGGCAAAATCCGCCTATTCAACAGGAATTAGAGAAGTTTCTCAAAGACATACAAAAGCCTATAATTATGGCGATTTCTCGCCCAGCTATCCGTAAAAATGTCAGTAGTTTAATTAAAGCTTATGGGGAAGATCCCGAACTGCGCCAATTAGCTAACTTGGTGCTAATTTTAGGCAAAAGAGACGATATTTTGGCGATGGAATCGGGTCCGCGTCAAGTATTTTTAGAGATATTGCAATTAATAGACCGCTATGATCTTTATGGTCATGTTGCTTATCCTAAACATCATCATGCAGATGATGTACCAGATTTATATCGGTTAACGGCGAAAACCCAAGGAGTGTTTATCAACCCAGCTTTAACAGAGCCATTTGGACTGACATTAATTGAAGCGAGCGCCTGTGGTGTCCCTATCATTGCTACGGCTGATGGTGGTCCAAGAGATATTCTCGCGGCTTGTCAGAATGGATTATTAATTGATCCTTTGAATATTCAAGATATTCAAACTGCTTTGCGAACATCGCTCACCAATCCAGAACAATGGCAACAATGGTCTAAGAATGGCATGATTAATGTTTGCCAACATTTTTCTTGGGATAGTCACGTAGAGCATTATCTCGAACAAGTTCACCGATTATTGCCCCAAAAACGCATTCAATCTCTGTTAAGTCCGCTTGTTAAATCCCCCGCAGATGAACATCCCGATTGGAATATATCGGAGACTAATCACCTACCAACGGCTGATCGGTTTTTGGTGTGTGAAATTGATAATACTCTATTAGGTGATGGGGAAGCTTTAGCACAGTTAATTGAGAGGATTCGTGATCAAGGGAATACAACTGGAGTCGGTATTGCTACAGGGCGCAGTCTGAAAAGTACCTTAAGTATGCTGGAGGAATGGCGTTTTCCCATGCCAGATTTGCTAATTACATCGGCAGGAAGTGAAATTTACTACGCTCCGCAGATAGTCACAGATACAAGTTGGAAAAGACATATTTCTTACCATTGGCAACGGTCAGAAATTCGCAAAGTCATGCAGGATATTCCTGGGGTAGAATTGCAATCGGCTGATGCTCAGGGTAAGTTTAAGGTTAGCTATTTTGTGGATGAGGCAAAATCACCTAGTGTCCGCGAAATTATCCGTCGTTTGCGCCAACATCGTCTTCATGTGAAGGGATTTTATAGCCATAATATGTATCTTGATTTATTGCCTATCCGAGCCTCTAAGGGGGATGCTATTCGTTATGTGGCTCTAAAATGGGGGTTGCCTGTGCAACGCTTTTTGGTGGCTGGGGCTTCGGGTAATGATGAATCTATGTTAGCTGGTAATACTTTGGCAGTGGTGGTGGGAAATCACAGTCAGGAAGTGGAAAAGCTGCGCGGTTTACCACAGATTTACTTTGCTGAAGGAAATTATGCTTGGGGGATTTTGGAAGCTTTAGATTATTATGACTTTTTCGGCAACTTATCTCCAACACCATAAGCAGGTTGGCGTTGAAAATTGTCGTTATGGCAAGGCAAGAGGCAAGAGGCAAGAGGCAAGAGTGAAGAGGGTTTGGGCGATTTTACGTTTCTTTGCACAGTTTGGTTTTATTGTGTTCACCTACTTAACTGTCCGGGGACTTATATTGCTCAAAAAGAGATAAATATAGAAAATCCGTCAACCACCCATCACCAAACTGAGTACAGTTTTGGTGGGGGTCTCCTGGAGGTTTAGATGAATTCATCCATATTCATCTGCGTTTATCTGCGTTTATCTGCGGTCAATAATTCTGGAAATCTGATTTTGGATGACACGGGTTTTTTGGGAAAATAAAATTTCCCGTAGCAATTCACTATAAAATCTAAAATTCAAAACAGAGATTAGCACACATGGAAAATCTTACTCCTAATTCTAGTTTTAGTGTGACATTGCGCTTACAAATTCCCAATCGGGTGGGGATGTTAGCTTCTGTTACTCAAGCGATCGCTGCCACTGGTGGTAATCTCGGACAAATTGATTTAATTGAACAAAGCCGTCAAGAATCTATCCGTGATCTGACTGTTGATGCGGCGAGTACGGAACACGCGGAAACTATTGTCCAAGCGGTGAAGGAATTATCAGATATTCAGGTAATTGATGTTTATGACCGCACCTTTAATTTGCATCGCGGTGGCAAAATCAGTATTGTCAGTAGAATTCCGCTCAAAAGCGTTTCTGATTTAGCTATGGCTTATACTCCCGGAGTTGGTCGCATTTGTAAGGCGATCGCCGAAAATCCAGAGGAAGTATATAATCTGACTATCAAACAGAACACGGTGGCGATCGTCACTGATGGTAGTGCAGTATTAGGTTTAGGCAATTTGGGACCAGCGGCGGCTTTACCCGTGATGGAAGGGAAAGCGATGCTGTTTAAGGAATTTGCTGGACTGGATGCTTTTCCCATCTGTTTAGATACTCAAGATACAGATGAGATTGTCAAAGCAGTTAAAAATATCGCCCCGGTTTTTGGTGGTGTAAATTTGGAAGATATCGCTGCCCCCCGCTGTTTTGAAATTGAAAAAAGACTGCGGGCGGAATTAAATATCCCGATTTTTCATGATGACCAACATGGTACAGCCATTGTCACCTTAGCGGCTTTGTTTAATGCTCTCAAACTCGTGCAGAAATCCCTTGCAGATATCCGCATTGTGATTAATGGTGCAGGTGCGGCTGGGGTAGCGATCGCTCGGTTACTCCGCAAAGCTGGTGCAGAAACCATTTTGATGTGTGATTCTAAGGGAATTATTTCCCATAATCGCACCGATTTAACCGCTGAAAAACTGGAATTTGCTGTTAAAGCCCAAGGAACTTTAGCTGGTGCAGTTCAAGGTGCAGATGTGTTTATTGGTGTCAGCGCACCGGGAGTTTTGACACCAGAAATGGTACAGGGAATGACGAAGGATGCAATTGTGTTTGCAATGGCTAATCCTATTCCCGAAATTCAGCCCGAATTAGCTCCTAAAAACGTCGCTGTGATGGCTACGGGTCGGAGTGACTACCCCAACCAAATCAATAACGTCCTGGCGTTTCCTGGGGTGTTTCGTGGGGCTTTAGATTGTCGGGCTAGGACGATTACTACTGCTATGTGTTTGGAAGCTGCCAGTGCGATCGCATCTTTAGTTAAACCCTCGGACTTGAACCGGGAACATATTATTCCTTCTGTCTTTGATCGGCGTGTTGCTACTGCTGTGGCTGCTGCTGTCCAACAAGCCGCACGGGAAGAAGGTATTGCTCAAAGTTAGTTAATTTTTGACACTCCCCGGTCTAAAGACGCGGGGATTCTTAATCGAATAATTGTCAAGACAACTGCTCGAATAATATCCGCTTTTCAGGTATTACCTTAGATGTACGGTTCTTGCCCTGATCCTGTTTGCCATTACTGGCAGAATCATCTCTGACAAGCGTAACTTTCCGAGAGTCCCCCGGTAGGTTTTTAATGTCTTTGCTGACAAATTTTAAATTAGCTCTTCACAGTAATTATACCAGTGGCGTTATCATCTGCACCCGGAGAGGCAGGAACTGTGTCATAATGGGCAGCAATGAGAATTGCTCCGGCGGTTTTGTTTGTTCCTGGTCGTTGGGTAAAAATATTTACACCTTGAGGAAATTTTTCTAGTTGAGGTTGCCAGCCAAATTTTCGCAGTTCCTTTGTGATATATGTACGGGTAAGCGATCGCTCCATTTTGCTATAACGCCGAAAATTCAATTTTTGAACATGAGCGAAAAGTTGATTACTATCAACCAATAGAGTATTGTTCACATTTTGGGGTTTCCCCGGGGTTTGAGGTTGTTGTACAGGAGTATTTTTAACTATCGGTACAATCTCAGATTGCGGAAAAAAACCGCCAATAGTCAAAACAATCATTACCGGAAAATGTTCATTCGTCATTGACCAACGATCCTGATTGAACTGCATTCAATTTCGCCTGTTGGTCAATTCCTCACTCGCGCGCATTCATCCCACACTCCTAAGAGTGAGATGTGGGACTTCTGCTGTTTGTGTTAAAACTACACCAAGTTTGACAGATTGTCTTTTGACATGGACATCATGATAAGAGATGTAAAAAGTATACTTTCCCAATAGACATCTCCAGAAATTAAAGATGCTTGACCTGAAACCCTTGTAGAGACGTTCCATAGAATGTCTCTAGCATCTTTTTTGGAGATGTCTAATTGCCAATTCCCAGTTCCCATCATGAATATGCTAGATTTATTACTCATCACATTACTAGGTTTCTTGGGCAGTTTTGGACATTGCTTTGGAATGTGTGGACCCTTAACAGTAGCTTTTTCTCTTTCTAAACAGCAGGAAAATCCAACTTGGCAACAGCAATTAAAGTTTCATACCTTACTCAACTTGGGGCGAATGTTGAGTTACGCTTTAGTAGGTGCTGGTATTGGCACAATCAGTTCGGTATTAGTAGAAGGTGGACAACTTGCAGGAGTCGGTAGTGATTTGCGGCGTTGGATAGCCATAATTACAGGCATAATTCTGATTTGGTTTGGTTTAGGACAGGTGAAACCAGATTTATTACCGCATATTCCCCTACTACACCCCATCTTAAAAGGGAATTTACACAACCGTCTCAGTGCAGCCATGCTCAAGTTATCTGCACAAACTCAATGGTGGACACCGACACTTTTGGGCATGACATGGGGATTAATGCCCTGTGGTTTTTTATATGCGGCTCAAATTAAGGCTGCGGCGACAGGGAATTTGTGGCAAGCAACAGCGACAATGTTAGCTTTTGGAATTGGCACGCTGCCCATCATGCTAGGTGTAGGTGTTTCTACGGCTTTAATGAGTAAAGATCGCCGCAGTCAATTATTTCGCTTGGGTGGTTGGCTAACTCTAATAATTGGGGCTATTACCCTCTTACGAACGGGGGATACCATGACAGACTATAGCGGACACGCTTCTCTAATTTGTTTAATTCTCTCATTGATTGCCCGTCCTGTGAATAGTTTTTGGTCTGCACCTCTGCGTTACCGTCGAGCTTTGGGAGTTGGGGCTTTTGTTCTGGCTGGGGTACATACTATTCATCATGTTGAACATTCTCTAGCGTGGAATTTCAACGCTTTTTGGTTTTTAAAGTTAGAATTTCAATGGGGGATGATTGCAGGAGCTATGGCATTATTATTAATGCTTCCTGCTGCTTGTACAAGTTTCGACTTTCTGCAAAAGTCATTAGGTAAGCGTTGGCGACAAATTCATCTCCTGAGTGTACCAGCTTTGTTATTGAGTGCTATTCATACGCTGATGATCGGTTCTCATTACCTGGGTGCTTTCAGATTAAGTTGGCAAAACCAGTTAGCAGCCGTGTTCCTGGGGATAATTATTTCTGGTGTATTATTAGTGCGCTCACGGTATTTTTGGTTATATTTACATCTAGAAAAATTTTATGTTCCTCCCAATAAGTCGCGGTAAATTGACTCGTTCTACTCAATGTAACAGCAAAATCAGGTATCTATTATTATTAATTTTATCTAGTTTGATAGTTACTACAAATACTCAAGTTTTAGCCCACACGGTGAAAATATCCGAAGATGTGGGTGGTACTGTCCATTTAGAACCTAATGATAATCCCCGCGCTGGGGAAGTTACTCAAACTTGGTTTGCCCTGACGCGAAAGGGTGGTAAGGTAATTCCTTTAAAAGATTGTAATTGTCGGTTGGCTATTTATGCTGAACCTCATGTAGCAGGAGAACCAGCATTAATTGAACCTCGATTAAAATCTATTCAGGCTGAACGGTATGAAGGCATACCAGGAACAGAAGTAACTTTTCCCAAACCAGGGGCTTATCAGTTGCAATTGAGTGGTAAACCTGTGATTAAGGGAAGTTTTAAACCTTTTGAGTTAAAGTTTGTTGTCACTGTGGCTACAGGAAAGGCTGTAGATATTTCTCAACCGGGGCAAAATGTCAACGAGAATCAGCAAGGAACAAAAATTGGTTTAGTACAACCTTTAATTTGGTTGGGAGTTTCGTTAATTTCAGGTGGTATTGTAGTTTTTTTGAGACAAATTAAGTAAGTTGGCGTTAAAAATTGTCGTTGGGATCAGACATTTGACTTTTGACTTCTGCCCTGCGGTACTAGTAGTCTGTCAAATAAATTTTGACGGATAAAGAAGAAATGAACCACGAAGGACGCAAAGAGCGCGAAGGAACAAGGAAGAGGAGAAAGAAGCTTGTTTAACTTTAAGAGAATTAGAACGTCTATTGGTAAGGTAAGTAGGTGAACACAATAAAACCAAAGTGTGTAAAGAAAAGTAAAATCGCCCAAAGCTTCTTCACTCTTGCCTCTTGCCTCTTGCCCTCCTATAACGACAATTTTCAATGCTAACCTACTTATCTCGTAGACAAATATAACCAAAGTATTGATGCTCGTTTAGGAGATCAAACTCGTTATCAAAGATGGGAAGCTGGGTTAATTGTTGCACCTGATTTAATCTCAGAAGAAGATTTGCGTATTTGTTTAATGAAACAAACTCGACGCTCGATTTATAGGGGTGGATATCTGCAACTTGAAAATCTCACCTATCGGGGTGAAAACCTAGCTGGTTACGCTGGGGAAAGCGTGGTGTTGCGATTTAACCCCAAAGACATTACAACTATCTTGGTTTATCGTCAAACAGGTTCTCAAGAAGAATTTTTAGCTCGTGCTTATGCTCAAGATTTGGAGACTGAAGAATTGTCTCTGGATGAGGCTAAAGCCATGAGTCGCAGGATTCGACAAGCAGGTAAAGAAATTAGTAATCGTTCGATTTTGGCAGAGGTAAGAGACAGAGAAACTTTTGTTAAGCAAAAGAAAACGAAAAAGGAACGCCAAAAAGAAGAACAGGTTGTAGTTGAAAAAGCCAGCAGTGAGCGTCTTGCCCTGAGCGAAGTCGAAGGGAGTCGAACTGTTAAAAAACCTGTGATTGTTGAACCAGAAGAAATAGAAGTGGCATCTGTGGAAAGTTCTTCACAACCAGATATGCCAGAGGTTTTTGATTATGAACAAATGCGCGAAGATTACGGGTGGTAAATTATGACTTCACAACAAGCCCAAAGTGTTGCTCAAGAATTAGGTGATATTCTCCCCAATGATGAGAAATTACAAGCAGAAATTCACCGATTGAATCGGAAGAGTTTTATTCAATTGGAACAGGTGAAAATGCTCCATGATTGGTTCTATTCGGGCTTTAAAGAAGGGATTATTATTTTAACATCAGCTAAATATTTGAAACTTTCAATTATAAATGATAGAATGTAATTGTGGGTGAACGTCGGCTTCATGCCGTGTGTTTGGGTAGCTTGTCTACTTAAATCTAGCCCACAAACCATTTTAGTTTATCTAGTAATAGTCGGTTATAATCAGTTTTAGATAAACCTCTTTTGTAATTATTTTGCAAACTAAATTTAGCTAATTTAATACATTTACTCACTAATTAATTGCAAGTCTTGTATCTATACTGATGATGTATCAGTAGGGGCTGTGGCAATTATTTTTAATAGTAAATGGTGACACCGAAATTCAGCAGGATATGATTTTCCTGATGGAACTACCCTCTGATGATCCGAGGTTTTGTGATCACGAATTGGAAAATCTGGATGATCATTTAATGTGCATGGTACTTTAGTCTCAATATTGGTAAAAGCTTTGTTAGGATCACCAGAAAAAAGATAACCGAGCATTCCTCCTTCATAAGAAAAGGGTGCATACTTGCAAGTTATAAAATTTTCATTTATTTCTTTTACATATTCACCTACTGCGCCATCTGTTTTTAAAACTTTAGCTTCTAAAGGCCATATAATCCTTCTATTCTTTCTAAGAATAAATGCAATGTCATACTCTTTTGGTTGTGCTGGTGCAACTTGACGAGTCTCCCTTTCATAAGAACCATGTTGAACATAATATGGCTCATCCCCTGTCATAACGCTGCGAATTTCTGGCTCAAGCAGTTGAGTGATATCTCTTTCAATATCATCTTCAGCTTGACTACAATCAATTTCTGAGAATACCTCGTTTACTAATAAATCATATCCTTTCCACACAAAAGTAAGTATATTGATTGATGCTGTTTCACACCAATCCTTAGAAATCGCCATGAATTCATCTGTCTCTGGCCATCTTAATTCCGAAATTGTCTGCCGTCTTCTAATCAAAATTTAACTCCTGTACTACTAATATTTTGCGTTTAAATTTAGTTAATTAATCTCAGATATATATCTAAGTCATAATATCTGCGGCTACTTCGTCAGCATCTCTTAAAGCCATAGAGCGAGTCCAATAACGAATTTTGTCAGGTTTGATTAAATAAATAGTAGGAATTTTCACCCCTTTCAATTCTACAGAATCATAGATACTGGCAACACGCTGATAAAAGATGCCACCGTCTTCTATACTTCCTCTTTCCAGATATAACTTATTTAAGTTTTCCAAACGTTCCATTAAATCAGGGGAGTCAATAGGTTTAATATGAACACCTTCAGAATCAGGCTTATTAAGATAAATAGCCACTAAGCGAATAGGAAGAAGAGTTTTAGTTTGTTCCTGAAATATGGTGGCGCAAACTTGTTTATCTTGTCCAAATCCTGCTTTAAGAACTCGCAAGAAATACTCACAATATGCCGTAAGTTCAGGTTCAGTATTATTCTGAAATTGACTATTATCTATACGGTGAGTTCTTTTGCGTCCTGGCGAAGCACCATCTCCTTTAAAGTCTGGCAGAGTGTAATTAAATAAATCATTAATTAGCACCCATTCACTATCTTTAAATTCAAAAGCTTGTCGTATGCGCTCATCTATATCATCATCATCAATTGTTTTTATATTATGTAATTCTCCTACCGATAATTCAGGTATTGGCACACGCAGTAAATCGCTTGGTTTTATTTCAGGAATATATGACGCAAAACGACCATTTGAAAGTAGTAGATAATAGACAGCCAATTTACTTTTGTAGCTCAGACAAGCTGCTTCTAATATTAAAGAATTTTCTTCGGCAATGTGTACACTGACATAGCTACCAGAGCAAATAATTCCTTCATTAGTTCCATCTAATTCAGTTAGTTCTGCTCTAAATCGTTTATTTTCTACTAGCCAGCTTTGCTTGATTATTAATTGTGGTAAATTGAAAGCATCTATTTTTGTTGATCTTCCTCGTTCAGCGTAGGGATCTTGATTAATAGGAAAATCATTTTTACTAATACGAATAGATGTATTTTTTGGGAAATTTTTCGTTTCTAAAATTCGTCTATTTAAAAGATGATTATACCTTTGTTTATTAGTACCTCTAATTATTCCCTGACTAGTAATAGCAATATTATTATTCTCTAATTGTGTAAGATTATTAAATCTACTTAATCTCCTAATAAGATTCAGATCGCGTCTTCCTCCCCACATTAAAGCTGTCCAAACTAATGGATCTGTTATTGCCTCTTGTGGGTAAATTATATTAATATAATCTGGCTCAATTACTATATGATAGTCATCCTCATTTGTCATAACGGGCTTGGGACAAATGTATGTCAAAGGCTCACCATCAGGAGGTATTGCTGACATAGTAATGATACAAGTTGGAGAAATAGCATCTTTAAAAAGTCCAAAACGTAATGCAGACAAATTAACTATTTCTTCTATTTTGAAATCTGAAAAGAGAGTATTACGGAATATCTGAGCAGGTTTACTTTGATTAAAAATCAAAGCCATTGCAGGTTGCATCATTGCGATTTGCCCACCCAATTTAGTTAAAGCAGCAGCTTTTGGTAGAAAGAAAAGGGCAATATTACCATAAGAGGTATTCCATTTATTCCGATTTTCAGGTCTATTCTTCCAAGAATCTATGTATAAAGATTTCTTTACGGAATTTTTACCCCAGGGTGCATTACCAACAACTAAATCATATTTAGCAGCATCTTCAACAGAACGAAAACCTTCTTTTTCTTCTTCAAAAAAATCAGCAGCAATTAATTGACGTTCACGTAATCTAGGAAAGCGAAACTCATTATCCCAATAATATTGAGGTTCAACTTTATCAAGCATGGTTAAATAAAGACTAAAAGATGCTACTCTTACTGCTTGAGCATCTACATCAACACCAAATAAATTATTTTCTAGTAAATATTTTAAATCACTAGGTTGAATTTTTTTTGGATGAGCTTTTTCCCATCTATAAATTAAACGTTGGAATGCTTTAACTAGAAAAATTCCTGAACCACAAGCAGGATCAAGAATCTTCATATCCCATTCTTCACTATCCCAAGGTAAAACACCATCTAATACAAAATCAACTATATGTTCTGGTGTGTAATGAACTCCTGTGCCAGATTCTTTACTAACAAACTCCTCATATATACTACTGATAAACTCTAAAGGTATAACGTCAAAACGGTAGTATGGCCATAGACTTAATTGTCCAGTTTCAATGTCTATATGACCACTAACAAAATCAGCAAGTATATTTAGGTGGGTTTCTTTAACTTTTTGTTCTTCTGTTTGCCATTCAGTTTCACGTTTTTCTTCCGTAGCACCTTTACCTGGGAATAAATCACCATTGAACTTGCTATTAAGCCAACGGAAAAATTTATAAGTATCTCTATGATTTCTTAATATGTCAGCTAAATGAGAGTATTTAGCAGATAATTCACCAATTCGATATAAATAATCTAGTAAGTTTGTATTTAAAGCAGGATTACCTTCAGATTCTTGACGATCAAAAAGGAATTGAATAAAAATAATTCTTGCTAATAAATCATGAATCGTGTCATCATCAAGTTCTTTTTTTTGAAGTATTTTCCGAACACTTTTTAGATTTTTTAACAGCATCTGGTCAGCAGCTTTTTTTCGTTGAAATCGCTGACTATGTTCTTGGAAAAATTGACCAGATACTAGATCAACCCAGTGTAACCGCAAAGTTTCAGCAGCTTGACCTGAAAGAGATAACTGATTAAATGACTCAATTTCCTGTTTAGAAACATTAACTACAGGCTTGATAACATCATCCTCTTTTGGAGGTTCTTCGTAGCACGTCCAAATTCTTAATCGCTGAGGTTCTGTTGTAATTAGTGATGGTGTACGAGAAAAACTCCAAGCAAGTTGATAAGTTTTTCTTATTGTGTCTTCTGAAACTTCTGTAGGAAAATCGCACACCAACGCAATAGGTGTTTCTGTTGAGTCACCTTGAGGATTTGCCGACAGCACGCCTATTTGCACACCATAACCATCTGAAAGTTTGCTGATAGTTCTACCTAATTTTTCCCTAGCGATTCCTGCATAAACACCTGGACCAGCACCAGATGGGTCCAAAATTTCTTGTGGAGTTGGCCAGTGAAGCTTTTCATGTGCTAGTTCAAGTAGTCCAGACTGTGACATTCCGTTTTTTACGCTGAATTAAAGTATAGTTTCAGATTTCAACCATCACATTGTCATGATATTGATTGATATTCTTCAAGAGTACAGGAGTATTATCCATTGCTGCAATAATAATATTTAAATATAGTTCATAAAATTTTATTTAGAGCGATCGCTCCGCTCGCCGAAGGCATCGCACTTTCATCAAAAGCAAGCGATGCTCCCAATATACAGTAATCATGCGACTTCAGTTTTAATCAGCCAATTTTTTAGCTAACCCCTGATAAATAACATCTAACCACACGGGAATCACAGAATCTGCCGAAATTTTGGCTCAATTTGCTCCCCAAAATCCTGCTGAAACTCAACCAGCGAAAAGTAAAAAAGGGAAAAAATCTCCAACTTCAGATAGCGAACGTAATTTATCAAAAAACTTATTCGACACTTACAGTAATACAGAAGATAATTTAACTCGTTGTGCCATTAGTTATCTACTCAAAAATGGCTGTAAAATTAGCAATAAAGATTTCAACACCTTTCAACACCCCTCCCGGAGTGGGCTACGGTGTACACACAAGTCTTAAAATTCCCCCTATGACTTGGTTTCGTTATCTAATTTTAGGCTGTGCGATAGCGTTCGCGGTAGTGTCTCGTTCGCGGTAGCGTTCCGATAGCTTGCGTGGCGACGCAGGAGCCATAGGAATAGAGATAGCGCGACCTAGGAATCGCTCTGGAAGTCTTTCATTGCCTTCCCGTAGCGTCTCCCACAGAGGAGGAATAACGAAGCGATAGCGAACGCATTGCGTCCCGGAGGGAACTAGCGCGACCTAGGAATCGCAAAAACCACAAGATTATGTGATTACTTGCGCTCGTAATGACAATTTCAGGGGTCTATAACGCCTGAAACCCTTGCAGATAACACTTGTGTGTACACAAAAATGAGCGCGGAGGGATTCGAACCCCCGATCTACAGGACCGGAACCTGTTGCTCTATCCACTGAGCCACGCGCCCTTATACCTCTATTACCATAGCACACTTTTTCAATTTAAATAAAATTAAATTATGAGTAAGTAGGTGAACACAATAAAACCAATCTGTGTAAAGAAAAGTAAAATCGCCCAAACCCTCTTGACTCTTGCCTCTTGCATGAGTGCCTCTTGCCTTGCCATAACGACGATTTTCAATGCTAACCTACTTAATTTGCTGGGTCAACGGGTGTACCATCACGGCGGACTTCAAAATGGAGGTGGGGTCTGGTGGATAAGCCTGTAGAACCAACAGCAGCGATCGCTTGTCCTTTCTGTACAGTTTGTCCTTCACTAACGTATAATTCTAGTGTGTTCATAGAGGGTGGTCATCGCCCGACTATGGCTGATAATCAACATAAACAGGATTATGCCTGACCTGTGGCAAAATTTAACACAGCGATTCAAACCGAATTCCTATTCATGGCAGTAATTACGGGTAATAAAATGATTTATTGAATATTACAGCAAATTGTCATCAAACCCGGAACAAGAACCCCACCCCCAACCCCCTCCCCGCAAGCGATGAGGGGGCTAAGATGTACCTTATATGATTGGAAATCGCTGTATGAGCGATCGCAATAGTGGCTGTGTAGTAACACACTTTATTATTTTGGGTATCCTATTAAAATGGAAACCATGAATAGTTATTGATACTAGCAGTGCGAAACCGTCAACTCCCTTATTTTTTATTTTCTTTGACTTTAGTGATCATAATTGGCTTTGTTAAGTTCTTAGATAAATCCCCAAGTTTTCCCTGTGAAAAAGCGGGATTTATGGTTAGCCAAATTACACAATCTTATATCCATCCTGAGAAAATATTAGTCCGTCCCTGGTTGGGTCAACATCATGTATATGCTGTATTTATGCTGCCAACTAATTATGTATATGATCGGCTTATCAAAGTTAATTTACCAGTCAATAAAACCTTTTGTGGAACTACCGTTAAATTCACTCAAGCTATAGATGACATTAATCTTCAACCAGGACATTATTTAGTCAGGGGATATTTACAAACACGCACTGCACTCCAATATATCTTTGCAGGCAAAATAAATGACTTAAAGCAAGTAAGTAATTGGCAATTACTTACCCACTTTGTCAAATAAAGATAAAAAAACGCTGCTGATTTTCTGTTTTCACAGCCAGGGACTCAGCAACGCTATTTTTTAATCCACAGTATTAACTACTGACTACTTACACAGCTTCAGTATTCTTTTCACCTGTTCTAATTCTCACAATTTGTTCAACAGGGGAGATGAAAATTTTACCATCACCAATTTCACCAGTACGGGCGGCGGCGATAATTTTATCTACAACCATATCAACTTGGGCATCTTCAACCACAATTTCCACTTTCAGTTTTTGGAGAAACTCCACAGTATATTCCGAACCCCGATAGCGTTCAGTTTGACCCTTTTGCCGTCCGAAACCCCGAACTTCAGAAACTGTCATCCCGACGATGCCCGCATTAACTAAGGCGATTTTCACTTCATCCAATTTAAATGGACGAATAATGGCTTCTACTTTTTTCATTTTTTTGATTCCTGACTTCTAATAACGTCGTTTATATATCTAAGCAGATTCATTGTCTCACACTGTGAATACAGCCATAGTTATTTAATTTCAGCCTGATGTATGGGATTTCGCACTTTTTTTACACTTCCCATTATGGACTATTTTTTGGCAAAAGTGATCACTTCGCCTGTCCCAGACTCTGCCAATCAGCGATCGCCTGTTCCGTCCATAGCCAATTTTGTGATAACCTCTCAATAGTAAAGTCTGCTGGTGCATTTTGAATCACCATCTGCCGCAGTTTAATCGCTTCCTGTAAATATTGCTGGCGTTTATCAGCAGGTTGATTCTTCGCCGATTTATATAAACCCAATGCTAACCCAGCATAAGCCGTCAAAGCCTCCGGTTCTCCCGCTATTTGGGGATATTTCATTGGACCTGAACCTTGATTCTGTTGAGGTTTTAAAGCCAAACTCAGCGACTTAAACCAAGCATCATTAGCATAATTGAGATTATCCTCCCCATAATAGGCAAATCCTAAAGAATTATTATATAAAAGAGAATCTGGCTGATTTTGTACAGCCCTAGCCCAATAACGACGGGCATCATCAATACTGTACTTATTATTTTTCGTTTGGACTAACTGCCAAGCTAAACGCCCCCGGAAAAAGTTCACAGATGGATTTTCAGCATCCTGAACAGGAATCAAATTTAAAGCTGTTTCCGCAGCCGTAAAAGCCCCACGATTTAGTAATTCATTAATAGCATCCAACCCAGACTTTAAATTACCTTGACTCAACTGTGCCGTAGCTGTAGCCGTGACAATTCCCGTAGATGAATTAGCTAAATTAATGGGTGGATACTGATTACTCGTGAAATTTTCTCCAGGAATCTGTGGAACATCAGAAGACTTCTGTACTTGTCGTTGATGCCACCACCAACCAATCCCCACAATCATAGTAATTACACCTGCTCCCACCAAACCACACAGCAACAAGGGTGATTTCATCCAGTAAGAGCGATTACCCTTGGGAGTCACAGGTGACGGTGATAACTGAGGATTTACCTCACGCTTCTCAAAATTCAAAGGAGTTGGCGTAATTTGAGTGGGAACATTTCCCCAATCTAAATTTTGTTTCGTGGGGGCAACCTGCATTTCCGACTGATAATGATGATTCTCCTCGATTAATTCCGCCTTCATACTTGGTTTTTCTGGTTTAGTCACCGGATTGCCAAGCTGACGAAACAAATCAGAAACTATTGCCGAGTCCTCATTATAGCTAGGGTCATCATACTCAATCTCATCCACAAGATCACCCCAAGTATCCTCCCCTAGCCAGTCTACCTCCGTCGTTTCCTCTTCAAAATTATGATTAAGAATATCATCTATAGCCATTATACTTTCTAGATTACTGGCTATAGCAGAATAATTATCACTATTAGTCAGCTTAGTCGGCTGATACTCGTTCAGCAACTCAGAATAGCCAGATAAATTAACTTGTGGTGTCAAACAACCATCAAATTCTCGCTGAAGATACAAAATCGGCAAAGCCCAGTACATCTGTTGAGAACCATAGGCAGAAATTAAACCTTGACGGACTCGACTTACACATAAATCTAAAGCATAGCCCTGACCCAAATTGCGGTAAAACAACTGTGTCAGCGTCAGTGCCACCTCGTCAGGGATGCGTTCTGACATCGCCAAAATACTTCTAATTCCTCGTTTTACCAAACTTTCAGTTAAATTCCGTTCCCCTGAGTCTTCCGCTACCTCGGATCTCGCCCGATATGCCCCCAAACAGGAGTTAAACACTGCCACTTGAATATTATTATTCACCAGTAGCCCAGCTAAATCATCTCCATTAAGAGTTTCTGTTAAACCAGTTTTTTTACTCACTAAATAAATTTGTCCACCATTGCCACCCAAATTGCTGTGACCAGAATAGTGGAGAATATGGTAATGTCCCTGTTCTAGGGCTTGGGTAAGTTCTTCCCGTCCCGGTTGATCTAGAACAGTTAATTCAATTTCTGGTAGATGATGATTACCATCAGCCACCTTTAATGTTTGGCGGCGCAGTTCTGCCTTCAGATTAATAGCTTCTTGTTTGAGTAAATCCAGCCGGACTAAATCAGTAGGTGCAGAAATGACCATTAACACTCTTATCCCCCGTGCTTCCGGCGACATGGGCAGATTATGAGTCGGTAACCGCGATGGTGGGGCAATCCCACTTTGGTAACGGGCAAAGGTAATATAAGGCCCAGTAGCTAAAGGGCGATCGCCAGCGTGCATAATTTCCCACGGCAACCGCGCCAACCGCGTATCCTTCAGTCCTAATCTTAGCCGCAGCACCTGTTGGTGATTTTGGGCAATACCTTGGGCGGTAATCCAACTATCCCGCAGCGTTCCTTGAAACAACGCATTATACAAATCTTGTCCCAAGGCTACCAAGTTAACAGAGTTTCTGGCTACCATATTCCCCTGCAACACCGACTGCAAGGGATCATCCATTAAATCCCCTGCGGCAGTCAACCACTCAGCCACAGGCCAATGCACCAGTTCTTCTGCCACTGGCACCCCAGGCGCAACTTGTTCCGTCCTCACCAGATAGTCATTTTGCCCCACCGACGTTGCGGAAAGGTGAAATTCCTGGGTCACAACTTCTGCTCCATAAAACTTAGACAATGCTGATAGCACAACGTGGCGCAAGCCATACATTGCTGTTTATTTCCCGCCTCCACCAAGGTAGAATACTACTTCTTGTCCACGGGCGTAACTTTCGGGTGAGCCAACCGTACAAATTCCTTTCGTACATTCAGCAGGTTATAACCCACATTTAAATCCCCATCCATTATAATTATATCCCACATTCCCCAGATACCAAAGCAAATTTAGGAATTAAAAATTTAGGAGAGATCAAGGGTTTCGATAATTTTAGAGGGGGGGAGTGAATAACTACCTCGAAGTTCCTCGTTAAGTAGGTGTATTTTCTCTATAACTAGAAAGACTTTCTGAACCATTGTCAATTTCTCTTTTTGCTTCACAGGTAAATTATCTTCTTTTTTAACAAGACATATTTACTCTTATTTATCCCTGTCAATATTTCCTTTTTCTCCTCCTCATCTGTTTTCTGGTTTAAGTTCCTGCTACATCTATTTTCAGATGAAAAGTAACAATCTATTAACAGTATTTATTTGTCACCGATAATTTTCTACAATAGTGAAAAAGACTTTTATAAAAGGTGCAAGTTAAAAAAGTGTCTAAAACTGTTGCTGAAGTAATGAGTCGTGATCCTATCCTCGTCCATCCTCAAACTCCCTTAAAAGAAGCTATCCAAATTTTGGCAGAAAAACGAATTAGCGGTTTACCTGTAGTTGATGACGCAGGTAAACTAGTGGGAATTATCTCCGAAACAGACTTGATGTGGCAAGAAACAGGTGTGACTCCTCCTGCATATATTATGATTTTGGATAGCGTGATTTATTTACAAAATCCTGGTGCGTATGAACGAGATTTACATAAAGCTTTAGGACAAACAGTAGGAGAAGTGATGAGTAAAAATCCCCTGACTATTTCTCCTGATAAACCATTAAGAGAAGCGGCGAAATTAATCCAAGATCACAAAGTTCACCGTCTCCCAGTCCTTGACAGTGTGGGTAAGGTCATTGGTATTCTAACTCGTGGTGATATTGTTCGCACTATGGCTGCTGACTAGTAGTCTGTCAACCCGGAAATGACGGGGGGTAGGGGAGGTAGGGGAGGTAGGGGAGGTAGGTGAGGTAGGGGAGGTAGGGGAAGTAGGGGAGGTAGGGGAGGTAGGGGAGGTAGGGGAGGTAGGGGAGGTAGGGGAGGTAGGGGAGGTAGGGGAGGTAGGGGGGTAGGGGAGGTAGGGGAGGTAGGGGAAGTAGGGGAGGTAGGGGAGGTAGGGGAGGTAGGGGAGGTAGGGGAGGGAAGAACAGAAGTTTTTTCCGATCATTACCCGTCAAAATAAATTTGACGAACTACTAGGTGTGGGGAAGTAAGAGCAATATTCTTTTACAACTGACGACTGACAACTGACAACTGACAAGGGACTATTAAATGAGTGTATCTGCTGATAGTATAAAAGAGTTACTGCGTTCTGACAATTTAGGCGATCGCTTGCGTGCAGTTAACCAAATTCGGGATCTAGAACCACAAATCGCTTTAGAATTAGTACAAATTGCCATTCAGGATAAAAGTGCGCGTGTCCGTTATTCTGCTGTAAGTCAAATGGATACCCTGGGAACACAAGATTTACCATTATCCTTGACTATCTTACGGGGTTTATTACATGATCCTGAAGCGGATGTGCAATCCGCCGCAGCAGACTGTTTAGGTGCGCTAAAATTGCATGACGCTTTTGAAGACTTAAAAAAGCTTTACCAGGAAACACCAGAATGGCTAGTCCAGTTTAGCATTATTGCCACATTGGGAGAATTAGGAGATCCACGAGCTTTTGAATTACTTACCCAAGCGCTCGCTTCCGATAATGGTTTAATTCAAACTGCGGCTATTAGTTCCTTCGGTGAATTGGGAGATCCAAAAGCAGTTCCTCTCCTAGTTCCATACAGCACTAACTCAGATTGGCAAGTACGTTACAGAATTGCACAAGCTTTAATTCGTTTAGGAAGTGATGAAGCTAAATCTATTCTAGCAACTTTGGTGAATGACGAAGTAGAAGCTATTTCCAAAGAAGCAAAAGCTGGTTTACAGTTATTTTAAACACGCGTGGGATATAAGGTTTTGCGAAACGACAAATAACCTAGATGTGTAGGGGTTTAGCACTGCTCATTGGTGTTAAAAATGGCTTATCTGTTGTCTTCCACAACCGCCAGGGAATAAATTCCCTGTCTCATAGCTCAAGTCCGTTAAAACGGACTAGTAAATTTTCCCAGTGTTTAGTCATCTTCAGATGACTTCTGCTATTAGACTGGGAATTCATTCCCAGGCGGGCTAAAGGTTTTACGTTAAGTTGACATCAATAAGCAGTGCTAAACCCCTACGAGAAATATGGGTTTTAGGACTATACATACTTAAAGTTTCCTGTCAATGCGTAACTCCTAATAACCTGATTTTTGATTGATACACAAACTTTGATTATTAACCACCATATACCTGCGGCCAAGTCGTCAATAAAAATACTATCACCGCACTGATAGCTAAAACACCTTGAATCAAATTCCCCACAACCGTTCCCACAGTAATTCCTATCCCAGCTTTTACCGCAGGCCATAATCGTCTTTGATAAAGGAACTCACCCACAATTGCTCCTAACAGTGGTCCAAATAAAATTCCTAATAACGGTCCACCAAAAGGTAAAGCTGGTAGTAATCCAAAAAATCCCAGTAACAACCCCACAAATGCGCCAATTTGTCCCCACTTACTAGCACCTGCTTGTTTTGCTCCGATATAACCAGCAAGGAAATCAACTCCTGTACTCAGAAGTAAAACAATAATTGTCACAATCAGGGGAATTTTAATAGCTGCAAAGGAATTACTCACGATTCCCCAAATAATAATAGATATTAAAATCAAACTACTTCCAGGTATCGCTGGAACTACAGCACCAATAATCCCCACAAACATTACAGCCACTAAGAGTAAATAAATAATTTGCATAATTCATAATTCATAACTTTTATCATCTCGCCAATCTCGTTCCCAGTCTCTGACTGGGAATGTTTATCAGGCGGCTATGCCGCTATTAACGGGAGGCAGAGCCTCAAAATCGGCATTCCTAGCCAGAGTCTAGGAACGAGAATCACCAAGGGTTACAGCTAATTTATCGGCAATTCCCCCAATCCAGTTTTCATCTTGTTTAGTGTAACTGCGGGGAGCATTTGCCGCTAAAATTAAAACCCCTTCTTTACCAATAGGTTGACAAATTACACCTTGTGTATTTTCTGGCAAATAATCAAATTCGATTTTACCAGGATAAACATACAAAGCAACTAGATAAATTGGCTTTTGTGTTTCTAATACTTTTTTTAAAATTGTTCCTGGGACTACTTCCGATTTAGCAGCCAAAATACCACGACGTAATAAAACTTTACCTTGATAGTAGACTATGAGCGATCGCGTGACTGTATTAGTTAATAATAACCGCGATGCCCAGGCTAATTCTATTTTCGCGGCTTCTGGTAAATCTGCTGCTAAAAAAAATCCCTCTTCCCCAATCAATTCTACTGTTTCAGGTGTACGCGGCTGTACCTGTTGCCAAATTAAACCAGTTAAAATTAACACCGCACTCAGAATTACCCCCAGCACATCTCCTCGGGCTTGAGAGTTTGTCAGTTGCGGTGTTAACAACCGATTCATTAACAAAAGCACCGCACCTAAACCCCCAACAACTAAGGGTAAACGCCGTAAAACTCGATTGGGATCTGATTTTGTCATTTGTCAGTTGTCAGTTGTTAGTTGTCAGTTGTCAGTTGTCAGTTGTCAGTTGTCAGTTGTCAGTTGTCATTGGCAAAATTCTTTCTCCCCTACTTCCCCCACTTCCCCCACTCCCCCCACTTCCCCCACTTCCCCCACTCCCCCCACTCCCCCCACTCCCCCCACTCCCCTGCCCCCTGCCCCCCGCTCCCTGCCCCCTGCCCCCCTGCCTACTCTTCTCCCGGTTCTAGGATGCGTTGGAAAAGATAACCAGTACCTCTAGCGGTGAGAATTAGTTCAGGGTTGCTGGGATCATCTTCTAATTTTGCCCGTAATCGGGAAATATGTACATCCACAACGCGAGTATCTACATGGCGTTCAGGAGTATATCCCCATACCTCTTGCAGAATTTCTGAACGGGAAAAAGCTTCACCAGAACGACTGACTAACAATTCTAATAAGCTAAATTCCATCCCGGTTAAGCGAATCCGCTCATCACCTTTATAAACTTGACGCTTATTTGTATCAATTTTGATGGTGCTGACATGAATTACCCCGGAACTAGGAATACCGTTTGCACCTGTTTTGTCTACTCGTCGCAATACTGAACGAATCCGCGCTTCTAGTTCTTTGGGTGAGAATGGTTTAACGACATAATCATCAGCACCTAATTCTAACCCGGTGATGCGATCTGCGACATCTCCCAAGGCGGTGAGCATAATAATAGGGACATCCGATTCTTTGCGTAATTCTTGACAAACGCCATAACCATCGAGTTTTGGCATCATTACATCTAAAACTACCAGGTCTGGTTCAGCTTTGCGAAATATTTCTAAAGCTTCCTCTCCGTCTCCTGCTGTCACCACATCGTAGCCAATCATGGAAAGGCGTGTTTCCAAAATCCGACGAATGCTGGCTTCGTCGTCTACTACTAGGATTTTTTCTTTATGACTTTCCAAGTTTTGTCATGCTCCTTAACTAAAATTTTTCATGATTAATTTTAAATATCATAATATTAAGATATCATTACATGAATTGATTTGGAAAAAGCTCTAACTATTACTACGATTAAATTTCGGTTTTTTCCAAGAATTAATGAAAAATTAAGATTATTATCTAAAATTTAAGCATGGCAAAGCCAAAAACCATTTATATCTGTAGTAATTGTGCAGCGGAATTCTCCCAATGGTTCGGAAAATGTTCAAATTGTGACACTTACGATTCTTTAGTTGAGCAGAATATTAGCTCTTTTCTGGGGGATATACCTGGCCGGGGTGGTGTGGGAAATTGGCAAGCTGGAGGTCATAGTAAATCTCACAATAAACCAGCTAAAGCTAGATCATCTCTGACTTTTGACCAAATTAGCGATCGCCAAATTGCTCGTTGGGAGTCCGGTTATGGCGAATTAGATCGAGTTTTAGGCGGTGGTGTTGTTCCCGGTTCAATGGTATTAATTGGTGGTGATCCTGGCATTGGTAAATCTACTTTACTACTACAAGTATCTAACCAATTAGCACAAAAATATCGTATTCTCTATATTACTGGAGAAGAGTCTGGACAACAAGTAAAATTGCGTGCTTCTCGCTTGGGAATGTCCAAACCTCCTCTTGTCGTCACAGAAGATCATCAAAATAAAGATCCGGAAGCACCAGTGACAAATCCTCAACAACCTATAGATCCTGACAGTATAGGTGCGGATTTATATATATTACCAGAAACGGATTTAGAAGAAATTTTACGAGAAATAGACTCCTTAAAGCCAAATGTGGCGGTAATAGATAGTATTCAAACCGTATTTTTACCAGCTTTGACATCAGCGCCGGGTTCAGTGGCTCAAGTCAGGGAATGTACCGCAGCCTTGATGAAGGTGGCAAAACATGAAGATATTACGATGTTAATTGTTGGTCATGTTACCAAAGAAGGCACGATTGCCGGACCGAGAGTATTAGAACACTTAGTTGATACTGTATTGTATTTTGAAGGCGATCGCTTTGCCTCCCATCGCCTATTAAGAACTGTAAAAAACCGTTTCGGAGCAACACACGAAATTGGTATATTTGAAATGGTGTCTCAAGGATTAAGAGAAGTTGATAATCCTTCTGAACTATTTTTAGGCAATCGTGATGATCCGGCTCCAGGTACAGCGATTGTAGTGGCTTGTGAAGGAACAAGACCCATAGTAGTGGAGTTACAAGCTTTAGTTAGCCCTACTAGTTATCCCTCCCCTCGCCGAGCAGGTACAGGCATAGATTATAATCGGTTAGTGCAAATACTCGCCGTATTAGAAAAGCGTGTGGGTATTCCTATGTCCAAATTAGATTCCTATGTTGCTTCTGCGGGGGGATTAAATGTAGAAGAACCAGCAGTAGATTTAGGAATTGCCGTTGCCATAGTTGCCAGTTTCCGCGATCGCATTGTTGATCCTGGTACAGTCTTAATTGGAGAAGTAGGATTAGGGGGACAAGTGCGATCGGTTTCCCAAATGGAACTACGATTAAAGGAAGCAGCAAAACTGGGATTTAAAAGAGCGATCGTTCCTAAAGGCACAAAATTTCCTGAAATTGGTATAGAGATATTACCAGTAGGTAAAGTCATAGATGCAATTATCGCGGCTGTTCCTCATCAGGAGTTGACAGAGGAAGATTTAGAACCTGATGGGGATGAATAACCGTTCTAAAAACCCCAATGCACGCACAGAGAAAGCACTAGGAGACGTAGAAAAAAAGGTAGAAATATCAATCAATTTGCGGACAATCATCCCATAAAGTTGTAATTTCTCGTAAACTCTGATGAGTGCCATTACCTAAGATTAAATGATCTAAAATGGAAATAGCTAACAGTTCTGCCCCGGCTAATAATTGACGAGTCAATTCGATATCTGCTTCACTGGGTTCTAAACTGCCAGAAGGGTGATTATGGGCAACTATTACTCTTGTAGCACCTTGACGAATGACTTCTCGGAAAATATCACGGGGGGAGGCTAACGTTTCCGTCGCCGTCCCAATTGTAATCACTTTTGTGCCTAATAACTTATTTTTCACATCCAATAATAATACGGCAAATCTTTCTTGATTTTGCCACATCAAGTCTTGACTCAGCACCGCAGCCGCAGCAATGGGACTATCAATCACTGTTCCGTCGGAAGGACGAGATAAAAAAGTCCGTTTACCCAATTCAATTGCAGCGAGGATAGTTGTCGCTTTTGCTGGTCCCACACCGGGAATTTCCATTAATTCAGCGGGGGAGACATTTCGTAAAGCAGCTAAGGGGTCACACTGACCTTTACCCAATTGCTGTAATATATATTGCCCTAAACCAACTGCGGATAATTTACCAGGGCCTTGTCCAGTACCCAGCAAAATAGCGATTAATTCCGCTGTAGCTAAAATCTTCGGTCCGTGAGTCATTAACCTTTCACGGGGGCGTTCATTTTCCGGTAAGTCGGCTATTCTCAGGCAATAAGTCATACCAATTGGGAATTTTGAATTGGGAATAATTGTCATAGCATTCAGCTATCAGCTATCAGCGAAAAGCAGAAATAGCAAATAGCAAAGAAGAGGAGGTATTCATTTAATTACCTGTATTTCAGATTTTCAGGCTGATTGCTGAGGACTGGGGGCTGAATGCTAACTCATTATTTATCCCTTATTTTTGGACACAATTATTCCTTTTTGACAATATCTTTAATTTTTGTAGATACTACCCGGAATTACTTACTGGTAAATTTGCGTAGCTTTGAGCATATGGTAGGTAATAATTAACTGAGTCAGGGCGAGAGGATAACTTTGCAGTGTTTCTCCAGTTGTACCTGCAATTTTACCCAATTCTGGATTACTTTCCCGATCGCACACATTATTTAAATACGGCATATCATTACACATAATCCGTTCGATTTTATTCACCTGTTCCAAAGTTGCATGACCGTCAACCTCTAAAACATCCACCGGTTTTCCCATATCTCTATCTAGTCCTAAGCGGATAGCTGATTGGGAATCACTACGACCAGCGTGAATAATTTCCGTAAAATCAGGGTGGGGAATCGAAGGACGCAGCACCAAGCGCACATTTAAACGTCCATTGGTGTTATCAATTTCATCACTGGGAGGATAGAAACTGACCACAATATCCGACCATTGCCGCTGAGGACGGATATACTTTTCTGAATCTGGTTCACGCTTGTCTAACTCCGCTAATACCTGTTCTGGAGTATAACCGCGCTTTTGAGTATCCCGTTTCACCTTCCAATCAGCGCGAAGTGGTTCAGGAGGGGCAAGATAGACTTTAACATCATAAGCATCACGGGCTACACGGGTAGAATAACCTAGTAACCCTTCAATAATCACAAATTTACTGGGTTTGATATATTGCGGTGGTTCAAAAGTCCCTGTAGAGTGGCTGTAAACCGGCTTCAGAATCGCCTGTCCTGTCCGTAGCAGCGATAAATGTTGCTGCATGATATCCAGATAGTTACAATCAGGATGGAGTGCCGTAATGCCGATTTCTGCCCGTTGTGTGCGATCGTAACGGTGGTAATCGTCTGTACATATAATAGTCACATTTTCAGGACCGAGTACCTGAGCAATCCCTCTAGTCAGAGTTGTTTTCCCAGCAGCACTATCACCAACAATACCCAGAATAATTGGACGGCTCATGAATACCTCCTCTGACGCGAGTAAGTTTATAGAATAATCTTCAATTTTAGAGGGCGAATAAGCACTTTCTTCAGAAAATTATATCTTTGCAACATCTCTACATAAACTCCCTGGATTTGGTGTCATGGGATGATTTTTTGCACGCAGAGGCGCAGAGGCGCAGAGATTTAGAACCGCCATAGATGTTAAGTAATGAGACGGAATTAATTACACAACTGATTTTCCTGTTCTTTTCAACCACCAACATAATTATTTTCCTCTTTATCCTGTTAATCCTCAAATCCCGGACATCCTGATTCAGACAATCAAGACTTGACAAAACTCAAAGACTAAGCTATATTTATGTTATGGGTGGAAAAGTGTGCGCCCATATATATAGACTTTTCAACCACCAACATAATTATTTTCCTCTTTATCCTGTTAATCCTCAAATCCCGGACATCCTGATTCAGACAATCAAGACTTGACAAATCTCAAAGACTAAGCTATATTTATGTTATGGGTGGAAAAGTGTGCGCCCATATATATAGGCTTTTCAACCACCAACATAATTATTTTCCTCTTTATCCTGAAAATCCTCAAATCCCGGACATCCTGATTCAGACAATCAAGACTTGACAAATCTCAAAGACTAAGCTATATTTATGTTATGGGTGGAAAAGTGTGCGCCCATATATAGACTTTTCAACCACCAATATAATTATTTTCCTCTTTATCCTGAAATCCTGGACATCCTGATTCAGACAATCAAGACTTGACAAAGCTCAAAGCTTGAGTTATCCTTATGTTATGAGTGGAAAAGTGTGCGCCCATATATATAGACTTTTCAACCACCAATATAATTATTTTCCTCTTTATCCTGTAAATCCTCAAATCCTGATTCAGACAATTTAAATTTTATTATGGCTTATTTTACCCCAGGGCAACTACTCAAAAAAGGACAATACGAAATTATTGACACCCTGGGACAGGGAGGATTTGGTATTACCTATTTAGCGCAAGATCATAGACGCAAAAAAGAAGTAGCTATCAAATGCCTCAACGTCTCCTTTTTGAAACAACGCTATCGAGATAAATATGGGAATACAGAAGGTTTTGGAGAATTTTTAGCCCAAGAACAGGACAAGTTTAACACCGAAGCGATGGTGTTAGCTACCTTTGATCATCCTCACATTGTCAAAGTGTATCCTGAACTGTTTCAAGAAAATGGTTTATCTTGTATGGTGATGGAA
The DNA here is from genome assembly GCF_001277295.1 of Anabaena sp. WA102. NCBI lineage: Bacteria > Bacillati > Cyanobacteriota > Cyanophyceae > Nostocales > Nostocaceae > Anabaena > Anabaena sp. WA102. The sequence continues at coordinate 2,657,865 of NZ_CP011456.1, read as the reverse complement.
TATGTCAAAGGCAAAAATTTAGAACAATATTTATACGCGAATGGTGTTTTTAGTGAAAGTGCGGGTTTAGAAATTATTAAAGGAATTGGAGAGGCTTTAAGTTATATTCATAGTCGTAATTATCTGCACCGAGATATTAAACCTGCGAATATTTTACTAAGAGAAGAAGACAATAAAGCCATATTAATTGATTTTGGTTTAGCCAGAGAAGTCAATTTTGCCGAATTGATGAGTTTAACAAATGCCAAAACTCCGGTTTTTGCACCACCTGAACAATTTGAAAATAGAAGTAATTTCACTCCGGCTTTAGATATTTATGCTTTAGCTGCGACATTATATGTAATTATCGCCGTTCATGAACCTCCTTTCATTCCTCTGCCTAGTCCTTATCTCAATGCTAAGATCATGTTAGACATGAAAATGGCGATTGAACCACCGCAAAAATACAATTCTCAAATTAGTCAAAAGGTAAATGATGCTATTCTCAAGGGAATGGAGTTAGATTATCAAAACCGTCCTCAGTCTATTACAGAATGGTTTAAATATTTAGGTATTCAAACAAATAAAAAACCTAACCCCCCTAACCCCCCTTCCCTACAAGAGAAGGGGGATATTAAAGCCTCTCTCCTTGTAGGAGAGAGGTTGGGAGAGAGGTTTTTAACTAACCTGAAAACTTTCACTTTTGAAGTTGTCACAACGAACGCAAAAGGAAGCATTATCAACCGACGCAACCACTCAGCAAATTACTTTGTGGAAGATTTAGGAAATGGGGTGAAGTTGGAAATGGTGGAAATACCCGCAGGAACATTTTACATGGGTTCACCGACATATGAAATGGGAAGATCCGATGATGAAGGTCCCCAACATCAAGTTAATGTTCCCAGCTTCTTTATTGGTAAATATCCTTTGACTCAAGCACAATATCAAGCTATCATAGGAAACAACCCTGCTCATTTCAAAGGTAATAATCGCCCTGTTGAATGTGTGAGTTGGAAAAATGCGGTTAATTTTTGTCAAAAGTTAAGCCAAAAAACAGGTAAAAACTATAAGTTGCCCAGTGAGGCACAATGGGAGTATGCTTGTAGGGCGGGAACAACCACACCTTTTTATTTTGGTGAAAGTATTACCCCATATTTGGTAAACTATGATGGCAGGTATGCCTACGCTAACGCACCAACAGGGCAATATCGAGAACAAACCACAGATGTAGGAACTTTTCCCCCTAATGCTTTTGGTTTATACGATATGCACGGAAATGTGTGGGAATGGTGCGAAGATGACTGGAATGAAAATTATATAAACGCGCCTATAAATGGCAGTGCTTTGATTAGTCGAAGCGATAAAAAGACGCTGCGCGGTGGTTCGTGGTACAACGATCCTGATGATTGCCGTTCTGCTTGTCGCGCCACCTACCGCCTCGTCAGCGACTACAACGCTTTTGGTTTTCGGGTTGTATGTAGTGGTGCGGCGAGGACTTAGTTGCCCTTTATACTCTTGCTCTTTCGCCCTCTGCTCTTTTTTCTTTTCCCTTGTCTCGCAGTTAGGCGGAATTCTTTTTGGATAAATACTGGATGTGGAAGCCATATATATATGGGCGCATACTTTTCCACCTATAACATAAGCATAGTCGAAACTGAGAACTTTGTCAAGGTCTGAATCAGGATATCCAGGATTTGAGGATTTTCAGGATGTTGTTTAATGATTGTTTGTGGGATTTTGGGATTTTTCAGGATGTTGTTTAATGATTGTTTGTGGGGATTTTGGAGATGATTTTGTCTGAATCAGGATTTTCAGGATTTCAGGATTTCAGGATTTACAGGATGTTGTTGGATGATTGTTTGTGGGAAGTTGGGATTTTTCAGGATGTTGTTTAATGATTGTTTGTGGGAAGTTGGGATTTTTCAGGATGTTGTTTAATGATTGTTTGTGGGGATTTTGGAGATGATTTTGTCTGAATCAGGATTTTCAGGATTTTCAGGATGGGTAATTGGTAATTGCGAAAATGCTGTAAACTAACCATCTAAAGAAGAGCATAAAACAACATCTTTAAAATATCCCAACTTCCAAAAATCCCCACTTCCTCAAAAACAATCTTTCCATCACATCCTGTAAATCCTCAAATCCTGGATATCCTGATTCAGACTAAAAAAATCACCACTTCCCAAAAACAATCTTTAAATCACATCCTGAAAATCCTCAAATCCTGAACATCCTGATTCAGACTAAAAAAATCACCACTTCCTCAAAAACAATCTTTAAATCACATCCTGAAAATCCTCAAATCCTGAACATCCTGATTCAGACTAAAAAAATCACCACTTCCTCAAAAACAATCTTTAAATCACATCCTGAAAATCCTCAAATCCTGAACATCCTGATTCAGACAAAAAAATCACCACTTCCCAAAAACAATCTTTAAATCACATCCTGAAAATCCTCAAATCCTGAACATCCTGATTCAGACAAAAAAATCACAACTTCCTCAAAAACAATCTTTAAATCACATCCTGAAAATCCTCAAATCCTGAACATCCTGATTCAGACAAAAAAATCACAACTTCCTCAAAAACAATCTTTAAATCACATCCTGAAAATCCTCAAATCCTGAACATCCTGATTCAGACAAAAAAATCACCACTTCCCAAAAACAATCTTTAAATCACATCCTGAAAATCCTCAAATCCTGAACATCCTGATTCAGACAAAAAAATCACCACTTCCCAAAAACAATCTTTAAATCACATCCTGAAAATCCTCAAATCCTGAACATCCTGATTCAGACAAAAAAATCACAACTTCCTCAAAAACAATCTTTAAATCACATCCTGAAAATCCTCAAATCCTGAACATCCTGATTCAGGATTAAAAGAGGATTTGGGGGTTGACATTTGATTTTAAATTTGTTATCATAAAATCGATAAGGAAGAACTATCATAAAATAATTAATATAAATCATGTCAAAACAGACTCTGGGTTTAGAACAAAACCTGTATGATTATTTGCTTTCAATTTCCCTCCGCGAACCAGCTATTTTAACCCAACTGCGTCAAGAAACTGCTGAAATGCCCAGGTCTATCATGCAAATAGCTCCTGAACAGGGACAATTTATGGCATTATTAATTAAGTTAATAGGAGCAAAAAAAACCTTAGAAGTTGGTGTATTTACTGGCTATAGTTCCTTAGTAGTAGCTTTGGCTTTACCCGCAGATGGTAAAATAGTCGCCTGTGATGTTAGTGAAGAGTATACCAGTGTAGCTCGACGTTATTGGCAAGAAGCGGGAGTCGCTGATAAAATTGATTTGCATATTGCCCCAGCTTTGGAAACATTAGATAAGTTATTAGTGATAGGGGAAGCGGGAACATTTGATTTTGCCTTTATTGATGCTGATAAAGGTAACTATAATAATTATTATGAGCAATGTCTTGAATTAATTCGTCCCGGTGGACTAATTGCCATTGATAATGTGTTGTGGTCAGGTAAAGTTGCAGAAACAGAAATACAGGATAATCAAACTAATAAAATTCGGGCTTTAAACCGCAAATTACATGAAGATTCCCGCATTACCTTGAGTTTAGTTCCCATAGCCGACGGATTAACCTTAGCGATGAAAAATTAGGAAAATCAACCACATGGAAGAACTACTTACACTCAAAGAACTCCTGCACCAAGGCAATATCACGGAAGCCTTGTTAATTGTCGAAGAATTAGAAGAAATGAGCAAATCTGATAAACTGAATAAAATATTTAGCTATGGCATCATTTTACTTCTACACCTAATTAAACAAGCTGCTGAAAACCGCACCACTAGGTCTTGGAATTTTTCTATTCGCAATTCTGTCAAACAAATTCAACGCAGTAATTCCCGTGAAAAAGCGAAAGGAACTTACATGAGTGAAACAGAATTAGCAGAAACCCTAGAAGATGCTTATGATTTAGCCTTAGAAAAAGCAGCAATTGAAGCTTTTGAAGGTCAACATGAAGCAGAAGAATTAAGCAAATTAGTCCAACAAGAAGAGATCATAAAAAAGGCAATGAACTTAATTTGGGAACGATAAATAAGATCCCCGACTTCTTTTTTATCTTGTTAGGACTTACGCAAGATTCATGGAATAACGAACCACAGAGGCACAGAGGTCACAGAGAAATGAGGATTTGAAAGATATTTCGCGTAAGTCGTGCTTGTAAATAAATTATAAATTGAAATAAGATACCCGACTTCTTTTTTTATCTTGTATAAATAAATTATAAATTGATCTCAGAAGTCGGGTATCTGGATGTTATATTTTTCTAGATATCCAACTTATCACCCCGAATAGCATAATCTAATAATTCCATAGGGTGCATCACAGAAATAGTTTTACCTTGTAAATATTTACTAATCTGCAAACTACAACCAGGGTTAGGGGAAGCAATTAAATCAGCACCAGTATTTAATAAATTCTGGGCTTTTTGTTTACCTAATTCTTCCGCAACTTCCGGTTGCAACATATTATAAACCCCCGCGCTACCACAACATAAAGCCGCGTCTATGGGTTCTTTCAAAGTCACACCGGGAATTTGTTTTAACAGTTGACGAGGTTGGACACTAATTTTTTGACCATGTAATAAATGACAAGCATCTTGATAAACTAAATTGATATTTTTGTCAGTCAAAGGTGAAAGTTTAGCCGTTAAACCCACATTAGCTAAAAACTCCTGTGAATCCTTAACTTTTGCCGCAAATATTTTTGCTTTTTCTGCATATTCTGGATCATCTGCTAAAATATGACCATATTCCTTCAAAGTATGACCACAACCAGCAGCATTGATAATCACAAAATCCACATTAGTATCAGCAAAACTATCAATCATTTGTCTGGCTAAAGTTTTCGCTTGTTCAGTTTGTCCTTGGTGTTCAGGAAGTGCAGCACAACAACCTTGAGACTTAGGAATTACCACTTCACAACCATTCGCTGTTAAAACCCTTACAGTTGCTTCATTGACACCAGAGAAAAACAGTCTTTGCACACATCCTAAAATTACACCCACGCGATATCTTTTTTCACCCTTAGCTGGGATGATATCTGGTAAATTATCCTGAAAAGACTTAAGAGTAATTTCCGGTAAAATAGATTCCATAGCTGCTAACCGGGGAGATATAGCCTTAATTAACCCAGTTGCTTGTAATACCTTAGAAATTCCTAACTTTTGATAAACTAATAAAGGAAAAAGTAAAATTCTTAAAAGATCAGGATTAGGAAACAGAGAAAAAATTAATTGTCGAACCAACTTATCAGGTAAACTGCGATTATAATTCCTCTCAACTTGATGTCTAGTAGCCGAAATCAACTTATCATACTGCACACCAGAAGGACAAGTAGAAACACAAGCTAGACAACCCAAACAAGAATCAAAATGTTCAACAGTAGCCGTATTGAGAGCAATTTCACCCTCATTAATAGCATCCATTAAATATATCCGTCCCCTGGGAGAATCCATCTCCTTACCTAATACCCGATAACTAGGACAAGTAGACAAACAAAAACCACAATGAACACAACTATCAATTAACTTTGCATCAGGTGGACAATTACCATCAAAACCCTTTAAATTCTTAATACTAGCAGTATTATTCACCGAACCTTCCGAAACTTGCATTTATATTTCTCCCCTCTTAACCTCTGTGACCTCTGTGCCTCTGTGGTTCGTTTTTAATTAAAACTTAAATCCCACCCACAAACCGACCAGGACTTAAAATAAAATTACCATCAAACTGTGTTTTAATTCCCCGCATTACTGCCAAAGCATTACCATTATACCCCCAAACATCAAACCTTTCCTTTAACTCAACAGGTGCAGATAAAATACTTAAAAAACCATAATTTGCTGCACATAAATTCCGCAAAGGCAAAATTTGATCTTTATTTTCTAAACGCACCAAACCCAAACCACTGCTAATATGAATTAAACCAATATCTATTTGATTGATAATCTCCACAGCCGCAGTTGGTAATACTCCTACTTTGCAGGTAATTGTAGATTCTGTCACATGAAAATGTATTTGTTCTGGTAATCGTTGCCATAAATTAATTTCCTGATTTCCCAAATAAATTACCCCCTGTAAACCTAACTTTTCGCCAATTGCTAAAAGTCGTTTTGACTGTTCTTGGACACTTTCATTAATACTTTGAAAGCGGGTAATTAAACCTATTCCTGTTCCCAAATCTAAATTAGTAACTAACTTACTTGATAATAAATCAACTTGAGTTGGTGTTAATTCCGAACTTTGTAAAGTTCTCACTGCTTGGGATATAGCTTCAGGTTTACCAGTTAATATTACTGTTCCCGAAGTTTCAGGAATGGGATAAACTCGAAAAGTGACTTGGCTGATAATTCCTAATGTCCCGTAAGCGCCAGTAAATAATTTCATTAAGTCGTAACCAGCGACATTTTTTACAACTCGTCCCCCAGCTTTAGCGATTTGTCCATCTGCGCGGATAAAAGTTATACCTAAAAGTTGGTCACGTACACAACCATAACGTTGACGCAGAGAACCTGTATCAGCAGTAGCAACGATACCGCCTATGGTAGCAGAATCAGGAAAAGCCGGATCAAGTGCTAAAAATTGGTGATGTTTAGCTAAAATCTCTTGAAGCTGGGCAAATTTCATCCCTGCTTCCACAGTGACAGTTAAATCACCAACTGCGTGTTCTATGAGTTGGTTAATGCGATCGCTGCTGACAATAATATCAATATTTTTAGCCAAACTACCCCAATTGATTTTACTACCACTACCACAAGTGAGAACGCGCCATTTATGACTGTTGGCAGTGGTGATAACGGCGGCTAATTCTGCTTGGCTATGGGGATAAATCACACAACTAGGCTGGCTTTTGGAGTCTATCCCTTGTTGGATATGATGCTGTTGGGTGGGGGTAAGATTTTCCCACGATATAATGGAGGTTTCAGGGCTGAGAATAGAAATTAAAGTAGATGCTATTGAATTCATTAGTCTATTTTTTATATCCTTCTTAATTAATTTAATATGAATTGTATTTCGCACAAAGGAACAAAGTCATAAAATTAGGGCGGGGAAACCCCACCCCTACGTGACAATTAGCCTTTATCTAGCCGCAATACAGCCATAAAAGCTTCCTGGGGTACATCTACTGTACCTATAGCTTTCATGCGTTTTTTTCCTTTGGCTTGCTTCTGCAATAGTTTCTTTTTGCGGCTGATGTCGCCACCGTAGCATTTAGCTAACACATCTTTTCGCATGGCGGGGATATGTTCACTGGCGATAACTTTTGCGCCAATGGAAGCTTGAATGGGGACTTTGAATTGATGACGGGGAATTAGTTCTTTGAGTTTTTCCGCCATTGATCTACCGACATTGTAGGCTTTATCTCTGTGAACGATCATGGCTAGGGAATCCACTGGATCACCGTTAATCATGATATCCAATTTTACTAAAGGATTTTCTCGGTAGCCAATCAGATGATATTCCATACTGGCGTAACCGCGAGAACGGGATTTCATTTGATCAAAAAAGTCGGTAACAACTTCGGCTAAAGGCAATTCATAAGTGAGTGTGGTCCGTCCTTGGGTGAGATATTTCATATCTTTGAAGATACCGCGACGGTTTTGAGACAACTCCATTAAAGAACCAACGTAGATTTCGGGAGTAATCATTTCTACTTTAACGTAGGGTTCTTCAATTCTGTCGCGCTCATTGGGGTTAGGTAAGCGGCTAGGATTATCAATGTACAGTTCTTCCCCTTTGATGGTGACGACTTTGTAAACCACTGAGGGGGCGGTAATGATTAAATCTAGGTTATACTCACGCTCTAAGCGTTCCTGGACGATTTCCATGTGCAGTAGTCCCAAAAACCCACAACGGAAACCAAAACCCATTGCACTGGAGGTTTCTGGCTCATACTGTAATGCGGCATCATTGAGTTCTAGTTTTTCTAAGGCTTCCCGCAAGTCTTCAAACTGATCTGCGTCTATGGGGAACATTCCACAAAATACCATGGGATTGGCTTCTGCGTAACCAGGTAAGGCTTCGGTGGCTTTGTTTTTGCATAGGGTAATGGTATCTCCTACTCTGGCATCAGCTACGGCTCTAATCGCTGCACCTAAATAACCTACTTCTCCGGCATGGAGTTCTTCAACTGGCTTTTGGGTGGGAGAGAGTACGCCTAGTTCATCAATGACATATTCTTTACCGGATGCCATTAAGTAGATGCGATCGCCTCTTTTGACAGTTCCATCCATGACCCGGAAATAAACAATTACACCCCGGTAACTATCATAGTAACTATCAAAAATCAGCGCTCGCAGGTTTTCATTTACAGTGTCAGCGGGTGGGGGAACTCGTTCGACAATTGTTTCTAAAATCTCAGCAATGCCAATTCCCTCTTTTGCTGAAGCCAAAATTGCACCACTGCAATCTAAACCAATAATTTCTTCAATTTCGCCAATTACTCGCTCTGGTTCTGCTCCTGGTAAATCAATTTTATTTAAAACCGGAATAATTTCTAGATTACTCTCTAGAGCTAAATACACATTGGCTAGGGTTTGCGCCTCTACGCCTTGGGACGCATCCACAACTAACAATGCCCCTTCACAAGCCACAAGGGAACGGGACACTTCATAGGAGAAGTCTACGTGACCAGGAGTATCAATTAAATTGAGAACGTACTGCTGACCATCCTTGGCAGTATAATTCATCCGGGCAGCTTGCAGCTTAATTGTAATGCCGCGCTCCCGTTCCAAATCCATGTTATCGAGAAACTGCTCTTTCATCTGTCTATCTTCTACAGTCCCAGTAGCCTGTAGCAAACGATCTGCGAGAGTGGATTTCCCGTGATCAATGTGAGCAATAATACAAAAGTTGCGAATGCGATCTGCGGGAACGTCAGTCATATACCATCTTTGCTCTAAAGCAAACCAAAGTGAAAGCTATTTACTTCATGTATTTTAACACAAACAGCAGAAGTCCAAGGAACAGGGAACAGGGAACAGGCAGGAAGCAAAAATTAATTACCCATTACCCATTACCTCTTCCCCGTTCTCTGCTATGACAACTTACGCTATTATTTAGAATCTATTTCTAGCTCCCAGTATTGATGACTCAGCAGTTTACAATTGGATAGACTCAATTATAAATATCATGACTGCTGAAAAACAGTTTCAATAAACCTATTTCAGAGTATTTAAACCCATGAATATGCAGGAACAACCCAACAGTGCAGATAAAAAACGCACTGAGAAGACAGAAATCGCTCTTAATCTAGATTCTGAATTGATAGAGCAAATTCAACATCTAACTAATGATCCCAGTAAGGTGATTGAGGTGGCTATCCGTCAATGGTTACGGGGTGATTTTAATAGAGATGATGAGTTAACACGTACCCCTCTACGAACACCTGTTCCCCCCCGTGGTGAATGGAATGATTAAACCGACTTGACAGGTATCAGCTAATAATAAGAAATGTAAAAATTAATCTCTTAAATGCCAGAAAAGTCAAAAATCTACCCTTGAAAAATGTAAAACCTGTAAAAGTTTATGCCAGAATTTAATTAGCTTTAGTATAAGTACGGTGGAAAGCTTTTTGTCTATCCAACTCGATTAATGACTATTAGTGGCAATAGCCAATTTCCGAATTTAATTTCTCAAAATCTGGAATCTAGTAATTTTATGAGCGATCGCTCATCAGCAACTCTGGGAGCAGAGTTAGTATATACTCAAGATGCCTCTGGACGCTATTTGACTTTTTATTGGCAACACAGCCAATACTTAGAGTGTGATCCCCAGAAGATAGTTGATGTCCTCAGTCAGTAACCCAGCCCTAAAGGGACTGGGCTTGCAAGAGTAATTAAGCAAGCCGTACTGACCAGACCACCCTGAGCGTTGTCGAAGGGTAGCCGTTATTTGAGTCACGACACCTCGGAATGCGAAGCTAGTTCCCCGCTCTGTCGCTTGTAATTAAACAGTTCTAAGGTCACTGGAACAGTGTTGCAAGCTCAAGCAAGCTCTTATAACAGGTCGTTCGCGCCAGCGTGCCGGAGGCATCTAGCTAACATTACCCCAGAAATGGGAGTTGGTTTCCAGGTTCCAATCAAAAATCTGGTTTCAATTTTAATATCCACAGCGGTTAAAACCGCTCGTGTCGTTTCCCTCTCAGGTCTAAAGACGCGCTCGTTTCCCACTTACCGGGTATTCTTATGAAAATGATAGCTTTGCTCCAGTAGATAAGGTTGTTTATCTAGAAAATTTACACCGGATTTTGAGCAGTTCTGTGCCGGAAAGGGTGAAATACTGGTTTAAATGCCCAAATATCGAATTATTAGAGTTGGAATTGACAATTACGCCGATTCTGCCGCAATTTGGTCAGCCCACAACTACAGTTTTGGTAATAGGTAGGTTGTTACCATCAAAAATTAATCCTCAAGATGTGAATCAGGCACTTAAACCGCCAACAGCGCTTGAGTTAGCTTTACGATTGCAGCGACATCAGAAGTTATTAAACAAAATCACCAGAAATATTCGTCGGACACTGGATTTAGATGTTATTTGGCAACAAACAGTTGATAGCTTGGGAAAAAGACTCAACCTAGAACGCTGTATTATTTGCCCTTATCAACCCGCTAATACCAAGGTTCAGGTAATTGCGGAGTATCATCAACCAGAGCAAATTTCTATTCTTGACTCAGAAATAGATATATCTTCTGAGCCGGCTTTTGCTCAAGCATTAGCGACTTTAGAGCCTGTGGTGATGGCAGTTTCATTTAATCACCAATCTCCACAGTCTCAATCTCTGGTTGTTGCGACTTGTTACAAAGACAAAGCTAATGGTTTAGCTGCTCTTAGTTTTGTTGATGAATGCCATCCACTAACACAAGCAGAATTAGAATTAGCCAGGGAAGTGGCAGATCAGTTAGGAACAGCGATCGCTCATGCTACTTTATATCAAGAACTAGAAGAATCCCGACAAAAAGCTGAAGAAGTTTCTCGCTTAAAAAGCGAATTTCTGGCTAATGTCTCCCACGAAATTCGGACTCCTCTCAATGGCATGATTGGCTTCTTAAAGCTAATTTTAGAAGGAGTTACAGATGATGCTCAAGAACAACATGAGTTTATTTTAGAAGCTCATGAATTATCTTTGCATCTGTTAAATATCCTCAATGATATTTTGGACTTTGCTAAAATTGAAGCAGGTAAAATGGAATTAGACTGTTCACCAGTCAATCTCAAAGAATTATTTGATGACGTTGAAGGCTTTACCCGTCAGCAAGCGGAGGTGAAAAATATTAGTTTTCACATGGAAATGCCTGCAATTTCTGATGCAATTATTGTTCAAGGCAACTATAAGAGATTATTACAAGTAATGCTAAATTTAGTAGGTAATGCTATTAAATTTACCCATGAAGGTGGTATTACTATCAGTGCTGATTTAATACCAAAAAAACACCCTACAACAGTCAAAGTTCGCGTTGTTGACACAGGTATTGGTGTTTCCTTAGATAAGCAAGATAAACTATTTCAATTATTTTCTCAAATTGATGGTTCTCGGACTCGTCACTATGGTGGTACAGGTTTAGGACTCACAATATCCCAAAAGCTCATAGAAGCAATGGGTGGTGAGGTACATTTTTATAGTCTAGGTGAGGGACTTGGTTCAACAGTGACTTTCACTGTGCCACTGTATCAACAACCATTGATGGTTTAGAAGAGGCAAGAGGCAAGAGGGAATTAATGGTTTTCGATAGAGTTTATTTCTTGTAAGGTTTGCCAACCAGCGTACCATTGGGAATTATCTTGTAATAATTTAGCATTTAACCAAAAGCGTACTTGAGGATCACAAGCTGCTACCATTTCCGCATATACCCATTTACCCTGATTTTTGCGGTTAACAACCTGAAAATGTCGCCAACCATCAACTTTTTTCTGTGCAGTCCATTTAGAACCCAGCAAGTAAGGAAATTTTTGTTTTTTAGTCATTTGTCAGTTGTCATTGGTTAAGAACTTTCTTATCTTCCCTGTTCCCTGTTCCCTGTTCCCTATTCCCTATTCCCTATTCCCTGTAAAGTTTTATATCAGATATTTTATAATTTAATAAATATTTACTAATCCAGGAACAATGGTAACAAAAAGGGAAGCGATCGCTCATAAAATTTCTTTATTGCCAATTTTACGCCTGAATCAGAATACCCGATTAACCTGATCCCCAAATCTCACCTTTATTTTCAACCGACCGTTGACAATGCTTTTCTGGTTGCACACACCGTAAATACCAGCAATATCGTCAAGGGTTACAAGAGTAAGCAAATATTATGGAATAAATAGATTTTTATATATGGATTTTTTTTGTCTTTTGAAACTATTTTTATAAAAACAAAAGATTAAAACTTTAAAAAATAGAATTTTTAGCCATTTAAGACTAATAAATGGCTTAATACTTTAGAAATAGAATATTTAATCACTTAAATAGCTGATATCAGCACCTTTCAGATTCTAGTCCCCTTTCCTTTCCAGAGAATTTGCACAATAATGACACTCAAGCACCTCACACATCCCCGAATCAATGTAGATACAGGCAAATGTTTGAGCTAAGAGTTTGTAAAGAAACTATAAGAGAGGTACAACAATGAAACTAGCAGTTTACGGAAAAGGTGGAATCGGCAAATCTACAACCAGTTGTAATATCTCTGTAGCTCTGGCTAAACGAGGTAAAAAGGTCTTACAAATTGGCTGTGATCCCAAACATGACAGCACCTTTACCCTGACTGGGTTTTTGATTCCCACCATTATTGATACCTTGCAAGAAAAAGATTATCACTACGAAGATGTTTGGCCAGAGGATGTAATTTACAAAGGTTATGGCGGTGTTGATTGCGTTGAAGCAGGTGGACCTCCAGCCGGTGCCGGTTGTGGTGGCTATGTAGTTGGGGAAACAGTCAAATTATTAAAAGAACTTAATGCTTTTGATGAATACGATGTAATTTTATTTGATGTCCTTGGTGACGTTGTTTGTGGTGGCTTTGGCCGCACCGTTAAATTATGCAGATTATTGCCTAATTGTTACAGATAATGGTTTTGATGCTCTATTTGCAGCCAACCGGATTGCTGCTTCCGTTCGGGAAAAAGCTCGGACTCACCCCTTGCGTTTGGCAGGATTAATCGGTAATCGTACCTCCAAGCGGGATTTAATTGATAAATATATAGAAGCCGTGCCTATGCCTGTTTTAGAGGTATTACCTTTAATTGAAGATATCCGCGTTTCCCGCGTCAAAGGCAAAACTTTATTTGAAATGGCAGAGTCAGATCCTTCTCTAAGCTACGTTTGCGACTACTACCTGAATATTGCTGATCAAATTCTCGCTCAACCCGAAGGTGTCGTTCCCAACGACTCTCCTGATCGTGAACTTTTTTCTCTATTGTCAGATTTTTATCTCAATCCAGTAAAAGTTAAAGCCACAAATGCTGAAGAGGAATTAGACTTGATGATTGTATAAAACATTTTACCTCTCAGGATGGACTTATGGCTTTCTTTGATAGTTTTACCGATTCGATCAAACAAAAGTGGCTGCAATTCTTTCAAGCCAATCGTGAATGGATTACGCTCCAAATGACTGTTGAATCAGTTTATACCCCTGATGGCGGCAAGCGTCCGTCTTCTTACCTCATCCTGGGAGTCATCAATGCTCTAGAACCAAAATTAGCCCAGCTAATGTTCCCCTTTGCCAAACTGAATCCAGATGCGGATATTTTAATTGAAGTTCTGGATTTGCATTTTGACCCTGATATTGCCCTTGGTAATCGTCTCAGCCCCACAGTAGAACCAGAAATGTACTCTCGTCTGTCGGCTGTGGTGGCAGATATGCCTGAATCAGAATCTTTCTCAGTCACTGGGATCAATCTGAATAATTTGGGAAACGAGACGCAAGCCACTTGGGCTATAGATAGAGATCATGAAGGTTTTGGTGGTATTTCTTTATCCGATGAAGGTGTTTCCCATCACTCAGAAGCATCATCCAGATTAGAAGCAATGGGTGATTTTGGTCATACCTCCTTTAATCCGATGTCTTTAAGTGATGAAGACGCTTTTGGAGAGATACCTGATAATGCTTTTGGGGAAATGACCGAAAATGCTTTTAGTGGACTGAATCTATCTGAAGATAATTCTTTGGATGAACTAAATACATCTGAAGAAAATGGATTTGATAATGTAGTTTCAGACATCTGGGGTGATGAAACTTCGCTGCATAATGGTGACGACAATTTGGAAGAACTACCATCTGAAGTTTTTAATGAATCAGAAATGGCTCGTCTCTTCCCTAACAATTAATTGTTGAAAGCAGAATTTAGGTGACAGGTGACAGGTGACAGGTGACAGGGAAGAAAGTAGGGGGAAATGAATAACCCAATCATCAATCACCAATCACCAATCACCAACCATCTACTTTCCAAGTTAAAAAAAATTAAAGGGAGAATATTAATATGACTGTTGCTCAACAGCCTGAAGCTTTAAATTTTGAATGTGAAACCGGAAATTATCACACTTTTTGTCCTATTAGCTGTGTGGCTTGGTTATATCAGAAAATTGAAGATAGTTTCTTTTTGGTAATTGGCACGAAAACCTGCGGTTACTTCCTCCAAAATGCTATGGGGGTGATGATTTTTGCTGAACCTCGCTATGCTATGGCTGAGTTGGAAGAGGGGGATATTTCGGCACAGTTGAATGATTATGAAGAATTAAAACGTTTGTGTGAGCAAATTAAACGCGATCGCAATCCTAGTGTAATTGTCTGGATTGGTACTTGCACCACTGAAATTATTAAAACCGATTTGGAAGGTTTAGCACCTAAGTTAGAAGCCGATTTAGGTATTCCCATTGTTGTCGCCCGTGCCAACGGACTCGACTACGCATTTACCCAAGGAGAGGACACTGTGTTAGCCGCTATGGCTCATCGTTGTCCTGAAAAGTCTCCCGTATCGGAAACTGAAAAAGGCGAGCGTAACGCCATTCAGAAACTGATGAATTTCGGTAAGAAAAAAGAAGACATCGCTCAAGATGAATCTGAGTATGTAAATCATACACCTTTGGTGCTGTTTGGTTCTTTGCCTGACCCAGTTGTGACCCAATTAACCTTGGAACTGAAAAAACAAGGGATTAAAGTTTCTGGTTGGCTACCCGCAAAAAGGTTTACAGAATTACCCGTGATTGAAGAAGGGTATTATGTCGCTGGTGTCAATCCTTTCCTCAGCCGCACTGCTACAACTTTAATGCGTCGTCGCAAGTGTAAACTCATTGGCGCACCATTCCCCATTGGTCCTGATGGTACTCGCGCTTGGATTGAAAAAATCTGTTCTGTATTGGGAATTACTCCCCAGGGTTTAGATGAACGAGAAGCACAAATTTGGGAAAACTTAGAAGAATACGTGCAATTAATTCGCGGTAAATCTGTGTTTTTCATGGGTGATAATTTATTAGAAATTTCCCTAGCGCGGTTCTTGGTGCGTTGCGGAATGACTGTTCAAGAAATCGGCATTCCTTACATGGATAAACGCTATCAAGCTGCTGAATTGGCTTTGTTAGAAAAAACTTGTCAGGAAATGGGTTCACCTTTACCAACAATTGTCGAAAAGCCAGATAATTATAATCAAGTTCAACGCATTTATGAGTTAAAACCAGATTTGGTAATTACTGGTATGGCTCATGCTAATCCATTGGAAGCACGGGGTATTAATACTAAGTGGTCTGTGGAGTTTACTTTTGCACAGATTCACGGTTTTGGTAATGCGCGTGATGTTTTGGAGTTGGTAACTCGTCCTTTAAGAAGGAATAATAATTTGAAGGATTTGGGTTGGGATAAGTTGGTAAGAGAGGAAGCGCAGGTTTAGATTTTGCGTTTTATTCGGCAATTTTAGGACGAGCTTTTTAGTTCGTCCTTTTTTTCACGCAGAGACGCAAAGAGAGGAGAAATGTTATAATTGGTAAGTTATGCTTTTGATTTAGTGGATAGAGCTATATGAACCATCAACTATATGAACAAGATTTTAATCTTTGGAGAGAAACTATCATTACACAAATCAAAGAAAAACATTTTCATGATGTTGATTGGGAACATTTATTATTAGAACTGGATGATATGGGTAAATCGGAAAAACGGTCTTTCTTGAGTAATTTAACAATTTTAATTGCTCACTTACTCAAGTTAACTGTTCAAGCTGATGCTCCTGAAATGATGAAAGGAAGTTGGTACAGTTCTATTACTGAACATCGTTTTAGAATTAAAAAAGATTTACAAGAAAATCCTTCTTTTAAAAATTATCTGCATGAAGTAATTTCTATAGCTTATGCTGATGCTAGAAAACTGGCAATTAAAGAAAGTAAAAATGCAAAATTGGGAGTGAGAAAACCAGATGAATCAGAATATCCTCTTGATTTACCTTTTAGTTTAGAACAGTTACTAGATGAGGATTTTTATGGAGATATGTTATAATACTAAGTAATTGGACAAAAATATTTACAGTCATTGCAGGGTAATGCTTTAATTCAGGTAAAACAGGCGATTTATGATTGTTTGAAAGCCAATAATTATGACCCAAAAACATTAAGTCATAATCGCCAAAGTCCTTATGTTTTAACTGAGGAAACGGGTATAAATTTAGCTTTGTTATTTCAGACGATTCAACCACTTTCTAAACCTGAAAGAATTGCTAATATTGCCCAAGGTATCAAAGCAATGAGTTATGAGGAATCCCATTACTGGTTTGCTAAGATTAGTAATGGGAAGCGTAGTCAAGCTTTAAAAGCGATTAGGGTATTATTAGGAGATTGAGGTTTGTTAACTGTTGACTGTGGTGTAAGTAGGTTGGCGTTGAAAATTGTCGTTATGGCAAGGCAAAAGGCAAGAGGCAAGAGGCAAGAGTGAAGAGGGTTTGGGCGATTTTACGTTTCTTTACACAGTTTGGTTTTATTGTGTTCACCTACTTAATTAATTAAAGGTAATAAAGATGGCTTACAGTGATTTTAAATTAAGTGAAATTATCCAAAAATTTGAATTGACATTAAACGAAGTATCAGGATTATTTGGAGATGTTCCAGAGGAAGAATCTAGTGATTTACTAAGAACAATCCTCAAGGAAAATGTTGATTTAGCTGTTTCAATTAATACAGAAAAAGCCCGTTCTGAGATGATAATTAGTCCAATTTTACTGGAAGTAAGAAGAAAGTTAAATAATGAAATCAGTTTATTTTCTGGGGTGGATTTTAATGTAGATAATCAACAAGGGTTAAATGGTTTTTGCGATTTTCTGATTAGTCTTTCTAAAGAACAGCTTTTTGTCCGCGCACCTGTAATTACATTGGTAGAAAGTAAAAATGAAAACTTGAAATCCGGTTTGGCTCAATGTATAGCTGAAATGTTGGCTGCTCAATTATTTAATGAACAGAAACAAAATCAGATTAAAATTGTTTATGGTGCTGTAACTATCGGTACTATTTGGCAGTTTTTGAAGTTAGAAGATAAAGTAGTTTCTATTGATTTAACTGAATATTATATCAAGGATGTAAAAAAGATTTTAGGAATTTTAATCAGTGCAATTAAGCAGGAATAATTGTCTGAATCAGGATTTCCAGGATTAGAGGATGTACAGGATCGGTTTATTTGTGAGAATCAGGATTAAAGGATTTTGAGGATGTGGGTTTGTGTTTGATATTTTTTTGTCTGAATCAGGATTTCCAGGATTAGAGGATGTACAGGATCGGTTTATTTGTGAGAATCAGGATTAAAGGATTTTGAGGATGTGGGTGAATCTGCGTCAGAAGGGTTAAACTTGCAAAATTGTGGGGTATTAATCAATTATGATATGCCCTGGAATCCCATGCGTGTGGAACAAAGAATTGGCAGAATTGATAGAATTGGACAAAGGTATGAAACTGTCCGCATTCACAATTTTTATTATGATGGCACTGTAGAAGCAAAAGTTTATAGAAAATTGCGCGATCGCATTAACGCCTTTGCTACAGTTGTTGGTAATCTCCAACCCATTTTAGCTAAAGTTCCCACTTTCATTGAACAAGCTGCGATGAGTGCAGATCCAGAAGAAGAGGATGTGTTGATGTCTGAGTTTGACTCGGTATTAAATGCACCTCTCCGCCCAGGAATTGAAGCAATGCTAACAATGGATTTAGATGCTGATTTAGCGGAAATTCAAAAGCCTATTCCACCTACTCCTTTTACACCAGAAAGCATTGAACATTTATTTACCACATCAACAATTTTAAAATCTACTGGGGTGATTTTTCAGCTAAAAGACGAAAAAACGTGGCTACTTACCTATAAAAACCGGGAATACATGATTACTTTTTACCCAGATATGTTTGATGAAATACCTTCTCTGAGATTAATGAATTTTGGAGAACCTTTGTTTGCGGAGTTTTTGCAGATGACACAAAACTTATAGATTTATCTGAAGAATAAACCCAATTTCCAGTTTTATACACCTTAAGCATCTCATTTTTTGGGTTTTAAGGCAATATTTCTGGAAATACCTCAGCTATTATATTACTTTGCTGAACACAACCTACGTAACCGCAAATGTAGAGAATTAAGAAGAGTTGCATCCTCTATAAATCATTGGGTTGATAATATAAAAGTCAGAACTAATTGACGAGAATTTCTAATTCTTGTGTCGTTTTTTAACACAGAAGGTAGGGAGGGTTCTTTCAGTTTTCAGTAGAAATTAAAGGGGGTATCTGTTATGAAAGAATACATGAGTATTTTAGAGGGATTAGTTGATCAGTTGACACTAGCGGCAATTTTAGAGATGCTAGAGCGAATATGCCATAAAAAAGCGGAAAATCTGAGAACTCACTGGAATGATGAAGAATCTGCAAAACTGTGGGATAAAGCAGCTAGACAGATAGAAAATATCAATGTTGATATTTAAATGTTACGAAAAAAAACTCCTAGTTGATGGTTATTTTCAGTTAATGGAAATAACCAACTTTTAATTTTGTGGATAGATAATTACCCCAAAAAGCCAGCGAGTAGTAGTGGTAATAGTATCAAAGCAGACCCAATTAGAACCAGGGTGGCTGGATCAATTTTAATGTGGTTCTTTTGTGGATTACGCATTTAGTGAAGTTCCGAAAAATAGTTATTTTAACACAATCTGAATTCAATAATTATCTGAGCAAAACTAATTTAAAATTTTGAGAACAAACAAAGATATCTGTATTCTTGGTTTGTTCCCTACCCCAAATATAGCATTTATTTTATTTACAATCATTCATGCGAATAAATATCTTGTGATAACAGCCTACTGCTTGTCCAAACCAAAGCCTATCTAAATTTCCCACACAGGCTTTTCCCAAAGACGTTCCTACAGGTTTGGGTAAATATCCTATGGGGGTATCTGTGGATAATTGGAAATGAGATTCTATATGGGTTATATTTTCTGGGTTCCATCCTACTTTTTGACGAAATTTCTGATCTATTTTATAATTAAAATTGATTTGACCATTATTTTCTTGGTTCCAAATTTTAGTTTGGACACTAAAACCAAATCTATTTTCACTAGCATCTAACCACAAATTGTCTATATTCTGTAAAGCTTCACAAGGAAAAGTTTCAATAGCTCTGGTACTTAACCAATTATTATTTTCTCTATTAGTAATTTTCAACATTACTGATTGTGTTTCTTTCGCAGCATCTTCCCAATTTTTAGCTTGTAAATATTGACTCAATTGAGTATAATTCTCTTGTCTATGCTGAGGATGCCAATAAATCAAATTTTGAATTTGATAGGATGAAAAAAAAGATAAAAATGGCATGAAGCATATTATAATTAATATCAAATATCTAGTTGTATAAGCAATAAATTGATGAATTTTTTGGTAATAGCGTTGATTGTTTGTTAGTATAGCCAGTAAATGGGAAATTTTTTTCATATCCTCATCTACAAATAGATATATGAGGAAAAATGGTAAACACAAAAATACCAAAGTGAGGATAAAATTCCCAACGGGATTATTAATAATTTCTGGTGTGAGAATAATTAGAGGTATTGTAAAATATACTAACGTCCATACCAAAAAAAGCTTACAAATTAAAACAAGCAACTTCAACAAAAATTTATTAACTATCAAATATTTGATCATACTCTATATATTTTATGATTTACCTGCATCCGCTTTCAGATTTTATCTCATCTAATTTGATCATTACTTCGGCACAGCCTAACTATTACTATGAAGGAAAATGCCCCCAAACAGGGGAAATACTCAGATTACCCCGTACCCCTTTAGCGGAAGCTATAGCTAATAATCTGATGCAACAACTTGAGCAAAATCATCTTTATTCCCAGGAGGGAAAAATGTATGGTATTTTGTTAGTTGAATTACCCAATGGTGAACCAAGAGTTATTAAAGCATTTTCCGGTTTATTAAATGGTAATAGTATGCTTAAAGGTTGGGTTTCACCAATTCCTGGTAGGGAAGAAGTGGTTTTATTAGAAACTCAGACCTTAGCCAAGTTAGAAGCCATTAAACAAGAAATTATTAGCCTTGAGAAACTTTCAGAAAGAGAAGAATATAAAACTCTATCTGCTGAATATACTCAACAGTTACAGGCTCTTAGTTTACACCATTATCGTAGCAAACTACAACGACAGACACAACGTCAAGAATTTTGGCAAACTCTCACGGATGAATCTCTGAAAATTGCGCTGGAACAATTGGAAACAGAAAGTCGTCTACAAGGAATTGAACGTCGCCATCTTAAACGTCGTCAAAATGAAATTTTACAACCTTTACAGAAAATTATAACATCAGCAGATCAGAAAATTGCCGTACTAAAACAACAGCGTAAACAACTATCCCGACATTTACAAACAGAAATGCACGCTGCTTATAGCTTAATTAATTTTCAAGGACAATCTTTATCTCTACAGCAATTATTACCAACAGGAACACCAACTGGCACAGGAGAATGTTGCGCTCCTAAATTATTACATTATGCAGCTACTCATCAACTAAAACCTTTAGCAATGGCTGAATTTTGGTGGGGTAATTCTACTGTAGAGGATAAAATACAGGGAGAATTTTATGGTGCTTGTTTGGAAAGATGTCAGCCATTAATGGGATTTTTGCTATCAGGATTAAAGCCAAATCAAGTAGAAATAATTTATGAAGATGAATGGCTAATTGCTGTGAATAAATCATCAGGACTATTATCTGTTCCTGGTCGTTATTTTCATAATCAAGATAGTGTAATCAGTCGTTTACGTCATCTATATAATCAAGAAATAATCGCGGTACATCGTTTAGATCAAGATACTTCCGGGATTCTCTTAATAGCTAAAGATCCAGTTACTTATTCTCAAATAAGTAAACAATTCCAAAAAAGACAAGTATCTAAAGTTTATGAAGCTTTGCTGACAGGTTCTCTAGCTATTAATGAAGGTGAAATTAATTTACCTTTATGGGGAAATCCTGATCATCGTCCTTATCAAGAAGTGGATTTATCACGAGGTAAACCTAGTTTAACTCACTTCCGCGTTATGAACAGAGAAGGAGATTATACCCGTGTTGAATTTGTGCCTTTGACTGGACGGACTCATCAATTACGGGTTCATGCTGCTGATACAAGAGGACTGGGAATGGCAATTTTGGGGGATAAACTCTATGGTTATCATAGTGATACTGATAGATTATATCTGCACGCGAGAGAGTTGAGGTTTCAGCATCCTCATGTAGAAAAAATCTTCCACTTACAGGTAAAAACACCATTTTAATTATAATTAGGGCTTGCTGAAAAAGTGGAAAAAGCCTTAATTTGTAGGTTAGGTTGTGAAACGTGAGCGTTCGCGGAGCAATCAGCAGGATATCTGAATTTGCAAAAATATCTTGACAAACACTTTAGGTTTATTATATTATTTAATATAACGAGCGTTCGATATAGAAACGATAGCTGTTATGCCGAAATTCTTGTTATTTGAATTTTATTTTCCACCGTAAGTTTACTTTGACCCAACGTACAAATTAAAAGTAGCCTGCACTTTTGGATATGACTAATGAATGAAGATAAAAACAATAATTCTGATCAGAAAGAGCCTATTGTCCACCTTCAGAGAATAGCTGATATTATATTCGCACTGGCAATGGCAGAGTGCTTCTTAGCTCTTGATTTTCCTGAAAATCTGCAACAGCCCACAGACTCAGAAATTGTGGCATTTTTACTAGCTCAAATAAAACCACTCACTAGCTACGCGATCGCATTTGTGATTGTTGGTTTCTACTGGCTAGAACATATCAAGCAATTTAAATATTACAAACAAGCAGATACGATTCATATTTCACTCTATTTACTTTATCTGATGGGAATATTTCTGATTCCTTACTCTGACACCCTAGTTATTTATTTTCCAGAAAATGCTCTTGTGAAAATATGCTTTAGCGTCAATACTGCATTCATTGGATTGATATCATTTATTAACTGGAATTATGCGACTTATAAACACCGACTAATTGCCGATGATCTAAATAGTGAAATTATTATTTCTACAAGATGGAAAATCTTGATAGAGCCGATGTTTTCCTTATTAACAATAGGAGTTGCTATTATCGATCAAGGTTGGTGGGAATATGTCTGGTTTTTATTACCAATTCCTTATCTCTGGACAGAGAAGATATTTAGCAAGGGTGCTGTCAAAAATAATCAACAGGCTGACAATAATTATGAAAAATATCAGGACAAGGAGTAGCTAATCATCCCCAAATACTAAATATACTTCGTTTACTGTATCTTCGCCTTAATATTGACATCTTTAAGCTGACCGTCTTCCATATAAATAATACGGTCAGCAATATCCAAAATGCGGTTATCGTGGGTAACGAGCAAAATAGTACAGCCTTGTTCTTTAGCAAGTTTCTGCATCAATTCCACAACATCGCGGCCAGATTTTTTATCAAGTGCAGCGGTAGGTTCATCAGCTAAGACAATTTTAGGCTGGCTGACTAAAGCACGAGCGATCGCTACCCGTTGTTTTTGTCCACCAGAAAGATTTTCGGGGTAGTAACTGATACGATCTGCCAAACCGACAGCCTCTAACATGGCGATCGCTTTGTTGTTGATATCATGATTTAGATATTCATCATGCAATTCCAACGACATCCGCACATTTTCTTGGGTAGTTAAAAAGGTCATCAGGTTGTGCGCCTGAAAAATATAACCTATTTGACGGCGCAATTTAGTTAAGTGTTGTTTATTTGCTCCACATATTTCCTGTCCTAAAATTTTCAAACTACCTTCTTGAGCAGAACGCAAACCACCCATTAAAGTCAAAAGGGTAGTTTTACCTGAACCGGAAGGTCCAGTCATAATCACAATTTCACCAGGTTGAATATCCAAATTAATGTCAAATAATACTTGTTTACGTAGCATACCTGATCCAAAATAATGATTCAGGTTACGCACTGAAATTACAGGTTCGGAAACAGGGAATGAAGAATCAGTAGTAACTGATTTAATTGTATGAGTGCGGCCGATTGACGAAGCTATGGCAGTGAGGAACATTGTGACTCCAGCTGCTACAAATAATCCCGTCAAACTGAATTCTACTAACACTCCAGAAACACCTTGAGAGAAGGGATCAAGAGCTACCGCAGCGAACATTGTCAGTCCCATCATTCGTCCCTGCATATTTGAGGCTGTATTTTGTTGCAGCCAAGTCATGCCCAGTACAGTGACAGTACCACCTCCTATTCCCATTAAGGCAATTATTCCCGATGCTATCCAAAAGTCCTGGACAAATCCTAATGCTATTAGTCCCGCACCCAGACCATAGCACAGTAAAACAAGAGGGGTTTTGAGACTCTTAATTGCACCCATTTGACTGGCAACTAAGACACCAAGTAATGCACCTATACCGTAAGCGGATTGTAGATAACCAAATGTTGTGGCATTACCTCCAAACTTTACGTTGACTAAGGCTGCAACGCCGATGATAATCGGACCTAACATTGCAAAATTAATCATTGCTAAAAGTAGCAAACTTATTCTGATAGCAGGCTGTGTCCAGGCATATTTTAAACCTAAAACAATCTCACCTGTTAAAGCTTGTTTCTCTGGTTCAGTTGCCAGAGGTTGACGGCGACGAGTCCGCACTAGGTATATGAACAAACTACCAAAGGCAAATATGAGTGTATTGATGGCAAAAGCAATGGTTAATCCAAACGCACCAATCATAAAACCCGCACCAGCAGGTCCGATGACTTCGGTAAACTGTTCACTGCCCTGTATCCAAGCGTTAGCTTCTGCTAATTGTGATTTTCTCACCAATTGAGGCAAGAGGGCAAGAATCGCTGGGTATAAAATAGCCTCAAACAATCCAAATAAAACAGCAATTACAATGAAAACAATGAGATTAAAACCATCTAATATTAGCAAAACAGTAGCAATTCCAATTAAAACAGTATTAATCAGACCTCCAATGATAGTGACATTTCGAGGTGACCAACGATCGCTGATTGCACCACCTACCAACATAAACAAGGCTCGTGGAATTGCCGCCGCCACTAATACAGTACCAACAGCCAATCCTGAAGCTGTTTTCTGGAGTACCAACCATGTTAACGAAACCATCCAAAATTTAGCAGCAGACAAGATTAAAGTTTGCCCTAACCACAGCCAACGAAAGTTAGGGAAATATAAGGGCGAGGAAAACATAATTTACCTTTGTTCAGAACTTCCAAATATTTTGTCATTACTCCGTATCAAAACTGTCCGGAGTATTGTTTATGTCCAAAATATATATAAATCCTTTCACATTTTCTCCTCTTAAGAATGAATCTAAATCATTCTTAAATGTACTATAGCGTGTAAAGCCATATTTCTCGTAAAATTGCCAGTTGCTGAAGGGATCGGTATAAAGAGATATCCGTTTAACTCGTTTATCTTTGGCAACTACTACAAATCTGTCCATTAAAGTTTTACCAATTCCTTGGCCTCGATACTCCGGATTGACCATAAAAAGTACGATCTTTCCATCTGATTTCGGCGAACTCTGTTGAGATTTTATCTCTGTAGAAATCAAGTTTTTTACAAGCAATAACGGTTTAGATAATTTACCATATTTCCCAGAAATGACTTTTATTAACACTATTATAGAATAAAAAATGGACTTTATTTTCGCTTTTAAAGTGCAATCTGTCTCAATTTTTCCAACCAGTAATCCTACCACTTTATTAGAGATGCAAGCAACTTCCATGTATGATGACGATAAACGGCATAACTCCAAGTAACCATGCATCAAAAGTACTGTTTTTGTTTTGTTTGTTAAAATAGATGCAACAGGCCACTCTTTTGACGCAAATTGAGCAGAGTCAGCAGTATCACTCATCTTAAAAAATCTAAAGATAAGAGGATCGGAATTTAAAGTCATAAAAATCAAAAATAATGGTTTATTAGACTTTTTACGATAGTATTCTGTTCCATTTTTTATGAAAATTTGAGCTTCGCTTTTTGAGAAACTCTAACATAATTTTAGAACAATCACTATGATTCTGAAAAGCTTTAATTAATTCATTTTTCTCTTTAGTATCCATAAAATCAAAAAGAGGTTGTTTAACTTGAAGTGAACAAGTTAATGCTTCATTTAAGCGAGAAATGAAAATAGGCAAGTAACTGTCAATATCAAGATTATTAATGATTTTTCGGCAGTTGGGACTGCCACACTGACAAGACAATCCTTCCCCCTCTTTATGAATATCCAAATAGGCATCATTTAGGGTATAGTCTATAGTTATTTCTTCATTTTTGGCAATATCATGTGCAGCAATAGATAAATGATATGGAGTAACAAGGGCATTAGAATCACAACTATGGTTTATGTACTTTTCATTATCCCAAGCTAAGATTCCATCACCTTCTTTGTCAATATAAACAAAATGCTCAATAATTGCTCTAACTTTGTCATTAAGACGCTCATAAGTTTTCGGTAAAATCTTGATATCAAGAGAATCTACAAATCCGACAATTGTTCCTTTGGGAATTGGTTCAGTAGCAAAGACACCATAACCAATAACTGGATTGATAAAGCGAAGTTGATGAGAGGGATGTAACATAGTTTAAAACCGATTTGTTCTTTAAATTGTGTCCTAAAGATAATAGATAATGGACAAGGAAAGAGTAATAATAGTAGGTTGGCTATTTAACTAATACAATAAAGCCAACCTGTCCAAGTAAATTAAAGAGTTGAACTTGATTTACCAAGACGACGCAGTAATCGAAAATGTGATGACAAAGAAGCAAAAAGTGATTTGTTTGTTTGATATTTTACACCAAATTCTTGACAAGTTTTTTCAACAATAGGGGCTATATAAGCATAATTTACATGACAAATTTGTGGAAATAGATGATGCTCAATCTGAAAATTTAGTCCACCACAAAACCAATTTAAAAAAGGATTAAAGGAACAATTAACACTGGTTTCAATTTGATGAATGGCCCATTCATTTTTTACCATTCTTGTATCTTCTGAAGGCATAGGAAATTCTGCTTCTTCAACTTCGTGGGCTAACCAAAAGATGCAACTCATCACAATTCCTAATGTTAATTGTGTCACAGTATAGCACAATAAAATATTCCAAATGGAATGAAACATTAAGGGAATACCGAAAGCAAGACTCAAAAAAATTGTCTTTCCCAGTATGAAGATAACTAACTCCCTTTCCCTGGGTCTAGGATAATCTACATGGCGTAATTTATTGCTAAAAAAACTCTCGAAATCAAAACTTAATGACCACTCGATGCTGTACACACCATATAGTAACCAAATATAATATTGTTGCCAACGATGATGAGGAAACCACTTCTGAAAAGGTGTTTTTCTCGCCAAAGTTCCAAACTCAAAGTCTTGATCATACCCTGTTATATTAACATAGTTGTGATGAAGTACATTGTGAAATATCTTCCAATAATAGGAACTAAAACCAATCACATCCAGGGACATAGCCATCAGTTTATTCACCCAAGGAATGTTGGAATAGGCATTATGGGAACCATCGTGCTGAAGGTTAAAAACAATGCCATCCATGAACAGTCCAAGTAAAATTGATAAACTTAGAGCTTGCCACCATTCTTGTGCTAAAAAAACTAAAGATACATAAATAGCTATAAAACCCAGAACTAAAATAGCTGTCTTCAAATACATCTGGGGACAGTCTCGTTTTTGTCGTCCAGTGGTTTTAAAAAAATCTTCAACTCGTCTGTTTAACGTGGCTCGAAACTCAGTATTTTCAGCAAACTTTAGCTTTTTAATTGATTCAAGGTTTGAGGGATAAGATACTGTTTGTGTTACTGTTTGTGTCATGAGATTCAACTCCTTTTTATTGTTTTTTTTTGATAGAAAAACGTTAATAAAGAATTGGTAAGTTGGTTATTTTAGATAAATAGCCAACCTAGCCAAATAAATTAAAAATTTGGACTTGGTTTACCAAGGCGGCGCAGTAATCGAAAATGTGATGATAAAGAAGCAAAAAGTGATTTATTTGTTTGATATTTTACACCAAATTCTTGACAAGTCTTTTCAACAATAGGGGCTATAGAAGCATAATTTATATGACAAATTTTCGGAAATAGATGATGCTCAATCTGAAAATTTAGTCCACCACAGAACCAACTTAAAAAAGGATTAAAGGAACAGTTAACACTGGTTTCAATTTGATGAATAGCCCATTCATTTTTTACCATTATTGTATCTTCTGAAGGCATAGGAAATTCTGCTTCTTCAACTTCGTGTGCTAATAAAAAAATACAATTCATGAAGAAACCCATATTAAATACTGCAACTCCATAGCACAATAAAACATTCCATACTGAATGAAATATTAAGGGAATACCGAAGGCAAAAGTCAAAAAAATTAACTTTCCTAGCCAAAAGATAACTAGATCCATCCCTTTTGGTCTAGGATAATCGAGATGGTCTATTTTATTGCTTAATAAATTATTGACATCACGGATCAATGACCACTCAATAGCATACACCCCATAAAGTAACCAGATATAATAATGTTGCCAACGATGATGAGGAAACCACTTCTGAAAGGGTGTTTTCCGAGCAAAAGTACCAAACTCAAAGTCTTGATCATACCCTGTTAAATTGACATATTTGTGATGAAGTACAGTATGTCCCATCTTCCAATAATAGGAACTAAAACCAATCACATCCATAGACATAGCCATCAGTTTATTCACCCAAGGAATGTTGGAATAGGCATTATGGGAACCATCGTGCTGAAGGTTAAAACCAATGCCATCCATGAACAGTCCAAGTAAAATTGATAAACTTAGAGCTTGCCACCATTCTTGTGCTAAAAAAACTAAAGATACATAAATAGTTATAAGACCAAGGACTAGAATAGCTGTCTTCAAATACATCTGGGGACAGTCTCGTTTTTGCCGTCCAGTGGTTTGAAAAAAATCATCAATTCGTCTGTTTAAGGTTGTCCGAAACTCAGTATTTTCAGCAAACTTTAGCTTTTTAATTGATTCAAGGTTTGAGGGATAAGATACTGTTTGTGTTACTGTTTGTGTCATGAGATTCAACTCCTTTTTATTGTTTTTTTTTGCTAGAAAAACGTTAATAAAGAATTGGTAAGTTGGTTATTTTAGATAAATAGCCAACCTAGCCAAATAAATCAAAAATTTGTACTTGGTTTACCAAGGCGGCGCAGTAATCGAAAATGAGATAAGAGAGCGTCCCCAACGGATTCATACTTTTGATACTTAATCCCAAATTCCTTACAGGTTTCCTCTTTTTATTGTTTTTTCTGGTTAAATAAATTTTAATTAACCTCTGATGATTTTATTGCTGAATTGTCACGGGTTATTTGCCGATAGCTTTCTAGCAAACTTTTTGATATATCTGGGTTATTTGGACATAAAGATTGATGTGCTTTGGGCAGATTATACCAAGGAATAGTAGGACATAAGTGGTGAACATAATGATAACATCCATTGTGAAATATGAAATTAAGAAAAGGATTGACATTTGATCTTGTTCCTGACACAGTATTATAATGTTCATGCACCTCATTAAAAGCTGAAAAGAAAGAATAAGACCACACTAAAGGTACAAACCAGTAAAGTAATAAAATATCTAAATTTCCTGACCAATAAAATCCGAAAATAACGACTAGCCAGAATAAACAAAGTTGAAGGAGATTTTTAAGCAACCGTCCATTATTTTCTTGTAGTCCTGTTTTAAAGTTTAGAAAGGTATCATGAATAGTCTCAACAACAAAGAAAATTGCAGAAAAGCCTAATATCGGTTTAATAAACAAGATCATTAAAACGTTCTTGTTTGTTTTATTTAATCCTAAAAATTCATAGTGTTCAATGAGGTAGTCTTTTTCACTTCCTAAATGTGTATGGTGAGGTAAGTGATGTTTCCGATAAGAATAAAGGGTGCGAAAAAATGGAAAAGCATATAGAAACTCTAGGTGGTCATTCCAGGCTTTTGAGGTAAATAAATTATAATGGGCTGCTTCGTGGGCAATCGCTTCTGCAAGGGCAAATTGAAAAGCCCCAATTAACCAAACACAAACAACATAAACAAAGATATTATTTGCCCAAATACTAAAGGCTATAATTAAGGCAATAGCGAGCCAGTCTCTTAGAATTTCTCGGAACGCTTTCAGATTATTACGTTCAACAAAATCAATAGGTTTTTTGGGTGACATTGTTGTTGAAATTGTTACTGTCATTGAATTATCTCCTTAAGATTTTAGGTTTTCGATAGTCTTTGCTATTATAGCATTAGGACTTTGACAAAAAGTAAGGCTAAAAATGGGTGAAAGCTCTATATATTATTGGCTCAAAAACACTTAAACGCTCAATACAATGGCTTAGAGGTGAGTCTACCTCTAAAAATATAAAATTAGCGTTTGGTAAGGTTTCTTCCCCTTTTTAATCAGATAAGATTGTCAAAGTCCCACAAGAAATCATCCATTAAGAACAAAATCTACATAAGCATGAGTAAAAGGCTTTTCGCAAGGGGGACACCAATGGATATCCTCCTTAACCATGTCCGTATCAATCTTGCGGAACATGGTATTAAGTTGTTGATCTAATTCACGAGATACGACAGATTTCAAAAGCTTAATACTGTTGTTATCGGTGTGTCGAACATACTCTTGATACTTGTCAACAAAGGTTGTCAAAGGAACAGTTTCAATCCGCTTATTAAGCTTTTTAAAGTAACTGACAATATCAGACCAATTGAGAGGCTGGGGGTTATAGAAAGTATAACATTGTTGTTTCTCATTCATCGGTAGTAATGAGGTCTTAATAATCGCTTTGGCTGAATATTCAACGGGCATAAGATCGAAATTAGCGTCAATATCTGGGACACAACCAATTTCAGGAATAGCCATGAGAAAATTCTCAAAAGCATCCGCTTCAATGAAGAAATCCTCTTCTACTTTGTCGTAAGCTTTTGCCACTAATTGAAGCAATTTATTAAACGAAGTATTGGGATTAAGATCAACATTTGAAATCCCCAATGTATATAAATATCCTAAACGAAAACTGATCCAAGGTAATCCTTTTTCTGCCAAACGTAAGATAATCTGCTCCGTTACATACTTAGTTTGGGCATATCCATTAACCAGACCAATAATAGTCGGGGGATCACTGCATTTTTCCAGCAAAGAAACGGCACAACTCGATACATGATAGAAGGGTTTTATTTTGCGGGACAAAGCAAAATCTGCCACTTCAATAGTTCCGAAAACATTGGTTTTCTTAATAATGTTATAGGGTAAATAAAAGTTATCTACTGCTGCAACATGATATACACTGTCTATTTTTTCTGCGTAATCTTCATAGACACTTTCAGACAGTCCAAACCGCTTCTTGGACATATCACCAATCACGATTTGTACGCGGTTTTCCCATCCACTAGGAAGAAAAGCATTGTATTTTAATGCTGTCTTTTTAATCCTGTTTAACCCTGCTTCTTCATCGGCAGCGCGTACCAAACAAAAAACCTTAAGATCAGTGCGTTCAAGCAGTTCTTTGAGAAAAAAAGTACCGACAAACCCTGATCCTCCAGTCAATAATGTAGTATTAGTCTGACTGCCTTGGTTTTCTGTTGCACCATCACCACGATCTCGAAGAAGATATTCTAACGCTTCTTCAATTTCTGCTTGTAAAGAATAGTTACTAGTTTTAACTCCGACATTATCCTGATTAGAAATCGATTTAACAATATCATCAATCATCTCTTTGAAAGTATTTGCTTGGAAAAAAGCCTCTGTAGGAATTTTAGTATTTAACTGTCCTTCAAGGGTGCTATGAATTTCAATGATCTTTAAAGAATCGATACCATAGAAAAAGATAGATTTTTCAAGGTCAAAATCAAGCATTGAAACCTGATATTTATCTGTAAGCATCTGCATGATGTAAGTAAACACCTTGAGATGCATTGGCCCCATCGCTGTGATTTGGTCAAACGTTTTTTCGATATTCAACATATTAATGTTTCCTTGAGATTGATTAATTATTGTGATTAGACATGGCACAAACAATGTCATTCAGCAAACCTTTGACGTTATTTTCTTGAGAAAATACCTCAACCGGAATAGGACATTCTAATTGCTTTTCCAGTTGGCCACGAATCTCCATCAGTTGGGGAAATTCAATTCCATAAACAAGCATGGGTTTTTCAAGATCAAAATCAACCATTTTTACCTGATATTCATTGGTCAATATCTTGATCAGATTGGTAAAAACTTTTAAATGGGTAAAACCCATAGACATGATCTCTTGAAATGTCTTTTCTAGGTTTTGGGTATCAACGGCCTCTTGAGATTGATTTGTGGAATCATATTGAGTCCATGTTGCTAGTGCATCAGGAATGCCTTGTAAAAATTCTTGTTTACATTGCTGTCTCCGCAGTTTGCCACTAGATGTTTTAGGTATGCGCCCAATTTTTAAGAAAACAAGTTGGTTTAAAGGCAGTTCAAAGTTTTCTCCAACTTTTGAACTAATAGCTTCAACTAATTCTTCTAAATAACCAGATTGTTTCATCTTAGTTATACCAGCTTTGTTCAACTCGACAACAGTTACTAATTCCTCACCTGTCGCACCTGGCACACTAAAAGCAATAACACAACCGGAGGAAATGTCAAGATGTGCTTGTTCGACACAGATTTCAATATCTTGCGGGTAGTAATTAACCCCGTTGACGATCATCATATCTTTGAGTCGGCCGGTGATATAGAGTTCGCCATTATCATCCATAAAGCCTAGATCACCAGTACGGAGGTAGGGGCGACCGCCTTGTTGAGAAACAAGAGTCTGAGCGGTGGCTTCTGCATTGTTGTAATAACCACACATCACGTTAGGGCCGGTCAACCAAATCTCTCCCACATGATTACGGGGAACTTCGCAATTGCGTTTGGGATCAATAATAAAGATCTGTTCGCCAAGTTTTGCGTGACCACAGCCAACAAAAATCTTCTTGTGAGTCTCTGTCGTTGCTGGCTTAGCAATATTGTCTTTACCTAATGACTCTAAGTCCACTTCCAGATAAACTGGTTCTCGATCAAGGGTTCCAGAAGATATAAATACTGTTCCCTCAGCCATGCCATAAGCTGGGAGAAACATCCGAGGTTTAAATCCATTCTCAGCAAATTTAGCACTGAAATCCCAAAGAGTTTGGGAATTAATGGGTTCGGCGGCGTTGATCGCCATGCGTAAGGAAGAAAGATCAAGATTTTTTTGCTCTTCAGGTTGAATCTTGTCAACACATAATTGATAGGCAAAGTTAGGTGCGCCCGTATATTCCCCACGGTATTTCGTGATGGCTCGTAGCCACTCAATAGGTCGAGAAACAAAGGTTGTTGGTGCTAACATCACACAGTGACTACCAGCATACAAACTGTGCAGCAAATGGGCAACTAATCCCAAATCATGATGATGAGGAAGCCAACTGACAAAAGTAGAAGAAGGAGTTGCCTGACTTACAGACAAAGCCATATCAAGGTTACTTAGACAGTTTGAATGGCTGATCATCACACCTTTGGGTAGTGAAGTTGAGCCAGACGTGAACTGCAAGAATGCGATCGCTGATCCATTTATCTCTGGTAAAGGTAAGTTCTGAGAGTTTGCTGGCTCAACAGTCATGTCTGTTGGTACATAAATCAGATCCTTTGGCCAATTTTCTTCCTTGCTCAAAGTATCCCGAAAAGCTTGTTCATCCTTGCTAAGAAGTAATATTGCTGAGGCTTTTGTGGCAGAAACAATATCTGCAATCTTCTTGTTGGAACGATTACGTTTTGGGATATGGATAGGTGCAGGTAAAACCCCAGCATAAAGGCAACCGAAGAATGCAACTATAAATTCAATTCCTGGTGGATAAAGTAAAATCGCATTACGTGATTGTAGTCCTTCAGACAATAATCTTTGAGCTATATTAATCACCTGGGAATACATATCCCCGTAGGTAATATAACTATCTTCTGCACCGTTAATATCGAGCATTGTATAAGCCCTACGGTTAGGTTGTACCTTAGCTCGGTAGGTAAGTAACTGATCTAATGTATTCAAGGCTTTAAATTCTATCATCTAAGTAAAAACCTATGACTTATGTATCAACAAAAATCATGAACAATAAATTTGATATTTTTAGACGCTACAGTGTGATTTTTTCATAATTAGCAAGACATTATAGCCTATCTTCCGCACCCTCAACTGTCACAATCGGTTTTTACTGTTTTTTATGATGAAATGAGGATGTATTATATACAGAATCTCAATGAATTAACGGATACATGATGCCGACAAGGCATAATTTATATCCAGAAATCAAGAGAAAATCAAGTGATAATACTATGTGACACCCCAGGGTGCGGAATGTGGATTATAGCTTTTTGCACTCTGTTGTAGGATAGCATTAGCTCAAATTATTTGTATACACCGGATATATTTGAATATGATATTATCATCATAGATATATATCTATCATTTAACCTATTATTCTTAACTACTGTAAAGGTTCACTATAATGTGCCTAAACTAAAATCCTTCATTTCAGGTTTTTAGCGATTAACTTCCGATCAATAGTGATAGCGAAGTGCTGCTGCAAGCAGTTCGCTCAAAAAGCATCACAAAATCACGTTGAAATGCCCGAAACCCATACCTCATGGTTGAGCTTGTCAATGCGTAAATCCTATTGAATTAGGATATCTGAATTTGTAAAGATATCTTGACAAACACTTTAGGTTTATTATATTATTTAATATAACAAGCGTTCGATATAGAGACGATAGCTGTTATGCCGAAAATTGTTAATCATGAACAATACCGTAAAGAATTACTCAATAAATGTTTTGATTTGTTTGCTGAAAAAGGCTATGCAGCGATTACTATGCGGCAGATTTCTGCGAGTTTAAAGGTTTCCACAGGTACGCTATATCATTATTTTCCCAACAAACAAGCTTTGTTTGAGCAATTGGTGGAAGAAATTAGTCAGCAGGATATCATTACAGCTTTAACAGAATTTGGAGGAAAAAATAACTTATTAGAATTGATGGCAGCGTTGGGTCAATATCTTGTTAAAAATGAGGATTATTTAATTAAATGGACTTATCTATGGGTTGATTTTTGTCAACATCAAGACTCAAAAATAATGTTGAGTAATAGCACTGTTTTTAAACGGGCTAATCAACGATGTCAGCAAGTAGCCTGTGATTTATTAGGTGTTCCAGATGTAGTATTAGCATCTTTTGTTTTGAGTTTTGTGAATGGTGTGGTTCTCGAAAAATTATGGGGAAATGAAAACATTGATTTCTCTGAACAGTGTCAGCTTTTAGGAGAGATGATTGTAGCCTATTTACGACAAAAAACCGACTTTAAGGTTAGTAGTTAAGCGTCAATAAATGTAGAAAAATTTGTTTTATCACTTTGGGAGTTATGATGAGTTATAAACAGTTGTTTAAACCTAAAAATCAAGGGTTAATTGCTTTAATAATTGCGGCCACTGCGATAACAGGAGGAATTGCTATTTATGGGATTTCTAACTTTGGAAAAATGGAAAAATCTTCTGTAACTGAATCCAAACCTATTGTCCCTATTCCGCAAATAGTTACTGCTTTAGGAAGACTAGAACCGAAAACGGAAATAATTAAATTATCTGCACCTTTAGCATTAGATGGCGATCGCATTTCTGAACTATTAGTTAAAGAAGGTGATAATGTTAAAATCGGACAAGTAATTGCTATTTTACAATCCCGTGATCTATTAAAAAAATCTGTGATTCAATCCCAGCAACAAGTGAAAGTTGCTAAAGCTAAACTCGCACAAATTAAAGCTGGGGCTAAATCAGGAGAAATTCAAGAACAGTCAGCAATTGTGGAGAGAATTAAGGCACAATATGCAGGAGATAAACAATCCCAACAGGAAAATATTGCCCGTATATCAGCCCAATGGGAAGGTGATAGAATTGCCCAAACAGCAACTATTAATAAACTAACCGCAGAACTCAAAAATGCCGAATCAGAATATAAACGCTATGAAAAGTTATTTTCTGAAGGGGCAATTTCTAATTCTGTAATTGATGGTAAACGGTTAAATGTAGAAACTGCTAAACAGACATTAAGTGAATCTCAAGCTATTCTCAACCGCATTAATACTACAGCCAATAAACAATTAGCAGAAGCTAAAGTTGCTCTCAATCGGATTAATGCTACTAGTAATAAACAAATTAATGAATCTCAAGGTAAACTCAATAGTATTGCTGAAGTTCGTCCTGTAGATGTGCAGTTAGCACAAACAGAAATTGAAAGTGCGATCGCTAATCTAAACAGGGCAAAAACTGAACTAGAAGCAGCTTATATTCGCGCCCCTATGACGGGACAAATTATCAAAATTCATACTCGCGTCGGTGAAAAAATTGGTGATGAAGGGATTGCTGACTTTGCCCAAACTAACGCAATGATGGCAGTAGCAGAAGTTTATCAAACTGATATTAGTAAGATAAAATTAGGACAAAAAGCCATAATTACCAGTCAAGGATTTACAGGAGAATTACAAGGTACAGTCCAGCAAATTGGTTTACAAGTCAAACGCCAAAATATTTTTGGTGATCAACCAGGAGAAAATTTAGACAGTCGCATTGTCGAAGTAAAAATTCTCCTCAATCCTGAAGATAGTAAAAAAGTTTCCGGCTTAACTAATTTACAAGTGCAAACAGCAATTAAATTGTAATTAATTTCTCATCAAAATGCATAAAAAAAACTCATGATTAATAAAATGTTTCGGAAAACGCCCCTAGCTTGGCGACAGTTGATGAAGGAAAAAACGCGGCTATTAGTTGCAGTGGCGGGAATTGCATTTGCGGATATCCTAATATTTATTCAAATGGGTTTTGAAAGTGCCTTATTTGATTCTGCTATTCAACCTCATCGCAATTTACAAGCAGATTTAGTAGTAACAAATCCTCAATTTCAAACCCTATTTTCAGTCAAAAGCTTTTCTAGAGAAAGACTTTATCAAGCATTAAGTTACAACGGTGTAAAATCAGTCAGTTCTATTTACATTAGTACCGGACAATGGCGCAATCCTCAAACTAAAATAGATCGATCTATCTTAGTTTGGGGTGTAGATCCATCTGCACCTGGTTTAAAGTTTCCTGAACTGCAAGCAAAGAAAGATAATCTTAAACAATTGAATCAAGTTATATTTGATGAAGCTGGTCGTCCAGAATATGGAGAAATTGGCAGTATTTTTCGAGCAACTGGGAAGTTTAACGCCGAATTAAGCGGCAAAAATGTCAGTGTTAAGGGTTTATTCCAAAATGGTGCTTCCTTTGCTGCTGATGGTAATGTCGTCACTAGTGATTCTACGTTTTTACAATTATTTCCTACTCGCAAAGCTGATCAAATTGAAGTTGGGTTAATTACTCTTCAACCCGATGCTGATCTTGAAAAAGTCAAAGCACAACTACAAATAGGACTAAATCCAGATCCTAAAAATCCCTTTGTTGAAGTTGGTACTCCCGAAACATTTGCCCAAAAAGAAAAAACTTATTGGGCTAATGGGACAGGGATTGGGTTTATTTTTAGTTTGGGTGTAATAGTCGGTTTTATTGTTGGTATTGTCATTGTTTATCAAGTGCTATATTCTGATGTTTCTGATCATTTACCAGAATACGCTACTCTCAAAGCAATGGGTTACACTGATAATTATCTATTGCGAGTTTTATTACAAGAAGCATTGTTTTTAGCTGCATTGGGTTATTTACCTGCATTTTTCCTATCTTTTGGGTTATATCAAGTTACATTTGCCGCAACTCTTTTACCAATATATATGAAGGTAGATCGGGCAATTAATGTTTTTTTCTTAACAGTAATTATGTGTACTGTTTCTGGCGCAATAGCGATGCGAAAACTCCGTTCTGCTGATCCGGCGGATATTTTTTAAACTGACTCACGCAAAGGCGCAAAGGCGCAAAGGGAAGGAACTATGTCATTGGAAGTTACAACTATTGCTTCTGAAGTTATTTCTAGTTCAGAAACAGTTATTTCTGTTAGTAATCTCAATCATTATTTTGGTAAAGGTGCGCTACAAAAACAAGTCTTAGTTGATATTAATTTAGAGATTAAGGCGGGAGAAATTGTGATTATGACTGGTCCTTCGGGTTCAGGCAAAACTACCCTATTATCATTAATGGGGGGTTTACGTTCTGCCCAAAATGGTAGTTTGCAAATATTAGGACAGGAAATGTCTGGTGCAAAAAAAGGGCAATTAACTAAATTACGTCGCCAAATTGGTTATATTTTTCAAGCACATAATTTGATGAGTTTTTTAACAGCCAAAGAAAATGTGCGGATGTCTTTGGAGTTACATGAACATCATCTCAATGGCGATATTAATGCTAAAGCTACAGCAATGTTAGAACACGTCGGTTTAGGAGAACGGGTTAATTACTATCCAGAGAATTTATCCGGTGGACAAAAACAACGGGTAGCGATCGCCCGCGCTTTAGTCAGTCATCCCAAAATAGTATTAGCAGATGAACCGACAGCTTCATTAGATAAACAATCTGGCCGTGATGTGGTGGAATTAATGCAAATGTTAGCCAAAGAACAAAACTGTACTATCTTATTAGTCACCCATGATAACCGCATTCTGGATATAGCTGATCGGATTATTTACATGGAAGATGGACAATTAAAAAGTGATGGAATAGATATGGGAGTCAAAGTAAATTGACACTTATTTATAATGAATAATAACACAGCCTCAATTTCAATATTGAAGCAATAAATTCGCAAGAAATGAGAATTGATAACTTATTCAATTAATGGCAAAATTCTCTGTAATTCTCCACAAGCAGCTTTTAAGGAAGGTGGTGTCTTCTCATCTAAATTACCTTGAGAACACTGGTTGACTAATTTCTCAACATAGGGTTTACAATCAGATTGCTTTTTCAATTTTGTATATTCTGTTTCTTCATCAACATTTGTACCTTGTAAATAATGTATCCAGGTTTCAATATTTCGTTTGGGAACAAAAACTGCTATAGCTTCATTAGGTTGACGAAGTTGTTGTGAATTTTCTATAAGTGCATCATTTAATTGTTTTAGTCTTTCTTCAACTGTTTTTTTATCTGCATCAATTAAAACAATGAGCATTCCAGAACGTCTATTTCTTCGTCTACGATACTCTACCACTTCTTTGGCATATTTTTCTCTGACAAACTGTTCTCCTGCACCTTTAGGACAAATTTCGGTGCGGAAATTTCTATCTAAGGTAAAACCACGCTTTTTCAAAAAATGAATAGCAAAAACTTCTTGTTGTTTATCCTCACACAAAATGACTATCTGCACTCTCCGCTGGCTCATTTTAACCATCCCCGCGCAATCAGTTCTGAAATCTTTAATCCTGAATCATCAGCTTCTTCATTACTGATTTTTCTCACTCTTACAGGTGCATTACTTTGACGTTCAAACCAGTAACCTATTGGTGATGCTAAAAGATAATTAATACATTCGGGATGATGTGAAATTAGTAAGGCTTGTAATTTTCCTTCATCGCAAAAATCATACAATTGCAGTAGCCAAGGTTGAATCTCTGGAAGTGCTAAAAAGTTTTCTGGTTCATCTATACATAATGTATAGTCTTCTGATTCTGTGCAATATAAAAGAGTATATAGAGCCATCAGAACTTTTTGACCATCAGATAATTCACTAAGACGATAATCAATGATTTTTTTTTCTTTCTCTGAAGAAAATCTTAATTTTAAAATTCGAGAATCTTCGCCATATTTTTCAAATTTAAAACTCACAAAACCTGATAAAATATCTTGTAAAACTCTCATTAATTCAGCAGTTTTACCTTGATCTTGTGAAATATAACGATACCAGGATACAAAATTATCTGTGTAATAGTTTAATTTAGTTTCTTCCTGTTTACTACTATCAATTATCTGACCAGGAACAATTTGAATAATAATTATTTTTTCCAAACTTTCTTTAAACCAAACTAGCTTAGTATTATCTATTTCTGGATTTAATAAAGACAAAAATGAATGCGGCAAAGATAAAACAAATTCTGAAGATAATGAATGATCATCTTTATAAAATTGTGTTTTTTTATCTTCATGTATTAATAAATGTCTATTGTTAAATAAAAGTCGTTCATATTCAATCTTACCCTTTTTACAATGAATTCCTAATTCATATTTATAACTGCCATCATTACCATCAATTTCTAACTCAAACCGTTGAATTTGTGAATTTTGCCAGCGTGTACAGTCAGAAGATTTAAATATTTTTTCGACTTTATCATCGCCTCTGACAAAAGTTTGAATTTTCCTCAATACATCAAAA
The DNA here is from genome assembly GCF_001277295.1 of Anabaena sp. WA102. Taxonomy (NCBI): domain Bacteria; kingdom Bacillati; phylum Cyanobacteriota; class Cyanophyceae; order Nostocales; family Nostocaceae; genus Anabaena; species Anabaena sp. WA102. The sequence continues at coordinate 2,617,971 of NZ_CP011456.1, read as the reverse complement.
ACAGTTGATTTACCTGCTCCGTTACCACCAAGAAATAAGTTAATTGAGTCAACATTAAGCTCAAAATTTACCAAGCAGCGAAAATTATCAATATAAATACGCTTCAGCATAAAACTTTTTCTCCTAACCAAACACTATAATACAATGCCCATTACGATCATCACATAAATCCAATTAATTATATAAATCACAGTCCAGACCGTAATATAGTACAATTGTTCTATACAGACAAAACATAATGCTCGTTCTAGTCAGGTGTAATATAGAAAAACAATGATCCGTGTGATGATTGCCCTAACTAATTATGCTTGACTTTTCTCGTCGAGTGCAATTCACCGTGAGAAAAAGTATTAAAAATCAGGAGCAGACGATGAACAGTTGTATTTTGATGGCAGAAATTTACGATAATCCCCAACTGCGTCACACACCAGATGGGTTAGAAGTTACAGAAATGATCGTTCATGTCGCGGGAGCAAAACCAGATGATCCAACGCATCCTTTAAAAGTCGTAGGTTGGGGAAATTTAGCAAAAGAGATTCACCAAAGTTATCATCAGGGCGATCGCGTTATTATTGAAGGGCGCTTAGGTATGAATACAATTGATCGCCCCGAAGGATTTAAGGAAAAACGCGCAGAATTAACAGTCCAAAAGATTCACGCCATCGGACAAGGTACTTATACCAGTTCACCACCGGCAGCCACGAGAACCACACCAGCCTATGAAACCCCTGTAGCGCCACCAACCTACAGCCCTACTAATTATGAATCAAACTATCCCACATCCGCCCCAATGCCCCAGGTAACAGCCCCTCAGCCGACATACCAACCCGCCCCTGTGCAGTCTCCATCCCCTGTAGGAGTTACGCCAGAACCCGATCCAGATGACATCCCGTTTTAGTCATAATCCTTGTAGAGACGTTCCATGGAACGTCTCTACATTCTTTTTCAACCTCCACTGACTTCACCCCATTCCCGAATTGCTGGAAATACGGATGAATAATCATCTTCTGGATAGGACATTTTCATAGTTGCGTGTAAGATTTGCCTTACACCCTCAATGCTGTTGAGATTCAAACCCAAGGATTTTGCTTCCGAGATAAATAAATCTATTTCTTTGATCAGTTGTTTTGTCGGTAAGTTAGCGTTATTGTAATTGCCATCTAACATCCGCCGCAAATTTTGATCAAAAGTAGGCGCATAAAGTTTACTTTCGCGCAAAACCTGCATAAACAAATCAACATCAATGCCTTGCAACTGAATATACGCCAAACTCAGAGCAAAGCTAGTTGTCAGAGAAGCAATCAGTTGATTGAGCGCCAGGGTGAGGTTTGATGCCGAACCCACAGCGCCTATATATACAGGATTTTCGCCAAAATGTTGGAGTAACTTTAAATGACGCTGATATTGTTCTTCCTCTCCACCTACCATGACAATTAACTTGCCAGTTTGAGCTTCGGGAATACTACCGAGGACAGGTGCTTCTATATATTCACCACCAGCCGCAACTACTGTATCTCTGATTTCTTGGCTTTCTAAGGGATTAATTGTCCCCATTTGAATGATGCTGCGTCCTGATAAAGTATGCCAAGAAGTATCTGTCAGAAGTACATGATAAATAGCTGCGGCGTTAGAAAGCATTAGCACGATACAGTCAGCAGCACGGATGGCTTCGCGGGGTTTTGTCACAATTTGCGCCCCTGCTTTCCGTAACGGTTCTAATTTTTCTGGGGTGCGATTATAGGCAATTAGTTCTATATCGGTAGCTAATAACCTTTGAGCCATCGGTAGTCCCATCAATCCAGTTCCCAGAAATGCCACCTTCATGTTTTACGTTCCTTTGTCAGTGGTCAGTTGTTATTTGTCAGTGGTCAGTGGTCAGTTGTCAGTGGGTACGGATAATTGGAAGAATTTATTACCCATACCCAATTAATTTTGACTTTTGACTTTTAACTTTTGACTTCCGCGAAGCGGTACTAGCCTCCAGCGGCAAAAGTCACCATAATGATTATGGAAAGTAAGAGTCCGGGGGACAGTAGAGTTACTAGCACTAACAGATCATGAGCAGTCATAATTATTTCTCTTGGGTAGATTTTTGACTTAAATGTCATCTCTGTTATGCTAGTGCAATCAGGACTAATACAGGATTGTTAAAGAGATTTTTAACCTTTCTCTTTGATCTCTACTCTGGTACGACTAATCCCTGGAGTGGTTGTGATGCTTCTTGTTCAGTTAGTCCCTGGCTTTGGACTAAAACGCCAAAGTTGCCTAGTCCTCCTGGGTTAATTAGTTGGTGTAATCCTTCCCGTCGTTGTAGCAACTGTGATATTGGTTGCTGTTGAGAGGAGAGTGCAGCTAACCTTTCACCTATTCCCAATGCCATCAAAAATAGCCCTTGCTGAGTCCAACCCATGTTTTTGAGTCCGCACCGTTCACCCCAAGATGATAAGGCTGTAAAGTCAACATGGGCAGTGATATCTTGTTGCCCAATATTGATATAAGGATTATCATGATGACGATGCTGGTAGTAGCACTGGAGAGTTCCCTGCGATCGCCTGGGGTTATAATAACGATGAGCAGGGTAGCCATAATCAATTGTTAGCACATACCCCCGTTCCAAGCAGTCTGCCACTATACCCAACCAGTTCAAAGCTGCTAAATTAATTTCACTACGATAGCCATTTTCATAAGTATTTTGGCTTAAATCAATGCCTACTAACTTAAAATATTCTCCTAATTGTGGTGTTGATGGTTCTCCTATTACTTCAATAAATAGAGGATCACGGATGATCTGGATTTCACTGATTTCACGGTTTAATTCGGCAAGGGTGACGTAAATTTCCCGCAATTCTCCTGCTGCTAAAATAAATTGGTGGACTGGAAAAGCATCTACTAATTCATTGGAAAAGAAGCAGCCGTTAATAGATTTGGAGGGAATTTCTTCCAAGTTACACCAATCAACAGCAAAATCTTGTAACCGTTGTTGTTGTTCTTGTTTTAAACTTTGTGATTTTTCAACAATAATATATTTGACTGCGCCAAAAAAATCTGGGTACTCTTGCTGTATATAATTGAGAATATGGGATGCTAATATACATTGTCCTGCCCCCATTTCTACCAAATCAAAATGTATAGGTTGATCTAAAATCTCCCACATTTGGTAAAATTGCTTTGCTAGTAATTCCCCAAAGTCAGCGCCTAAACTGGCAGATGTGAAAAAATCACTACCGCGAAAGCCGATTTTGATGGCATCACTAGAATAATAGCCATGTTCTGGGTGATATAACACCATATCCATGTATTGGGCAAAAGTAATTCTTTTTTGAGGGCTGGTGATGATACGATGGGCTATGGCTTGACACAGTGGGGAATGGGAATCCATAAAATTCAATGTATATTTCCTAATATTTTCGCACTCCTAACGCACCTTTGCTAATCTTCCTAATAATGTGGCTGGAAGTAAAGGATATTTAGGTAATTTGGGGATGAGAAAATCAGGTAAATCAGTATTAAAAGTTGCATTTGTCTGAATCAGGATGTCCAGGATTTGAGGATTTACAGGATGTTTTTGAATGATGGTTTGTAGAGATGTTGGGGATTTCTAGGATGTTTTTTGATGATTTTCCTTAAATGATTATAAACCATCTAAAAATTACCATCCTGTACATCCTTTAATCCTAGTTATCCTGATTCAGACAAATACAACTTTCATCACCCAGCAATTCTCATTTTGAAAAAAATAAAGTATTAGCCCCGATTTTGGAATTCAAAATATAGTACAAAGTAACTATTTTTTAGCCATTGCCTCTGGCTAAAAAAACAGTCGGGTTGAAAAATAAGTATGAATACTCAATAAACTAGAGAGATTGCTTGACAACGAATGGGGAAAATCCAGTTTATCGTTCGGGTTTTAGAATAGGGAATCCAAGGGAAATAAAAATTTATAATTGTTGTCAGATGATGTAAAATCGGTGAGTTAAAAATCTGATAGTGCATCAAATTACTCAAACATGACTCCAAAGACAGCGACACTAGAAATTCCTGAATTAATGCAATTTTTACGTCAACAATTACATGATTTACCTGATGAAAGAAAACCTGGAAATAATACGAAATATCAGGTAGAAGACGCAGTGATGGCAGCATTTTCAATCTTTTTTACGCAGTCAGCGTCTTTTTTAGAGCATCAAAGATTAATGAAAAGCAATAAAGGAAAAGATAACGCAGAAAGTTTATTTTCAATTAAGAAAATCCCCTGTGATAATCAAATAAGAAATTTGTTAGATCCAGTTCCAGCCGCTACTATCTTTATGACTTTTCAAGAAGTCTATGAATGGTTAAATAAAAATGGAGTTTTGAAAAAGTTTGTCTATTTAGATGAAGAAATTTTAATCGCTTTAGATGGGACAGAATATTTCTCATCTAAAAAAATTAGTTGCCCTCATTGTAATTGTCGTAATCATCGAAATGGAACTACAACTTATTTTCATGGCTGTGTCACACCCATTGTAGTTTCTCCTAATCAAAAACAAGTAATTAATTTAGAACCAGAATTTATTAAAAAGCAAGATGGGCATCAAAAACAAGATTGTGAAAATGCAGCGGTTAAAAGATGGTTAAATAAGAATCATCAAAACAAGTATGGTTATGCTGCAACTCTTTTAGGGGACGACTTGTACTCTCACCAACCTATTTGTGAACTAGCTCTAAAACAAGGTTATAATTTTATTTTTGTTTGTCTGGAAGCGTCGCATAAAACTGTATATGAATGGCTAGACTTCTTAGAAAAAAGTGGAGAAGTTGCAACCGTTGAAACCAAACAATGGGATGGACGAAAAAATTTAATTTATCGTTATCGTTATGCTTCTAGAGTTCCCTTAAAAGATGAAGACTCCAGTCTCGAAGTTAATTGGTGCGAAGTAACTGTTATTAATGAAAAAACACAGAAAATCATCTACCAAAATAATTGGATTACTAATCATAAGATCACTGAAAATAATGTTGAAAAAATTGTCAAGGCTGCACGCAGCAGATGGAAAGTTGAGAATGAAGGGAATAACATTCTTAAAAATCACGGTTATAATTTAGAGCATAACTTTGGTCATGGAGAAAATCATTTGTGTGAGTTATTATTGTCTTTGAATTTATTAGCTTTTTTATTTCATACTGTTTTAGATTTAGTTAATTATACCTATCAGAAAGTTCGTGAGTTATTAGTAACCCGAACTTCTTTTTTTAATGATATGCGTAGCCTATTAAAATTTATTTGGTTTAAAGATTGGTCGGATTTTTTCTCATTTATTCTCAGGGAATATGTCCCATTTAAAAAAATAAATTCTGGTTGAAAAATGTCAATATATTGAAAGAGGAGGAGAAAGTTATTTATTCAAAAAACTATAAATTTGCTTAGAATTTCAGCTAGATTGGTAAGTTGAAATCAATTCTTCATGTCTAGATTTTTAAAGATTTTTAAAACCCTATCTATCTCCAGCGTCGGATGATAATTATCTATTAAAAAAGAATAATTTAATACAGGGTTTACACTTAAATTAAGAGAATTTTATCTTATTTTTTTCAAAATGAGAATTGCTGTTCATCACCAACAAACCATCTAAAAATTACCATCCTGTACATCCTTTAATCCTGGTTATCCTGATTCAGACAAATACAACTTTCATCACCAACAAACTATCTAAAAGTTACCATCCTGTACATCCTTTAATCCTAGTTATCCCTTAACGGGTGACAAGGCGGCTAAAGAGCTTGTTTCATAAGGGATAGAGCCTGAAAGCCCCGTTGAAAAAAGAGGCGTTTATGAGGCTTGAGATTGATTAAATTCAGAGCTAAATCAGCCCATAATTCCATACCATAAATCCATAGTTGTCCGTAGAGAGCAAAGCTAAAATCACTTTGACGTGGGTACTTGTCCTGATGTTGTTGAATACGTCCGGCATAAGTCTCTATACCTAATTTTTTCATCCGTTGACCGTGCATAGTGGCTAAACTATAAGCAATGACAATCAATAATACTAAAGCTAAAAAGCGAGTTTCATTTACTTTAGTATCCTCTAAATTATAACCACCAGTTTTACAATCCTTAAAGAATTGCTCAATTCCCCATCGACATCTATAGAGGCATAAAGTTTGTTGGAGAGTTGGTAGATTCGTCAAGATATACCAAGGTTCTTTTGGTCCAGAGTTCCGATATTTTCTCTTCCAATAAACAGCGATATTAAATAAGCCTAATTCATCCCCTTTACCACATTTAACTTTTTCATAAAATCTCGACATTCCTGGCTTAAATCCTTGATTTTTAAGAACTTGATATTCTTGTTCAGGTTTTTCTTGAAAATAAAGGTTTTTCTTCTGGCGTAAAGCGAAGTAAACTCCTTGCTCATCAAGCCATTTAGCCAGTTTTGGACTATGAAATTCTCTGTCTGCTAACACCACAATTCGACATTTTTTTAACAACTTTATTGCTGTCTTTATTAATCTTTTCTGTGTTTGTAAATTACTATTTCCGACATGATTTAATGTTTCCCAATATAGTGGTAGGGCATGAGTACCCCATACCAATGTCACCATAAATATATTTCGCCCCTTCCACTGTGTTCTATCCAGTGCTACCATCCAATAACCATATTTTTGATACTGTTTTTTATGAAAATAACGGCGCTGTTCTCGATTCAGTTGTTTTGGTGTTAACGATTGTCTAATCCAATATTTTATCAATGGAAACCATAATAATTTTACGCAGAGTTTACCTATTCCTAAAAATCTTTGTAGATTACGTTTCCTGCTTTCATATTTAATTGGTTGGGGAAACAAGCTGGCCAATTTTGACAGTTTTACTTGGCGATGAGCCTGTATTAATAACAACAATATCTCTAGTGTCAAATACTGCTGTTCACTCAAATGCTTTCGGAAAATTGTTTGATATGATTGTGGTAACATTTTTTGCTTCGGGGGCTTCTTTGTCCCTATTTTTTTACTCCCTTATTTTCTCAAATTATTGCCACATCTCATCTTCAACCGCCTTGTCACCCGTTAAGTAGTTATCCTGATTCAGACAAATACAACTTTCATCACCAACAAACCATCTAAAAATTACCATCCTGTACATCCTTTAATCCTGGTTATCCTGATTCAGACAAATACAACTTTCATCACCAACAAACCATCTAAAAATTACCATCCTGTACATCCTTTAATCCTGGTTATCCTGATTCAGACAAATACAACTTTCATCACCAACAAACCATGTAAAAATTACCATCCTGTACATCCTTTAATCCTGGTTATCCTGATTCAGACAAATACAACTTTCATCACCAACAAACCATCTAAAAATTACCATCCTGTACATCCTTTAATCCTGGTTATCCTGATTCAGACAAATACAACTTTCATCACCAACAAACCCAGAAATGTTGAATAGCGTAATAAAACTTTACATATTGAAATAAACTTAGCCTATAAGTGCTATTTTTCATCTTATCCAAATAAGTTTTCTAAACCAATGAACATAACTTATTTCCTGACACATATAGGACTGAAGATAACGGAGTTTATCTAATAAAGTTTTGCCAAATTTTTGCGGTATTTCTATTAGTTGCAATATCAAATAAGCGATTAAACAGCACATTATCTGAATTCTAATTCCATTCTCATTCTTTGTCATAAGTCTGTCTAACTTGAGGTGCATTTTTAAGAATTTCCATAACAATTCAATTTGCCATCTTTGTATGTAAATTTCCATAATCTCTTGATTACTAACTTGCTCTTCTCCTTCATTTAATAAGTTTGTTGCTAAACGAAATTCACTCTTAGTTTCTATATCACAAAATGCTACTACTCTAATTTCCACTTCTCTTTCATCTTTGCCAACTTTACAATTACCATTTTCTAGCATTTCTAAAGTGACATTATTTTTAATTCTTAAGACAAAAGCTTTATTTTTTTGTTGTTTTAATTCAGATATTCTTTCGGAGGATGCAAATCCTCTATCCATTATCCCTACTCCTTTTGACGGAATTGCTTCTACTGTTTCTTGTCCATATTTATGGTCATGTCCTTGCCCAAAATGAATCACCATTCCACCAACTTCTGATGTCAAACTATCTAACCCACAAAATAGTTTTACTTGATGATATCCTTGACTCCATAATAATTTACTTGTTAATGTAATAATTGTTGAATCTATAGGAAATAATGCTTGGGTTTCTTCCTTTCCTTTTTTCTTTCTCAGTTGATTGTTTAATTCAGTTATTATCTCCAAAAATACTTGAGTATCTCTCTTTTTACTTGCCTTGGAAAAATTTGATATTTTTAAATCTATCCCTTGATTATTTAGTCTTTGAAATAAATCTCTCATACTCACTATACTTTTATCCATGACATACTGTAACCACACTGATACAAATGAAAATGTGTCCAGAACTGGATAATCTTTTTGGGCAATGGTTTCAATATTGTTTTGACCACTTCTGGGAAATTCTTTAAGCGCATAATTTGATAATTCTTTATCTAGATTTTTTTAGATTGTATCAAATTATGGTACTTTTTTTAATCTTTTCCTAACATTCAACACTTCTGCAACAAACCAGAAATGTTGAATAGCGTAATAAAACTTTACATATTGAAATAAACTTAGCCTATAAGTGCTATTTTTCATCTTATCCAAATAAGTTTTCTAAACCAATGAACATAACTTATTTCCTGACACATATAGGACTGAAGATAACGGAGTTTATCTAATAAAGTTTTGCCAAATTCTTGCGGTATTTCTATTAGTTGCAATATCAAATAAGCGATTAAACAGCACATTATCTGAATTCTAATTCCATTCTCATTCTTTGTCATAAGTCTGTCTAACTTGAGGTGCATTTTTAAGAATTTCCATAACAATTCAATTTGCCATCTTTGTATGTAAATTTCCATAATCTCTTGATTACTAACTTGCTCTTCTCCTTCATTTAATAAGTTTGTTGCTAAACGAAATTCACTCTTAGTTTCTATATCACAAAATGCTACTACTCTAATTTCCACTTCTCTTTCATCTTTGCCAACTTTACAATTACCATTTTCTAGCATTTCTAAAGTGACATTATTTTTAATTCTTAAGACAAAAGCTTTATTTTTTTGTTGTTTTAATTCAGATATTCTTTCGGAGGATGCAAATCCTCTATCCATTATCCCTACTCCTTTTGACGGAATTGCTTCTACTGTTTCTTGTCCATATTTATGGTCATGTCCTTGCCCAAAATGAATCACCATTCCACCAACTTCTGATGTCAAACTATCTAACCCACAAAATAGTTTTACTTGATGATATCCTTGACTCCATAATAATTTACTTGTTAATGTAATAATTGTTGAATCTATAGGAAATAATGCTTGGGTTTCTTCCTTTCCTTTTTTCTTTCTCAGTTGATTGTTTAATTCAGTTATTATCTCCAAAAATACTTGAGTATCTCTCTTTTTACTTGCCTTGGAAAAATTTGATATTTTTAAATCTATCCCTTGATTATTTAGTCTTTGAAATAAATCTCTCATACTCACTATACTTTTATCCATGACATACTGTAACCACACTGATACAAATGAAAATGTGTCCAGAACTGGATAATCTTTTTTGGGCAATGGTTTCAATATTGTTTTGACCACTTCTGGGAAATTCTTTAAGCGCATAATTTGATAATTCTTTATCTAGATTTTTTTAGATTGTATCAAATTATGGTACTTTTTTTTAATCTTTTCCTAACATTCAACACTTCTGGCAACAAACCATCTAAAAATTACCATCCTGTACATCCTTTAATCCTGGTTATCCTGATTCAGACAAATACAACTTTCATCACCAACAAACCATCTAAAAATTACCATCCTGTACATCCTTTAATCCTGATTGTAATATGATGAAATACCAAATAATTGGTAATTGATAATTATAAATTATCAATTACCAATTTAATTACTTCTTGGATATTCCCAATTTTCTAAACTAGGGCTTTTTCCAAAATCAATTTAGAACGCTTCATTTTTTCAGGAATAGCCACAGGATAATCACCAGTAAAACAAGCCGAACAAAAACTATTAGTATCTTCTCTGGTTGTTTCTAGCATTCCTTCCCAACTCAAATAAGCTAAACTGTCAACTTGTAATTGCTTGGCTATTTCTTCGACTGACTTCGTAGCAGCAATTAATTGATCTTGGGTATCAGTATCAATACCATAGAAACAAGGATGAGTTACAGGAGGAGAAGAAATTCTCATGTGGACTTCGGCTACACCAGCATCACGCAAGGCTTGAACGAGTTTGCGGCTAGTAGTTCCCCGGACAATGGAATCATCAATAATTACAACTCGCTTACCGAATAAGACATCTTTAAGGGGATTAAGTTTCATTTTAATCCCTGATTCTCGCATGGCTTGGGTAGGTTGAATAAAGGTGCGACCAACGTAGCGATTTTTAATCAATCCTTCACCGTAAGCTATACCAGAGGCTTGGGAAAAGCCAATGGCGGCAGGGATACCAGAATCAGGGACACCGAAGACCAAATCAGCTTCTACGGGGGCTTCTGCCGCCATTTTCCGTCCTAACCGCATTCGATAACTGTATAGGGTTTCGTTGTGCATGAGGCTATCAGGACGGGCAAAGTAGATCATTTCAAAGATACAAAGTTTGCGTTCTGATTGTTGATGCCATTGAAATGATTCTAAGCCTGTTTCCGTGATCCAAACTAATTCCCCTGGTTGGACATCACGCAGATATTCTGCACCGATAATATCTAAACCGCAAGTTTCGGAAGCGAGAACGTAGCGGACAGGATCACTATCTAATGTGCCAATTACCAAGGGACGAATCCCGTTAGGATCACGGACTCCCATCACACCTACGGGTGTAGCAACAGTCAGGCTAAATGCTCCCTCGCACCGATGAAAGGCACTGGTAGCTCCTGTTACCCAATCTGCACCAGCGTTGACTTCTTGAGCGATCGCATAAGCAATCATTTCTGAGTCGGTTGTCGTTATTAAGTTAAACTTATCTTTGAGTAACTCTTCTCTCAATTTTACGGTATTGACTAAATTACCATTATGTGCAAGTGCTAATAAACCCAACCGAGTTTCTACTACAGCAGGTTGGGCGTTAACTTTGCGACTAGAACCGGTAGTGGAATAGCGATTATGACCAACTGCCAGATTTCCGGGTAATTGATCTAAGATGGTTTCATTAAAGACTTGAGACACCAAACCCATATCTTTGTGCTGGTGGACACGCGTACCCTCAAAGGTAGCAATCCCAGCAGATTCTTGACCCCGATGCTGAAGAGCATACAATCCAAAGTAGGTCAATTTAGCAACGTCTTGTTCTGGGGCATAAATGCCAAACACACCACAAGCTTCTTCTGGCTTGTCAGGGCGCTCTTCATGACTATTGATTGGGTTGTTAGCAATTTGGGGGTACTCATCCGAATTCATGGGAATCATGCTGGTATTGCTCCTGGTGGGGATGTTGTTCAAAAATCAAAAATCAAAAGTCAAAAGTCAAAAGTAAAGAAATCCTATCTGTCACCTTGCTTGAGGGAGAGTTAAAAACTTCTTAACAAATCTTTAACCATCCACTAAAACAGTACCGTAAATTGGTCAAGGATAGAGGATGAATTGTAAATTTTCATGTTTAAACCTTGATTTTTGCTGTTGCTTAGGTATTGGTGTAGATGGCGAGACGTTTGGAAATTGACAAAGAATAGCGATCGCTCATATCTTCGAGACTAACCTGGAGTAACTTATGGTTATCTGCGGTTAAAATCTCTAAATTACCGGAATTAGTTACTGTTCCCAGTTTTTGCCAATTCTCTGGAAGAGTTCGGTGTAAATAGGATTCCCATTTTTCTTGGTTTTCTCCACTGACAGAAACTAAAATTCTCGCCCCACCTTCACCAAAAAGAACTTCATCAAAACGGGAATCGTGATTTGCACTAATTGGGAAATTAATTTCCGCCCCCAAATTCCCAGAAAGACAAGATTCCGCTATAGCTACAGCTAAACCACCTTCAGCCGAATCATGGGCAGAATTTACCCAACCAGCGCGAATACCATCACGACAAGCCTTTTGCACCAGTCGTTCTAAATCAAAATCAATTCTAGGGGGCTTACCAGCGATCGTATGATGAATAGTTGCCAAATATTCAGAAGCACCCAATTCCATTTTAGATTTTGGATTTTGGATTTTGGATTGAATGGGTAAACCCAGAAGATAAATTATATCACCTGCATTTTGCCAACCTTGTCCGCAAATTTTCGTTAAATCAGGAATCAAACCCACCATACCCACAACCGGAGTCGGGTAAATTGGTTGGGGATTACCTTCCGCATCGAAAGTTTCATTGTAGAGAGAAACATTCCCCCCAGTTACCGGCGTTCCCAACTCCCGACAACCTTCACTCAAACCCCGACAAGCGGATGCTAATTGCCAATAACCAATGGGTTTTTCTGGACTACCAAAATTGAGGTTATCCGTCACAGCAATGGGTTCAGCACCCACACAGCTAAGATTCCGGGCAGCTTCCGCCACTACTGCCTTAGCCCCTTCATAAGGATCAAGATAGACATAACGAGAATTACAATCTACCGTAGCCGCAACACCGGATTTTAGATTTTGGATTTTGGATTTTGGATTTTGGGGTGTTTCTAAGGGACGGATACGAATCACAGCCGCATCAGCGCCACCGGGTAACAATACGGTATTATTCTGAACTTGATGGTCATATTGGCGATAAACCCAGCTTTTAGAAGCAATAGAGGGGGTATCTAGCAAAGTCAATAAAATCTGATTCCAAGTTTCCAGACTTCCCGCAATTTCAATTCCCGCAGCATTGCAAACAGGTAAATCATCACTTGTCCATTGCCATGCTTTTCGAGCATATTCTGGGGGTTCTGTCAATAATTCTCTTTCATACAAAGGCGTATTTTCCGCCAAAGCATCAGCCGGAATTTCCGCCGCAATTTTCCCCTCAAACCAAATTCTGACAATGGGTTCTTCTATTACTGTCCCCGCAACCACCGCTTGCAGTCCCCAACGGTGGAAAATATCAATTAATTCCTGTTCTCGTCCTTTTTCGGCAACAAACAACATTCGTTCTTGAGATTCCGAAAGCAGGTATTCATAAGGAATCATTCCCGATTCCCGCACCGGAATTTTATCTAAATCGAAATCAATCCCCACACCACCTTTAGCCGCCATTTCCGAAGTTGAACAGGTAATACCCGCAGCCCCCATATCCTGTGCTGCCACTACAGCCCCAGTTTTAAATGCCTCTAAACAAGCTTCAATTAAGGACTTTTCGACAAATGGATCTCCCACTTGCACAGCGGGACGGTTATCCATTGATTCATCAGTTAATTCCGCACTGGCAAAACTCGCGCCGCCCATGCCATCCCGTCCGGTGGTTGAACCTACATACAGCACAGGATTTCCGAAGCCAGAAGCCCCTGATTTGACAATTTCCGACGTTTCCATCAATCCCAGTGCCATGACGTTGACCAGGGGATTGACCGAGTAGGCGGGGTCAAAATAGACTTCACCACCAACGGTGGGAACCCCGACGCAGTTATGAGTAACAATCCCAGATGAAGTTACAAAAAGATGGGTGTGATCTACTTCCACATCGTAAACATCACATTCATCAACGGCTTGACATTCGATACTTTTAATTTTGACAACAGCCACATCTGCCGCAGACTGAGTAAAGCGGGGAAATGAATATTTACTGCCATTGTAACGATTCAGGGCAACTGCTAATTCTGCATTGCGCTGTTGACTAAAGACAGTTGCTAATTCTTTTAATCCCGCAAAATTACTAACTTCCAATTGCCATAATGGTTTGTGAATGTGCTTACGTCCCTCTATTTCTCCTTCCCCCGCTGGTCTTTGATAAATATAGGGCATGACTCCTTGACTTTGCAGCAGGATAACTGTTTGTTCAAACAATTGATGGCTGGTTGTCCCAAAACTGATTTTGGCATGATTACCATTAGTTTTTGTAGTCATTGAACCGTCACCACGCAGTAAGCCTTTCAGGGCTTCACGCTGCAAATTTTGTGACCATTGAAAAATACAAGCGGGAAAAGCCTTATTACTGGCTTGAGTTCCACATTGCCATACATTTTTGAGGAAATGCCCTAATAACCACGAAGTTGCATAAACGGCGATAGTAGAAGCGCGTTTTTCCACACAGGGGCGTAATCCTAATTGCTTCAATCCAGCAATTACATCTTCAACATACTCTGTTTCATGGTGGGCAAAGGTGAAAATAATTTTGTATGTGTTGCCATTTTGGGAAACGCAACCTTCAGACAAGAAATAGCCAATTAATCGGGCAAATAATTCATTTGGCTGAATAACTGCTGGCATATAGTTAGCTTTGCCACGTCGGAATAGACTAATATCACTGCGGGAAACGTTAAGCAGCAGTTCTAGGGCTAAAAAGTGAGAAAGTGGGAGTCTACCAGTGCTTAAATAGTGATGACGATTAGTAGCTGAAGGTTCAATTAACCGCAATGCAGTCCGCACAACTTCCGTGACTTGCCAATTTTCCGGTAGTTGTACATAAACATCTTTACCACTAGCATCTTCTGGGTTTAAACCAGCAATTAAGTCTAGGGGTGCGTTTTGGTTTTCTCCTGGTTCTAATTCCGGTAAAGCGGTGATAATGGGAATTTGATCACCCACTTTTAAAGATTGTGCTGGGGATACATCCCATTGACCTTCTGCACAAATTACCATGGGATGGTCTGGGGTAACTATCAGCTTACGCCCCAAAGCGGTGCGGATAGTCATGAGATTTTGGGTACAACGTTTGAAAATACGGCGGACACGCTGCCAACTTACAGTATGCTGATCTGGGTCTAAGGACAGGGTTGTAACTGCATTAGCATCGTCTATCTCTAAAGTGTGGACATTAGCAGGTAAGCGCGATTCTACAAAATTACCAATCGTATCAAAATGCACACCTTCTTGATCTTTCCAGATAAATGTTTCGCCACTGACCAAACAGTTACCATAATGGGAGATTCCCGCAACTACACCCGTAAATAATCTTTGGGTTTTGGGATCATTCAAATCCCCAAACCGCAAAGAATTTAATAAGGCTATGGGACGCGCCCCCATTGTAAAGATATCTCTTAATATCCCACCAACTCCGGTGGCTGCACCTTGGAAGGGTTCAACGGCGGAAGGGTGGTTATGGGATTCTATTTTAAACGCTAATTGTAGTCCGTCGCCAATATCCACAACTCCGGCATTTTCACCTGGTCCAACGAGGATGCGTGGTCCGGTGGTGGGAAACTGTTTGAGTAAAGGGCGAGAATTTTTATAACAGCAGTGTTCTGACCACATTACCCCAAACATACCGAGTTCGGCTTTGTTGGGATGACGACCTAAGCGACGGATGATTTCTGTATATTCTTCTGGTTTTATGCCTTCTGAGGCTATTTCTTGCGGAGAAAAGGGATTTTCACCAAATATGGTCATGGAAGTTATGCACCAAGGGGACAGATGAATATTCTATCTGAGATTCCCGACTTCTTTTTTTTTATAAGGAAGAACGCCGAAAACCCTTGAAAATGTGGGTGACTCAGGAAGCCACATTTGGGCTTTAGACAAGGGATGAAGGCTAGTACCGCAAGGCGGAAGTCAAAAGTCAAAAGTCAAAAGTCAAAATGAAGACAGTATAGGCTTTTGGAGGATTTAGAATGGTTGGTTTATTTACGCCGTTTTGTACTAGAGGCAGGATAAATCCTGCATTGATTTTAATCCATATTCGTGATACAACTATATTGTCACTAAAGACATAAAAAGCTACCGAGGGACTCTCGGAAAGTTACGCTTGTCAGATATGATTTCGCCCGCCAGGGCCAACGAAATCAGGGCAAGAACCCAAATATTTAAGGCAGTGCCTGAAACTGGGATAACTGAGGGATATAGACTGAAACTCTCTATAGAATCTCCGCGTCTTTAGACCGGAGAGTGTCAAGCTACGCTAAGTAATTGGACAAGAATATTGACAGTCATTGCGATCGCAGGGAAGCAATCACAACCCTGGCAATTGCTTCATTTCACTTCGTTCCATATGGCTAACGCCAGGCAATGATTACGCAATAACATTGTATAATTAATTCTGTCTCACTACTTATCAGCAAATCTTAACTATACTTTTTATTTGTCAAATTACAAAATTACCTACTATAATAAAAGTGTGAAGTGCATGGGGCTTTAACGGTTTCGACAGGTTGGCGAAAGCTACTCTGTGATTCAGGTCGAGAGCGAGTCATCTCTCGGAAATCAAAGACTCAAAAAAAAAGTAAATGCGAACAATATCGTAAAATTTGCTCGTCGGGAAGCTCTAGTAGCTGCCTAAGAAACCTCTTTTAGGTTCGAGCGTCTTTAATTTGACTCCGTTAAGGATTAAAGACCTAACCCCCAACGGATGCTCCAACAAGCGTTCTCTGGTTGGCTTGAAGGCTAAGATTAAATCAGAGCATCCTACGTTCGGGATAATGAACGATTCCCGCCTTGAGGGTCAGAAAGGCTAAACCTGTGAACGAGTGGAGGGTTAATACCCAATTTGGACATGGGTTCGACTCCCATAAGCTCCATTTTCAATTTTCAATAATTATTTAGCCCGCTAAAAACTTTGATGTTAGGCGGGCTTTTTGCTATCTGGGGGATTTCTTGATACGGATAAGTAGTCGGACAAAATTAAATTCACTCGTTGAGAGAGGGAACAGGGAACAGGGAACAGGGAACAGGGAACAGGGAACAGGGAACAGGGAACAGGGAACAGGGAACAGAAAAATCAATTGTGTAATTAATTCTGTCCCATTACTTATCCCGTTCCCAATTTATTTATTGGTACGGGATGGTGCTGATAGTTAGGCTGACTTTAAAGCATCCCGCTTTTTGCGATCTGCTGTCAAAATATCTGCCATGACTATGAGTGCTTGCGCCATTTTTTCCAGGTTAGAACTGTATAGTTCTAAATCTTTGATGAGTTTATCTTCAGAGATATTTAACCCGTTAGCGATCGCTTTGAGTGCTTCACTCTTTTGTTTATCATCTTTCATCAGTTCATGATCTGACTGTACCAATAATGCAAATAAACCAACACCAAATAAGCGACTGTATTTAAAGTTGGAATTGGTAGCCACTGCTTCTAATTGCTGCTGCAAGTCCCCATCTTGATCTAGGGAATTTGCCCGACTCAAACCAGCAATCAAATCCTTAACTGGTAAACTGACAGCTAAAGCTTGCAATCTGGAGGCATCTTGTCGGTAACGCTGGGGATCTTGTTCCACAGCTTGACAAATTGCTCGGAAAATTGATTCTTTATCCTGTTCTGGTTGGTAGCCGTCCATGAAGCTGTCAAAAGTGGTGACAACGCCCAAGGCATAAATGGCATTGTAGCTAAAATCAACATTGACTGATAGCAGGTGCATTTCTACCATCAACTCTTCCACTACCCGGCGGTAAATAGTGTTAATTGGCCTGGTATGAAGGGTGTAAAAGGTTCTTTTTGTATCAGATACTGTACGGACGTTATTCACAAAGAAAATTTTAGTAAAGACGTATTCCTCTTCTCTAGTATGAACTAATCAGACCTAATTCGTGAAAGTCATTCAATTTTAGATTTTAGATTTTGGATTTTCCGATAAATCCTATTGACTCGCCAAAATCCGGGGTGAAGTCTTTAAAACCTGTTCTTCGGTATCAAAAATTTCAAATACTGTATCCATCATTGTAACTTCAAACACAAGTTTAGCTTCCGAATGAAGATTACAAATCCGAAAACTGCCACTAATTTTATCAGCTTCACGCATCCCGGCTAATAAAGAGGTCAACCCGGAACTATCAATAAAATTTACTTGTCCTAGATTGACAACAACATGAGGACTGTGTTTAGAAATACATTCCTGTAGCTTGAGACGAAATTGCCAAGCAGTAGTAATATCTAAACGACCAGCAGGTGTCAATACCATTATGGTATGACCGTCTTCAGTCGTACAGGTTTTTTGATCTATATTAATCACTGAACCGATACTTTTTTACTAATATTTGCTAATCCAAACACTCGCAATGAGAGGAAGTATCAACTCATGTCCAGAAGATGACATCTAGTTGTTAGTGTAACTTACTGTCATGGTATTTAACAAAAATAACTGGAAATTGGGAACTGGGGACTGGGGATTGGGGATTGACAAACATATTCTGTTTTTTACTTCCTTACCATTACCCATTACCCATTACCCATTACCCATTACCCATTACCCATTACCCATTACCCATTACCCATTACCCATTGCTCATTCCTGACTTGGTTTCCAGTTTATCCAATCTTGAGGTTTTAGGAAAGTCTCATACAACTGGGCTTCAGGAGTATTAGGTTCTGGTTTGTAGCCATATTCCCAACGAACTAAAGGTGGTAGAGACATGAGAATTGATTCTGTGCGACCGTTGGTTTGGAGTCCAAAAATTGTTCCCCGGTCATAAACCAAGTTAAATTCTACATATCTACCACGACGGTATAATTGAAAATTGCGTTGGCGATCGCCATATTCCATCCCGTGCCGGCGTTCCACAATTGGCACATAAGCAGGTAAAAATGCCCCAGCACAGTCTTGAACTAAAGCAAATATATCTTCCCAACTCCGCGAGGGTAATTCACCTACCTGATTGCTATAAATCGCTGCTTCCCCATTGGGATCTGGACCGCGATAGATAGAACCTTGACCATCTTGGTAATCCAAAAATAACCCACCAATTCCCCGTGTTTCATCTCGATGTTTCAGATAAAAATATTCATCACACCAGCGCTTAAACACAGGATAATATTCAGGATGGTGTTGATCACAAGCTTGTTTAAAAGTGTTATGAAAATGTTGTGCATCTTCAGCAAAGGGGTAATAAGGTGTTAAGTCTGCACCGCCACCAAACCACCAAACTGGACCTGCTTCAAAATAGCGGTAATTTAAGTGAACTGTAGGTACATAAGGATTGCGTGGATGCAATACCAAGGAAGTCCCAGTTGCATAAAAGCCATGTCCTGTAGCTTCTGGACGTTGGGCTAAAATCGAAGGAGGTAAATGAGAACCCCAAACTTCAGAGAAATTTACACCTGCTTGTTCAAAAATTGCTCCGTCACGCAGTACACGCGATCGCCCACCACCCCCTTCTGGACGCTGCCAACTATCTTCTTGAAACTTCCCCAGACCATCTAATTTCTCTAAACCTTGGGTAATTTCATCCTGCAAATTTTGCATAAACTGGCTGACTCTAGCCTGAGCATTAACTCCAGGGAGAAGATCAGATGATTCTTTTGTGATAGTGGGGGTTTGCGAGTTGGTTAACATAGATTCCCGAACCTAAAATTACAATTTCCAAAACAATTACAAATTTTTGTTGTCAAAACTTGTCAGCAGCGAGAGTCACGAATCCGGCTTAATTTGCCAAATACAGTCTTTTATTATACGTCAAAACACAACCGTTCAAAACGCCTTCAAATCTCCATTGGCACGGATTTTATTCCAATTCACACATATCACACCTGAAGACCCTTTTTCACAGTTACAGAAATAATCTTATTATTCATTCTACAAATTTTCTCTTCCTCACAAGCTCCTTGAATGAAAACTTAACGGTCTTTACCTGTTCACGTTTCAACATTAAAGAACATTTTTAATTTGACTATAATATGATTAATTAAGATTTAACAAGGTTAACTAAAATAAAGAGCAAAGTTAATTAAATAGGGTTTGCTGATAGCGTAGCGTTAGCCATACTCCTGAATGGGCGCAGGCCCTGCGCCCCTACCTCCTGATAGCGCAGCGTGGCGTTAGCCCTCACAGATAACTCATTCAGCAAACCCTAAATAAAAGATTTGAATTTGATGTGGGGTGCGGAATGTGGGATATAAAATAAAAGCACTGGTAAAACCAGCGCTTAACTGCATAATCAATACAAATTGTCAAGTTATTTAAGGATTGGATTTTTTTAACTTTTGTTTTTTCCGGCGTTTTTCTGTAATGGCTACACCATGTTCTACTGGATAACCAACTACAGGAATTACCTGATATTTTCTGTCTTCTTCTAAATTTTTAAGTTCTGTGTAATCAACCCAGTGAATACAATCAACAGGACAGGTATCTATGGCTTCTTGAACTACCTCTTCTATGTCTCCATCTTGACGGATGACGCGCGATCGCCCATAATCTTCTTCAATAAAAAAAGTATTTCGGGCAACATGGGCGCAATGCTTACAACCGATACAGGTAATTTCATCCACATAAACGCCTTTTTGCCGCACCAATCCACCTAATTCCGGTTCTAAACCAGAACGTTCAGGGACATCTCGGAGAAAACTCCCTAATTCTGGTTCTAAGCCGGAACGATTATATTCCTCTGCTTGTGGCGACGGCTGCAAATTAGACATTACGCACTCCAGCGTTGTACTACTAGACGAATAGAACCATCTTCCTGTTGCTGTTGTTCTGCCACTTGGAAGCCAACTTTAGTGGTTTCTTTGACTATTGTTTGATAAGCATAACGTTGAGTTACTTGACGGACAAACCCGTCCACAGATAGATTTTGTTGCCAATATTGTAAATCTGCAACTAATTCGTATTCTTGACCATTCCATCTGAAACCGATGTCATAGCCGTTTTGCTGTTCAATAGTTACTTCGGCTGCATGAGTTTGACCACGATAACCACGCACCTCACAAGGTCCAGGTTTCCAGTCTATTCCCAAATCGGAAAGGGCATCTTTCAAGGATTCTAGATTACGGATTTGTGTTTTAATTTGGCTAAAGTGTGACATAGTGGTTTGTAATCAATGAACATTAACTAGTTGGAAAACTTACCATTCGCTGTGGGCGGTTTGTGTATTCGCCACACTATTTTGCTGCGGGTTAGTGGCGAAAAACTCTGAGGTTGGTTCATTACTCAACACTCGTCCTAGCTGGGCTTCTATGGCTGCTGTCACCTCAGCACAAGATGCACCGATAATACCGGTGACTTTTTCTTGTACTCGACCATCTGGATAAATGATGAATTCTAATGTTTCCATGCTTTGAAAGCCAACCTAGATAATAGATTTGAACCTAGCTGCCTGATTTCAGACTAGCTCAAAATTTAGGGATAGGAATTTAGATACAAATTTGCCACCTATCTCATAATTTCCCATACTTAAGGACATATATTTCATCGTTTTTACAAAATTTATTATTTTCACTAGTATTTACCTTCGTTAATTATAAGTTTCTCTTAACCTGATCAATTAGTCAATATGAGGACTGCCAAAGATCAGAAATAATCAAGAACCTGATTAAATCAATCTTGTGGACAACATCTCTAGTCAAAAATAGGCTGAGATTTTTCTCAGCTTCATTGGAAAATCTTATCATTATCATTAGTTAGGGTTTGCTGAATAAGTCTTCTCGTGAAGGGAGGTGACAGGTGACAGTTGACAGGTGACAGTTGACAGGTGACAGTTTCAGCTATCTGTCATCCCCAAACTTTTAAGTTTATTAGAGGTAAAATACTCCGTTTTGGTACTACCCCCTCAAAAACCTTGCACCTATTTTCCTTTTTATCAACCTCAAACCTTTGATTCATTTACGGTTTACGTTTTTTCAGCAAGCCCTAGTTAGCCAATTCAGGCACTTTGTACTTGTCAGCAGGTATAATTGTTACTAGTAGTTTGTCAAATTTATTTTGACGGGTAATGATCGAAAAAAAACCTCTGTTCTTCCCTCCCCCACCTCCCCTACCCCCCTACCTCCCCTACCCCCCCTACCTCCCCTACCCCCCCTACCTCCCCTACCTCCCCCACCTCCCCTACCTCCCCCACCTCCCCTACCTCCCCTACCCCCCTGCTTGCCTTCACCCATGAATATTGACAATCAGCACACTATATTACCGATTTTCTATAAAAAATATGAAATTTAGAGCTTGGGCAACTAGAGTCATCCTGATTTTTTTGATGTTAGCTACCCTGATTCTGGCTGTATTTATTGGGGGTGCAAGACAAAAACACAATCAAACAATTGCATCCACTTCAGAGGTGACAACGTGGAATCAGTATTCACCAGGGCAATTACAATCAGCAGTAACTAAGCCAGAAAATAAGCAAAAATTAAGACCATCTCCCACAAAGATGAATAAAATTAATCCTCTATATATAACTACTAGGGATTTTGCTAATTATAGACCTAAGTTTGCCCAGGTTAAGGTTGATCCTAGCAATTATGGCGATCGCTATACAGCAGATATTAATGGTGTCCCGTTTAATAATCAAGCCATTATTGTCCTTCATGAAACTACTAATTCTACTTCTAGTGCCATTAATTTTTTTCAAACACGCCATGATGATGAAAGTGTTCAAGCCAGTTATCATGCCATCATTACTTTAGAGGGAAAAGTTATTTATTTAGTTCCTCCAGAAAAACGCGCTTTTGGTGCTGGTAATTCGGTTTTTAAAGGCGCTAATGGTGTGGAAACGGTGCAAACTAATCCCAATTTACCCCCATCTGTCAATAATTTTGCCTATCATGTATCCCTAGAAACCCCGACCGATGCTTGGGGTAAAAGTAATATAGAATCACATTCAGGATATACAGAGGCTCAATATAATTCTTTAGCTTGGTTAATTGCTCAAAGTCAAGTTCCTGATGAGAGAATTACTACTCATCGTGCTGTAGATGTGGGGAATGGGAAGGTTGATCCTTTGAGTTTTGATGGTGAAAAGTTTATCAATAAATTGCATTCTTTTCGGCAATTACAAACTTTCAATTAGTTAGCAAAACAAAATTCTGAACATTTAATTTAGTTAAAACTTATGCAGAATCTCAAATAATGTGATTAAATTTAGAGGATATTTAACAAATAGATAGAATGCTTCATGCGTCGAGACTCCATTTTCTATAAACTATTTCAACAGTCTCCAACTTTGCTATTTGAACTGTTGACAAATCCACCCATAAATGCAGATGCTTACCGATTTGATTCGGTAGCTGTCAAAGAACCCAAGTTTGAAATAGATGGAGTATTTCTCCCCCCAGAAAATGAAGGTGCTGGGATTGTGTATTTCTGTGAGGTGCAGTTTCAAAAAGATGAACAACTTTATGAAAGAGTATTTGCAGAATCTTCACTATATTTCTATCGCAACCGCGTTAGATTTAGTGACTGGCAAGCAGTTATAATATATCCATCTCGCAATACCGAACAAAGGGACATTTACCCTCATAGAACCTTACTAAAAGGTGAACAAGTACATAGAGTGTATTTGAATGAATTGGGGGATATTCGTCAATTACCTCTATGGGTAGCATTGATGGTATTGACTACGGTGGAGGAAGAACAAGCGCCAGCAGCAGCACGGGATTTGTTAATAAGAACCCGTGAAGAAGATCCTCAACCATCAAGTCGCGCCATAATAGAGATGATCACGACTATCATGGTGTACAAGTTTGAAAAACTTAGCCGAATGGAGGTAGAGTCTATGCTAGGAATAACACTCAAGGAAACTAGAGTTTACCAAGAAATTAAGGAAGAAGGACGAGAGGAAGGACGAGAGGAAGGACGAGAAGAAGGACGAGAGGAAGCAACTGTTAATGTGATTATTCGACTGTTGACTAAGCGGTTTGGAAAAATCTCTGAGGAAATGCGTTCCTCAATTTCTAGTTTACCTTTGCCGGTTCTCGAAGATTTGAGCGAAGCATTGTTAGATTTTACCAGCTTTGCTGATATCCAAACTTGGTTAAAAGGGCGGGTAAATTAAATTATTTGGGCTGAATATTCGCGTAAGTTGCTAGTTAAGAAAAAAGGGAATAGGTGAAAACTAAAAACTTACCTATTTCCCAAATTACATTTTTTCGCCAGTTAAGAAGCGTTAATACTGCTAATAAATAATTGGTCATTCAAAGTTTTTTTGTTTTTGCAATTTATCAATTAGAATATGTACTCTTGTTGATGGTTTGGTACATCCATCTTCGTTGGGATGATTATTTTCTAGTTTAATAGCATGAATAATTGCTTTTTCTTGATTGGGTTTAAGTTTTTCATATAGTAATCTATCACTTTTATTATAAGTTTCTCCTTTTTGGAGAATACCCTCTTTTCTCATTTCTGATTCTAGCTTTGGACGTAATTCTTTGTAACTACTAAAGGGACTGGTAGTATAACAACAATGGAGTAAAAACCAAAATTCAAAACAGGGTATTGATGTTATAGATTCAACATTATATTTTTTTGCTGTGCTGAGAGCTTGTTTATATTTATCCGGTTTATTATCATCATCAAATATACAAAATACTTGATCATATTGTTTTTGTTGAGATAGATCATAAGCTGTAGTTACAATCTCCAGAGGATCTCCACCATAAGCGGGAACTATTTTAACGTCAGTTGTTGATAATTTAAGTTCACGTTTTAGAGACTCGAAGTAATTATATTCTGTTTGTTCACCCTCAACTACAATTAAAAAGTATCCTCTAGGATTTTTATTCTCTGAACTTCGTTTTAAATTATTTGTCGATTTTCCCTTTCTCATGTTTTTCACTCCCTCCCTTGAACCCATTAATAAAAGGAATAGCACCATAACGACCTAGTAGATAACCTTTTTGTAAAGATTCATGTTCACGAGGTCGAAAATCAAACAATGAATATAGTTTAGTCATGCTGTTATCTTTCTCAGTAAACCATATTTGGTCAGGTCTGAATGTTTCATCATCTAATAATGTAGTATCATGAGTTGTAAAGATTAATTGAGCATTGTTTTTATTAATTTCTGGATTATTAAACATTTTTATTAATGCTTTAGAAAGAAGTGGATGTAAACTTCTATCTAATTCATCTATTATTAATACTTCTCCATATTCTAATACCCATAATAAATATCCTGCTATATTAAATAAACGTTTTGTTCCCGCAGATTCATCACTCATTTCCAATTCTATTTCACTGTTAGAATCATTCATTTTATGAATAGTTATCACTTTCATGAAGTCTATTTCTAATAAATTATTAGCATTCTTTCTTACTTCAAATTCTTCGCTAAAAAGATTTTGAGCCACCAATTTTATATTATCATCCATTGGTTCACTTTCAAACCTTATATCTGAAATACCAATATCAGCTTCACTCAGCAAATTAACAATCTGCTCACGAAACTTATTATCTTCTTCACACATTCTAATACTAAAATTAAATTCTCTAAGTTGACGTTCTGTTAAAGAAAACATATTTATTTCATTCTCAAAAAAATCAAATACCTCTGTTAATTGAGGATGATTATTTTGTGCAGCATGAGATATAAATAAAGAATTAGAACGAACAAATCTTTGAATACGTTTTTTTTCCCCTTTTAATCCTTTACCAAAAGACCATTTATATCCTTCGTCTACTTTTAATTCTGGATTATCTGGCAGATATTCACGAGAAAACCAGTTTTGTTGAACTTCATTTGGATAAGCAATTAACCACTCTTCAAATATTCGTTCTCGATTTAAAGAAACTCCATATTCATAACGAATATCATCACGAATAAAAATTATTTCAAAACTACTAGGCTTTTTTGCTGATTCACTATTTAATCTAAATGGTTCAACAGGTAATTTATCACCAGTTTGCATTCTACTAGCTGATTTAATGACAAGATTTTTTAGGACTTGCATAGCTTTGAGTAAATTGCTTTTACCGGAAGCGTTAGGACCATATATAGCAGCACTTGTAACTAAGCGTAAATCATTATTGTTAGGGATAGGAAAAGTATTACTTTCTAGCATGGTTGCGTCTTCAGCAGCTACCATACTTAATGTTTGCTTTTCTTGGATGGAACGATAATTTTCTACACTAAATTCTACAAGCATGACTTTCTTCTTAGTTGGTTATCTGCATATAGGAATAATATTTGATTTATGAAAAGATACGTAGGGTGCGTCAGACTGCATAAATTCTATCAATAAACAGATTTGTCATATCTGACGCACCCTACAATACCTAATTTTTTTCAAAAATCAAATACGAGTTCTATATAACCCACAAATTATTATAAATAGTAAAAATTATACTTTTTGTACTGTGCTAATGTCTAGTTGATAGCAACTTTTATTTGTGGGGTTATTCAAGCATACATAAATAATGAACAAATAGCTCTAGTTATAAAACTAAAGCTATTATCAATGTGTGTAAATTCAGGAAATTTTACTTACTAAAACTGTAAATGTGCTGTGTCTGCAAGTTATCTCTCAAAGATGAAGGCAGGACACCATCAGAGAAAGTTTGCCTGTCTAGTTGTACCTGCAAATTACTCAAAGGATCGCTACCTGTCGCAATCAGAAATTCCATTTTCTGAATATAGGGTAAAGTTGCAATTTCATCTAAAATCTGGCAGATTGCTTGCAGGTAAGGATGACCTTTTTGTTGATACCAATTGGATTCAGCAATATTAGCTTGGTCAAAACCCAAATGTACAGTTAAAGAGGGTTGATCAAATAAAGCGATTCCCAATGGACGGGCTTCTTCCTGTAACAATAAATGTTGATTTTTGGATAAATACCGTATTTTCTCTAGTCGTTCATAGCGTCCGGTGACGGATTCTGGTTCATCTTGCCAATGTATCGCTACTGTAACTAGATAAGTTTGTAACAGCATATGTCCCAATTTCTTAGCTTTAGTAGCTAGGTAATAGGAATTAAAATCATTAGACTCAATTAAGAGGGGAACACGATCTACCACGTCTAATCCATAACCTTTAACACCAGCGATTTTACGGGGATTATTAGTGATCAAACGAATTTTTTTAATACCCAAATCCATGAGAATTTGCGCCCCCATGCCATAATCACGCAAATCAGCGGGAAATCCTAACCGCTCATTTGCTTCCACTGTATCTAGTCCCATATCCTGCAAAGAATAGGCTTTCAACTTGTTAACTAAACCTATGCCCCGTCCCTCCTGACGTAGGTAAACAACGACACCTTGACCAGCATTTTCAATCATTTTTAATGCGGCTTGTAACTGCATCCGACAGTCACAGCGCAGAGAACCTAAAGCATCTCCTGTTAAACATTCCGAGTGCATTCGCACCATCACAGCTTCATCTCGGAAATTTGCCGGATCTCCCTTGACAATGGCAACGTGTTCTGTATTATCTAGGGTGTGACGGTAGCCGTAAATATCAAATTGACCGAACTGGCTGGGGAGTTTGGTAATGATTTCTCTGTATATTAGGCGATCGTTTTGGAGACGATAACTGATTAAATCGGCAATGCTAATAATTTTGAGGTGATGATTTTTGGCATATTCGACTAACTGATTTAATCGCGCCATTGAACCATCGGGGTTTTGAATTTCACAAATTACCCCGGCTGGATACAGTCCCGCCAATCGGGATAGGTCTACAGCGGCTTCTGTATGTCCTGCCCGTTTGAGTACGCCTCCCGGTCTAGCCCGCAGGGGAAAAATATGACCTGGACGGCGTAATTCTTCCGGTTTGGTGCCTGGGTTGAGGGCGACTTGGATCGTGCGGGCGCGGTCTTCGGCGGAAATGCCGGTACTAACGCCTAAATGGGGTCCGGCATCAATACTAACTGTAAAGGCGGTTTGGTTAGTATCCGTGAGTGTGCTGACCATTAATGGTAAGTCTAGTTCATCGAGGCGATCGCCTGTCATTGCCAAACAAATCAGTCCTCTGGCTTCTACAGCCATGAAGTTGATCATGTCCGGGGTGGCAAATTGGGCGGCGCAAATTAAATCGCCTTCATTTTCTCGATTTTCGTCATCTACGACAACGATGACACGACCAGCTTTGAGATCGGCCAAAGCGGCATCAATAGAATCAAATTTAAAGGTTTGGGTAATATTAGACTGTGACACAGAAAATTTCCAGCTATCAACGTAAAGTTTTTTAACAATTTCTTATTTTAGATTGTAGCTTGTTTATCGGAATTAGAGCTTTTGTGAGATACCTAAGTAGGTTAGCATTGAAAATCGTCGTTATGACAAGGCAAGAGGCAAGAGGCAAGAGGCAAGGGTGAAGAGGGTTTGGGCGATTTTACTTTTCGTTACATATTTCGGTTTTTTTCCGTTCACCTACTTAAACTGTTACTTGCTAATAAAGTAGTTCATATATACTATCAGCAGTTTAGAGTACCATATACACAGATTATTAAGCTATGAATTTGACTGATATAAGTAAATTACTAGGTAAACCCTACTTTCAAGCGTCTAATTGTCTCATTTACAATTTAGATTGTTTAGAGGCGATGACAATTTTACCAGATGAATCAATTAATTTAACTGTCACCAGTCCACCGTATAACATTGGTAAAGAATATGAAAATTTATTGCCATTAGACGATTATATAAATTGGTGTGAACAATGGATAAAAGAAGTTTATCGTCTGACTTTATGTGATGGAGCTTTTTGGCTAAATTTAGGTTATTTATCTATTAAAAATCGTGCTAAAGCAATTCCTATTTCATATTTGCTTTGGGATAAAATTCCTTTTTATTTAATTCAGGAAATTGTTTGGAATTATGGTGCTGGAGTCGCAGGAAGTAAGTTCTTTTCACCTAGAAATGAGAAATTTTTGTGGTATGTGAAAAATTCAGAAGCTTATACTTTTAATCTTGACGATATTCGTGATCCTAATGTTAAATATCCCAATCAAAAAAAGAATGGTAAAATCAGGGTTAATCCTTTAGGTAAAAATCCCACTGATGTTTGGGAATTTCCGAAAGTAACTTCTGGACAAAACCGATCTTCAAAAGAAAGAACACCACACCCAGCACAGTTTCCCTCTGCTGTCATTCAAAGAATAATTCAAGCATCTTCAAATCAAAATCAAATTATCCTAGATCCATTTTTGGGTTCAGGTACTACTGCTATGGTAGCTTTAGATTTAAATCGGCTAGTAATTGGTTTTGAAATTCGTCAAGATTACTGTGATATTGCTGCTAATAGAATTGAAACTTTTTTGAAAGAACAAAGTTGTCAAGTAGAACAAATGTCTTTATTTCTATAAAATAAAAGTAATTTTATATTTTTAAGTTAACCACCACCAAACACTATTTATTATGTTTTTGCCCAGTGCAAATTTTTCAATCCCTGAATTCAATTTAAGTATATTGTGATATTTTTCCTGCACTTTGGCTTTTTTAACAGTTTGATTATTACCTTGATAATCACTTAATTCCTGAATAATTTTTATTCCTTCCTTATTCATCTCATTCGCAATTACATCACCAACTTTACATAATAAATTAACAGGAGAATCTAAAATATATTCTCCTGATATTGTAAAAAGTTTATGCTCATAGACTTTTTGATCTAAACCAGATGCCTGACCTGTTGCTGATTTTTGTGCATTCCAGTCTTCATGATCTATCCAACCGAATCTTAATAATGTTAAACTTTGCTGGTAGAAATTAGCTGTAATATAATAACCAGACTTTTCTTTTTTAGCAAGCTCCTCATTATTTTCATCTTTTGCTTTTTGACCATAGCTGCGATTTCCAAAAATTTTTGTGCCAAGCTGACCAGAAGTTTTTATCTCTATTGAATATCTTGTATCCTTTAGATAAACAATATCTTTTTCATCTTTACATTGTGTTCCTCTCCATTCTTCTGGATAACGCTTTTGCAATTCTTTGGCAAATAGTTTTTCAAAAAAATAACCCACCATAATAGCTGGTGGATCAATTTCTGCCAGGCTCAAATATGTGTCTTCCTCTCCTATTTTTGTTTGCCATAAAAGCTGCCAACTCTTTAAAGCAACCTCTCTAATAACATTTGGCTTGAGAGGATGTTCTTCTATCAGTTCTTTTGTTTTATCTGCCCATTTTTCAACTGGAATACTGGCATAAGGAAATACCATTTAATCTAAACCTTTTAATAATTCACTGGGTGATATTCCCAGAGCCTGAGCAATACGGATAATATTTAACAAAGCAATATTTCTTTCACCACGTTCAACACCACCGATATAGTTGCGATGTAGTCCTGACAGTTCTGCTAACTGTTCTTGAGAAAGATTTTGCGCTTTTCTGATTGTGCGAATATATTCGCCAAATTTTTGAAGTTGAGAATTTTCTGTCACATAGCAAACATAATCTTTAGTGGTACTGATTTTCTACACACTATGAGTGTGATTATTTTTTAAAGATATTTGTGATTATAGGTACGCTAAAAGATCCGCTTTGCTATACAATGCTGCGAAAGTTCAATCAAAAGTCATTAGTAATTAGTTAGTAGCTTGACTGCTGATGATTGATAATAGATAACTAAAAGTGGATAAGGATTTAAGATCATGGGAAATTTAAGACGCGTACCAGTTGGAATTGTTGGCGCGTCAGGGTATGGCGGAGTGCAGCTAGTCCGACTGCTGATGGATCATCCTGAAGTGGAAATTGTTTATTTAGGTGGTGAAAGCAGCACGGGTAAATCCTTTGCTGACCTGTACCCACATTTCGCTAATATAGTGAATTTGCCCATTGAGGCGGTAGAACCGGAAGTTATTGCTAGTCGTTGTGAAGTGGTATTTCTGTCTTTACCGAATGGACTAGCTTGCCAAATTGCTCCTCAACTTATAGAAAAAGGCTGCAAGGTCCTGGATCTGAGTGCTGATTATCGCTTTGGTGATTTGAAAACTTATACAGATTGGTATGGTACAGAAAGAAGCGATCGCTCGACAGCAGCCACAGCAGTATATGGTTTACCAGAATTGTACCGCGATCGCATTGCCGAATCAAATCTAATTGGCTGTCCCGGTTGCTATCCTACAGCCAGTTTACTGGCATTGTCCCCACTGTTAAAACAAGGTTTAATAGTTCCCGAAACAGCCATCATTGATGCCAAATCCGGCACATCTGGAGGCGGCAGACAAGCCAAAGTCAACCTGTTGTTAGCCGAAGCTGATAACTCTCTGGGTGCTTATAACGTTGGTAGACACCGCCACACCCCAGAAATTGAGCAGATTTGTAGTGAATTGGCAGGACATGAGGTAAAAATCCAATTTACACCCCATCTCATCCCGATGGTGCGGGGGATTTTAGCCACTGTGTACGCCACCATGCGCGACCCTGGTTTAGTCCGTGATGACCTCATTACCATCTATAACGCCTTTTACCGTAATTCCCCTTGGGTGAAAATCTGCAATAGTGGCACTTATCCCCAAACAAAATGGGCGTGTGGCAGTAACAGTTGTTACATAGGTATAGAAGTTGACCCCCGCACCGGGCGCGTTATCGTCATGTCAGCCATTGACAACCTGATTAAAGGCCAAGCCGGACAAGCAATTCAGTGTATGAACCTGATGTTAGGCTGGGATGAAACCTTGGGATTACCTAAAGTTGGGTTTTATCCTTAATTCGGTAATGGGTAATGGGTAATGGGTAATGGGTAATGCTGTTTACAATCACCAATCACCAATTACCAATCACCAATTGCCTATTTTGGTCCTAAACCAACAGTACCAGCATAGACAGCGCGATCGCCTAATTCATGCTCAATGCGGAGGAGGCGATTGTATTTTGCTACTCGTTCACTACGACATAGAGAACCGGTTTTAATTTGACCGGCGCGGGTAGCTACAGCCAAATCAGCAATTGTTGTATCTTCAGTTTCACCAGAACGATGGCTAATTACTGAACGGAAACCGTTGCGAGTGGCTAAATCAATGGTTTCCAAAGTTTCAGTTAGAGAACCGATTTGATTCAACTTAATCAAAATCGAGTTAGCGGCTTTTTGTTCAATGCCTTTTTGTAAGCGGGT
Source organism: Anabaena sp. WA102 (assembly GCF_001277295.1). NCBI lineage: Bacteria > Bacillati > Cyanobacteriota > Cyanophyceae > Nostocales > Nostocaceae > Anabaena > Anabaena sp. WA102. Next base: position 2,586,144 of record NZ_CP011456.1, on the reverse strand, counting down.
AGCGTTAGTTACAAATAAATCATCACCGACTAATTGTACTTTTGAGCCAATTTTCTGAGTTAGTAATTGCCAACTTTGCCAATCTTCCTCATGTAAACCATCTTCAATGGAAACAATCGGATATTGGTCAACCAACTGACCTAAATAATCAATAAATTCAACAGGACTATGGGGTTTACCATCATAAACATATTGCCCATTTTTGTAAAATTCACTTGCAGCCACGTCTAAGGCTAAAGCTACTTCTTCACCCGGTTTGTAACCAGCTTGTTTAATTGCAGCTACCAACAATTCTAAAGCCACTTGGTTAGATTCTAGGTTAGGTGCAAAACCACCTTCATCACCTACACCTGTCAGCAAACCTTTATCATCTAACACTTTGCTGAGAGTCGCAAATACTTCCGCACCCCAACGCAAAGCTTCTTTGAAAGAAGGCGCACCGATAGGGACAATCATAAACTCTTGAAAGTCAACGTTATTAGATGCGTGCGCTCCACCGTTGATCACATTCATTAAGGGGACTGGCAATAAATTCGCCAAAGGTCCACCCAAATAGCGATAGAGAGGAATATCTAAAGCTGCTGCACCTGCTTTGGCTGCTGCTAAGGAAATACCTAAAATGGCATTTGCACCTAAGTTAGATTTGTTAGCTGAACCATCTGTAGCAATCATTGTCCGGTCTAACAGTTCTTGGTTGAGGACATCCAAACCTAATAATTTGGGTGCTAATATCTCATTGGCGTTTTTTACCGCCGTGAGGACTCCTTTACCACCATAACGGCTTTTATCCCCATCTCGCAGTTCATGAGCCTCAAATGTGCCTGTGGAAGCACCGCTAGGAACTTGAGCTAGTCCGACTGCACCACCAGCTAAATGTACTTCTGCTTCTAGGGTAGGTCTTCCCCGTGAGTCGAGGATTTCGCGGGAGACAATGGCTTCAATCGCGGTGTCTAGAAATTTAGTCATTCGTGGTTTGTCCTTGATTTTGAGTATGTCGTCAGGGTTTAACCTTTACAGTTTACTAATAACCCAATCGCTAGTTTATGTGTTTCTGGGGGAAAATCGGCTGACATTAAAGAAGATTTCCAATCGTGAAGGGTGGTAATGCTCGCTGAGTATGGAAGGAAACATGGAGTTTGTCAGAATCAGGATATTCAGGATTAAAGGATGTACAGGATTATTTATTGATACTTTATTTTGTCAGAATCAGGATGCTCAGGATTAAAGGATGTACAGGATTATTTATACTGCTTGACTGTTTCTGAAGAAATTAGTTGCTATTTTTAATATTTAGGTACAAAATCCTGACAATCCTCAAATCCTGGATATCCTGATATGGCTACGCCACGCTACGCTATCAGACAGATATTTCTACATTTTTGTATGTTATAATTTTCAGAAAATAGCAAAGATTATTTATGAATACAGTAGAAATTCGTCAACAAATTCAAGAATATGTTGATAAACTGTCACCAGAAAGATTATTAGTGGCTGTTGATTTTTTGGCGTATTTGGCAGATAGACAAGATAATGATGCTACTGAAGAGTTATTGAAAATTCAAGGATTTAAAGAAGATTTTGCTAAAGCGAAAGAAAATGTTAAAGAAGGTAAGGTAATTTCTGTTGAGCAACTTAAACGAAAATATTAACTATACGGTTGTTATTGGCATTGATGCTCGTATTACTTTAGCGGAGGTTCATGCAGCATTGGCTTATTATTATGATCATCTGGAAGAGATTAGAAAAGATATAGAAGATGATGAATAGGAATTGTTTATAGCCGTTCCCATGCTCGTCAGGTACAAAGTTTTTTCGTTTTAGGGAACAGGGAAAAGGGAATAAATTGGTGTGTACTTCATTAGACTGGGAAACGCTATAATCGCATTATTTAACCCATTTACTCAGAGTAATTCCCAAAAACTGTTCTAGTTGAGTGATACTATTAAGATGATTAATGATAGCATTAAGTTCTTGATTTTGAGCATCAACTAAACTTTTTTCAAAGTTAATAATATCCGTCATTGAAATATTACTACTTAATCTCATTCTTTCCTTAGCATTTATCACTTTTGATGCTGCTAACTTTCGTGCTTGCTGTGCTAATTCAATCTGCTTAAAAGTATCTTTTACATTACGAGTTTTATTTTTCAACTCCTCATTCAAATTATCCTGAGTTTTTGCTAGAGTGTAATTAGCATTTTGTAAGCTAATCTCACTTTTAACTACCGCATTATCTTGACTAAGATTACCAAATTCACGATTTAATACTAAAGACGAACTTAAATTATTTGTATCTTGAGTATTAGAAGCACTATTAAACCCATAACTCACGTTTAATTTTAAATCTAATTGTTGTTGATTTTTAGATTCTCTTATCCCAAATTTAGCATTTTCCACAGCATTAACAGCAGCAAGATAACCAGTATTATTCGCTTTAGCTAATTCTAGCATTTCTGTAAAAGCTGGTAAATTTAAACTTGTTGGAGGATCAGGTTTTTCCATAGCAATTAGTTTTTTCGTTATGGGTAAATCTATAGTTTTAGTTAATTCAGAAATTGCTTGTTCTAAACTTGATTGTGTATTCAGTAAATTTACTTCTTGTTGAGCAATATCAGCTTGACGCTCAACCAGATCATTTTTAGGAATTCTCCCAAATTCAAATAATGCTTGTAATCTATCTAAATCTTTTTTAGCATTAGCAAAAGATAATTGTTCAATTTTTAATCTTTCCTGAGCTAACAATAAACTTCTATAACTAACTATAGTATTAGTAATTGCTTGAGAAGTAGTATTTTTTATATTTAAAATATTTGCATTTTCTGTCAATTTCGCTCTTTGAATACTCAGAGTATTTAATTGTGTACCAAAAGCCTTTAATAAAGGTTGACTAAAATTAAGATTGACACTTTGACTTAGAGTATTTGTATTTGAGGAAGTATCTAATGAGCTAGTACGAGATAAAAGATTTTGTCCTTGCCATGTTAAACTTAAATTACCACCTGTAGGAATTTTTAAATTAAAATTAGCACCTAAAAGAGCAGTTGTATTATTATTGATATTACTACCAGTTTGATTATTATTCAAATTTAAAGATAGCTGTGGTGTAAAAGTTGGATTAAATTGAGATTCAGTTTCAGCTAATTGTTTTTGATCTAAAATACGTTGGAGGTAAGCTATTTTTAAATCTCGATTATTTTGTAAAGCTAAATAAACAGAATCAGCTAATTTTAAGGGTAACTCCTGACTAGAGTTATTTAATAGTAATTGTAAATCAGAATTAGATTTTGGTAAACTTGGTGGATTAGCTATATTTTGAGATTTTCCTAAACCCGGAAATAGGAAAATCAAGAGTAAAGATGATATTGGTAATAAAAAACGATTCATAGTAAAAAAATTAAGTAGGTTGGGTTGACGCAAGGAAACCCAACATTAACATTATTCTAAACCTTACTTATTGAGAGCGTAAAGCCTCAACAGGATCTAATTTACTAGCTCTCAGCGCAGGTAAAAAGCTAGAAATGATCCCTACCATAATAGCAGAACTGAGAGAAACTAAAGGAGTTTCATAACTGATTTGATAGGGTAAATTCAAGAGAGTTACAGTTATAGTTGTAATTCCTTGTACAGTAACTATTGCAAGTATTCCTCCTGTCATACTAATAAAAGTTGCTTCAAGTAAAAACTGAATTAAAATATTTTTTTGTGTAGCACCAATAGCGCGTCTTAAACCTATTTCTGGAGTCCGTTCCACAACTGATGCTATAGTAATATTAGCAATTCCCACACCCCCCACAAATAAAGAAATACTCCCAATAAGTAAGAGAATAATAGTCACACCATTTAAGACTTTTTCTAAACTTTTCACCTCTTCAACATTGCTAGAAGCGTAAATATCTACATTAGGGAATCTTTTCTTTAAAGTGTTAATTGCTTGATTTTGCAGTTGTTCTATATTTTCTGGATTCTTAGGAGTAATAGTAATTTTATCAAAAAAAGGACTTGATTTGAGAGATTGATAAACAGATAAAGGAATCAGTATCAATCCTTGTTCCTCTCCCCAAGTATTACTTTTTCTAGTTTGAATAACACCTTGAATATAATAAGACTTATTTTGAAAATAAATCATTTTTCCCAATGAATTTTTACCTTTAAATAGTTTTTGTGCGAGTAATCGATCTATAACAACAACAGAACGGGTTTGCTGCAAATCATTAACTGTAAAAAACTTACCAGCAATTAATTTCCTTCCCGAAATAGGTAAGAAATCTGGTGTTACTGCTTGACTTTCCACATTGATTTTTTGAGTTCCCAAAAAAATAGCATCACTACCACTATTTTGTACAGGAGCAATATATTTCCAACCAGATAATTTGGTTTTTAACCATTCTAAATCTTCGCTTTGATATTTTTTTTGTTGAGACGTAACCGAGTTATAGGGAGCTTGAATAGAAATTTGCGGAGATTCCATTTTTTGTAATTGCGTCTTTAAATATATTTTTCCAATATCGCTTACTTGTAATGTTCCACTCACAGCAAATACACCCATAAATACACCTAAACTACTCAGAAATGAGCGCAAGGGATTACTGCGTAAAGAACTAGATGTTAAAGATAATAAATCATTGATGTTCATGGGGATAAATATGTTAAATTTATTCTTTATTATCGGTAAGATTTTAGAAGAATCTCATAGGTGTCAACTTAAGTTAGAAATGGCTTATCTGTTTGCTTCCACACCCGCCCAGAAATGAATTTCCGGGCTAATAACCAAAGTAAACTAAAGTTTACTAAAGAGTTTTATGTTTATTTAGTCATCTTCAGATGACTTTTGCTATTAGACTGGGAATTCATTCCCAGGCGGGCTATGGGTTTGACTACAATATTATATTATTACTGCATTTTTATGACAACATGATCTCCCTCATTTAAAGGATTTTCTAAAGTGGGAATTAATATTTCATCTCCTGGTTTTAACCCTGATTTAATTTCAATATTATCTAATCCTTGTAAACCAGGTTTAATTATTCTTTTAAAAGCCTTAGATTGTTGATCTTTTATCCAAACAAATGTTTCTGATTCATTTTCTTGAATAGCTTCACTAGGAATAACTGTCACATTATTACGTTGAGCGATAATCAACGCAACTGTGACTGGAGTTCCAGAAACAATATTTTTATTAACTTGATCTAAACGCACAATTGCTGTAATTTTGACATTATCTGCACCTTGATTATTATTTTGGGTATCTCCAGCTAATAAAGATATTTGTTGAACCTTACCAGTTAATTTCTGTGATTGAAAACCAATAATACTAATTTCCGCTTGTTGTCTAATTTTAACCTTAGTTGCGTCTAAAGGAGATAACTTTAATTCCACAATTTGTTGAGCAGGATTACCAATAACTAAAACATCTCCTTTCGGTTCAATTACATCACCTAATTTTGCTTGTAAATTGAGAATTACACCATCAATAGGAGAAGTAATTACTGTTTTTCTTAATTCTTCAGCAATTTTTTGACGTTGTATTTTGAGTTTTTCTATTTCTCTCATAATTTGATTGAGTGCTAATTTAGCTTGGTTTAATTCTTGTACAGTTTGGTCAACTTTAGATTTAGCTTCTTTCAATTTTTGTTGAGGTTCAGATTTGTTATTTCTCACATCTTGCCAAAAACTTTGTAATTCTAATTTCTGTTGATCTAAATCTAAATTACTTAAAGATAATTCATCTTTAGCATTACTTAAATCTGTTTCAGCTTGAATAACTTTCTTTTCTTGCTCTTTTAATTCAGTTTCCGAAATAAACCCCTTAGCGAAAAGTTGTTTATTTTCTTGTAATTTAATCTTTGCTTCTTTTAAATCGGTTATTTTAACAGTTAATGCTTGTTGTTTTCTGGTAACTTCTAATTTACGCTTTTGAAATTCCCGTATTTTCTCATCTTTTTTCTTATTAATATCATTTCCATGGGTACTTTGAATATTTCTATATTCTTGTTGAGTTTCTAATAATTTACTTTCTGCTCTTTTTAAAGATGATTGTTTATCAACAAGTTGTAAATTCTTCTCTTTCAAATCAGATGCAAATTCTTGTAATTTAATTTGTGTTTCTGTATCTCGCAGACGGATTAAAATTTGATCTTTTTTAACTTTATCCCCTATTTTGACTAAAACTTGTTCTACTGTTCCTGTGATTGAAGATTTAATATTTCTTTGATTATCTAATTTTAATATGCCACTTTCACCAGTAATTTTATCTTCTACTTTGTCTTGAATAGCTGTTACTATGCGAACGGGGATATTTTGAATTTTACTTTGGGTAAATATGGCAAAAATCAACCAACACCCAAGAAAAACACTTGTTAAACTTGCCGATATGGTCAACCATTTAAATCCTGGTTTGAACTTAAAGTTTTTCATTGTTATTGATTAATACAATTGAAAATAGAGACGTTATGTTATATACAACGTCTCTACAAAAAATTTATCACAAATACTTGTAGTTGGGTTTGGCTCACGCTCAACCTAACGCAAAAAAATTGGATATCACATTTTAACGCAGTGTAAATTCAACAGTGTAACTATAATTAGTTGAATTTACAGATGTAATTTTTGCATCACAAGTAACATTAGAACCTGTCGGTGAACCATTCTTTGTCCACTTTGGAATCTGACCACCAAACAAGGTTGGTGTTGTTGTTAAAGAGGTACCAAACCTACATCCCTGAGTGCCAGTGGTATAAGAGAAGTGAATACTTGCTATATTAGAAAAGGGACTTATAACCGTGAAAGCTTGAGTCGCACCAGGTATAATTTTATTTGGGGGACTTCCAGTACCAAGAATTTGACTCACACTAGAAGGAACAAGCGATACTGGCTGTTTTAACTGGTTTTTTACCACAACTTGGGTTACTACTCCCGCCTGTGCCTTTGCTGCTGTTGTAGAAAGTATTAATCCAATCATCACTGAAAACAATTTGTTGGAATGTTTCATAGGTAATATCAATCTCCTGTCAGTTTAAAAAATGTCACTTCCTCAACCCAACCTTGCATCTTAGAGGTATGTTAAAAAAAGTAATATACCTCCCAACCTCTACTAGCGGATATATAGCCTAGTGGATAATGTGTTCCTGGGGAAGTTTATTGAAGTTGCCTGAAAGGTAAAAGTACCAGATGTAAAAGAGCCTTGGTAACACCAGACTCTTGTCCAACCAGTTACAACTCGTCCCGCTCCCAACGTGGGAGCAGAGGATCTTTCAGTTAGTCGATTTCCGTTAAACTGTGCTATCTGATTTGTTCCATAGCCAACTTCTTGCGTTTGAACACATAACTGGGGTACGCGATTAACACCAATCACCTTTACCTGAGATAATGCGGGTGCTGGTGCAGATATAGCTTGTTCCATACCCGCAACTGATATTCCTATAGTTGAGAGTCCCAAAATAGTCACTATGATTGGATTGTTATGTCTTTTTAGAAACATATAATTCTCCTTTGGAGGTTAATGGTTTAACTATTGACAAGTCATTTTTCTATACTGACTATTTCACGTTCCTTAAAAAAAACCACCCGCATTTCTACTGATTTTTTCTCAACCCAAGAGTATTGAATCTTCATGAAAATGGCATATTTATGAAATTATGGTGAAATTCAACAGATATTCTAAATTCAATATCAACGTAAAATTAATTACAAAGAAACACGACCTATATCATGATCATAAAGCTGTGAATAAGCGGTAAAGATTAGCATTGAAAAGGATCTAACAAAATAGTATTTTATGTAAATATAACCATTATTTTTGTTCTTAATTTATCATACTGGGTGAACAATTACGTAAGAGTCCGCACCCAAACTATTACAGCGTTTTTCGCTCTTATGAGGTACAAAGTTGAATCATCAAACTCTTGTAGTGCGGGTATCTTACCCGCCACATATGTACCTCATAACACTGGGAAGTGCTGTATCCGTTAAAATACTGATAAAATCTGCCTAACAATAAAAAATGCTTGTGGCATTGCTAAAAAATATTAACTTCGGCTTAACATATCAGCAGCCGAAAAAAGCCACACCAACTTTAATGAAGCTATCCGACTATTCAACGAAATGGAAGCACCCAAGCAAGTTGAGAAAGTGGAAAAAGCCAAAAGAGGAAATGTTGATTCATAAAAATGGTTTAGCATTGCTAAACCCCTACCGCGTTGATATATAATCATGAAAAATGCTATAATATAAACCAATCGCAAGCTATGTATGAAATATGAAAATAATTCTAGATAACTTAGAACCCAACTTAGTCGAAAATCTCAGATATCAAGCAGAACAACATGGACGTACTCTAGAGACTGAGTTGAAACTAATTTTAACACAAGCTGTTACCAAAAATCCTCAAGAAAATTTTCAGGAACAAACATTAATTCCCCTAGAAATATTAGCAGCACAGGTAAAAGAATCCTTAGATAATACAGGATATAATTCCCATGAGCAAATTATTGATTTAATTCAAGATGTCAAAAAAGAAATGGCTGAAGAACATTTATTAAAAGCACATCATCACAATGAGTTATGATATTCCTCAACGTATTTGTCATAATTTTTTCCAAAACTTCTGATTTTATTTTACACTTTATTTTAAGCTACAGAAAAATCTGTAAACTGCCGATATTCAGGACGAATAAACCCTAAAATAATATCATCCTTTTCTACTCCTAATTCCAATAATTCCGCAGTTATCCCCCTTTCTGTACCATCCCATTCAATGCAGATTTTACCATCAATAATTCGCAGATGAAACACCACTGCATGAACCCTACCTGTTTTATCCCAACCTGTATCCATTAACAAATAATTATCAGATTCTTGATCACAAATACATAAAGCCTCAATTTTTCCATGACTAGGTTTATACTTAGCGTGATTTCCAACAATACTAATTATAATTCTTCTGTATTTTTCTAACTTATCCATTGTACAATTACCTCCTGAATTGGATCGAAAATAATGTAATTAATCTGCTGTTGATCACTTAAAATATCTTGAATAGCTGGTTTAAGAAAAAAGTCTTGATAAGCAGCTTCAGGAATCGCTAAATATAATTTACGTTCTGGATTGATTCTTTTAATTAAACTAACATAAATATTATATTGTCCTAATGTTTTTTCTAATTCTGTAATTAAAGAAGGGCTATTAAAAACTTTTATTTCAATTACAATCTTTTGCTGCATCTTCTGGGCAGCAAATAATTTTTCTGCTCCTAAATCAGCATATAAACGCAAGCCTTTGTATTCTAGTATAAAGGGGTCATCGGTAATTACCCATCCATCTTTGGTTAGAGCATTTTTAACTTGATTGTGATATAAATCGTACTGTGGCATTACTAAATCAAGAATATTAACTTTAGCCTAACAAAAACCACCTTCATCACCTACACCTGTCAGCAAACCTTTATCATCTAACACTTTGCTGAGAGTGGCAAATACTTCCGCACCCCAACGCAAAGCTTCTTTGAAAGAAGGCGCACCGATAGGGACAATCATAAACTCTTGAAAGTCAACGTTATTAGATGCGTGCGCTCCACCGTTGATCACATTCATTAAGGGGACTGGCAATAAATTCGCCAAAGGTCCACCCAAATAGCGATAGAGAGGAATATCTAAAGCTGCTGCACCTGCTTTGGCTGCTGCTAAGGAAATACCTAAAATGGCATTTGCACCTAAGTTAGATTTGTTAGCTGAACCATCTGTAGCAATCATTGTCCGGTCTAACAGTTCTTGGTTGAGGACATCCAAACCTAATAATTTGGGTGCTAATATCTCATTGGCGTTTTTTACCGCCGTGAGGACTCCTTTACCACCATAACGGCTTTTATCCCCATCTCGCAGTTCATGAGCCTCAAATGTGCCTGTGGAAGCACCGCTAGGAACTTGTGCGAGTCCGACTGCACCACCAGCTAAATGTACTTCCGCTTCTAGTGTAGGTCTTCCCCGTGAGTCGAGGATTTCGCGGGAGACAATGGCTTCAATAGCGGTGTCTAGAAATTTAGTCATTCGTGGTTTGTCCTTGATTTTGAGTATGTCGTCAGGGTTTAACCTTTACAGTTTACTAATAACCCAATCGCTAGTTTATGTGTTTCTGGGGGAAAATCGGCTGAGATTAAAGAAGATTTCCAATCGTGACGGGTGATAATGCTCGCTGAGTATGGAAGGAAACATGGAATTTGTCAGAATCGGGATGTACAGGATTAAAGGATTGACAGGATTATTTATTGATAATTTATTTTGTCAGAATCAGGATGCTCAGGATTAAAGGATGTACAGGATTATTTATTGATACTTTACTGATTTTGCATACATCAATTGCTATTTTCAATATTTATGTACAAAATCCTGTAAATCCTCAAATCCTGGATATCCTGATTCTGACATATATTTCTAAATCTGCTTATGTTATAATTTTCCTAAAATTACAGAGATTATTTATGAACAAAAAAAGTATTACCGCCATAATTCATACAGGTGACGATTTTGGTTATGTGGCTGAGTGTGTAGAAATTTCTGTTGTTACTCAAGGGGATACTTTAGATGAAGTTGTGAAAAATTGTACCGATGCTTTTTTTTTGCATTTAGAAGGGGAAAATCCACAGGATTTTGGATTAATTGAACATCCAACTATTCGTTTTATTTTTGAATTACAGCCGATTTATGGCTAAGTTAAGAAGATTATCAGCACAGGAAATCATTGATATTTTTAATCGCTTTGGTTTTGAAATTATTATCCAAAAAGGTAGTCATATTAAATTGCGGAGATTAGGAGAAAATGGTAAGAGTAAGCCAGAAAATAAATGATCCTGTTTTGTCATGCTGAGTGTAGCGAATCGAAACGAAGCATCTCATCGTTCCTAGTCTCTGACTAGGAATGCAGTTAATGAGGCTCTGCCTCTAATAAGTAGTGAGACAGAATTAATTACACAATGTCATTGCGTTAGCGCAGCGTGGCGTTAGCCATATATAACGAAGTGAAATGAAGCAATCGCAAGGGTTGTGATTGCTTCCCTTCCCTCGCAATGACTGTAAATATTTTTGTCCAATTACTTATCATTGAAGTCAGAGCCTTCTAGAATTCATTCCCAGTCAGAGACTGGGAATGAGATGACTTGAGTTCTTTGCGGGATAGATGTTTTACGCTAAAAAAATCGTCTTCTTGTCCGAGGTTCAGACGGTGTTCTTCGTAAAGGGACTACTTCTGCTTCACTACCCTCCCTAGCTACTCGAATTAATAACGCAGAAGATACCAAACTAGCAACCATCGAATTACCACCATAACTAAACATAGGTAAAGGTAAGCCTGTAGTTGGTAACGCACCTGTAGTTACACCAATATGTAATAGTGATTGGCCAATCATGACAACTACTACACCAATTGCTACTAATTTGGATGTGAGATTTTTGGATTTAAGGGCAATAATTAATCCTAAAGTGGCAAATATTGCTAACATTAGCAAGAGTAAAATACCGCCAATAAAACCAAATTCTTCGGAAAAAATTGCGAAGATAAAATCAGTATCTTGAATTGGTAAATAGAATAACTTTTGTTGAGAAAGTCCAAATCCCGACCCCCAAGTTTGCCCTGAACCTACGGCTAATAAACTTTGTACTAACTGATAACCATCTCCTGTGGCATCCCCCCAAGGATTCATAAAGGACATAATGCGTTTACGTTGATATTCTTTGATACTAATACTGAGTAATGCTAAAAGCAGACCACCAAAGGCTGTTCCTCCCAAATATTTATATGGTATTCCTGCTGCTAAGGCAATGAACCAAATTGTCATGCCGCAAAGTGCTGTGGTACTTAAGTTAGGTTGGGCAAGAATTCCTAAAAGCACAAGACCAAAAACACCCAACCAAGATAAACGAATTCCCCAAGGTCGTTTTTCCCACTGGCCAAAAAGTGTGGCGCTTTGTAAAACTAAAAAGGGTTTAATTAATTCTGATGGTTGGATAGGAATGGGGCCAATGGCTATCCACCTAGCAGCATCAAAGGCTTTTTTTCCTAATCCTGGTATTAATGTCAGAAAAATCAGCATCAGAAAAAATATTAAAAACCAATGAGATACACCCAAGATTTTTCGCAATGGCAGATTAACAATGATGTTGAAAATAATTAAGGAAGCTATAGCCCAAAGAATTTGCCGTTTAAAATAATACAAACCGTCACCATGACGGGCATCAGCAACGGGATAGGATGCGGAAAAGAGGATGATTAAGCCAATAAACATCCACGTTAATGTTAGCCAGCGCAACAATCGGGCTTCTAAACCCCAGCTAGAAACAGAATTATCAAAAATTGGGATTAAACGGAGTAGATTCACAATTTGGTAATTGGTAATTGGTGATTTTCTTCTTTCTTCTCCTGACTCCTGGGTGGGGAAACCCCGCCCCTACTACAAGAAATCCTGTATTTAAATTAAAACTAAGTTATCTCGGTGAATCACAGTATCTGCGCCTTCATAACCCAGAATTGAGGGGATTTCCCGTGAATGTCGTCCGCAAATTTTCTGCAATTCTTCACTATTATAATTCACTAATCCTCTAGCAATTTCATCACCATTACTATCACACAATTGCACCGCCTCTTGATTGTCAAATTCCCCTTCTACGGCTTTAATTCCCGCTGCTAGTAAGGATTTTCCCGCTTTGACAACGGCAGCGATCGCCCCCTCGTCTAAATATAATTTTCCTCCAGGAATCAAACCATAGGCTATCCAACGTTTGCGGGCTGAGGTTGGTTCTGGTTGCGGTGCAAAATGTGTACCAATGAGTTCCCCTTGAATAATTTTTTCAATGTTTCGGGGAAACTGTCCTTGAGTAATGACTGTACGGATACCAGCAGCGATCGCAATTCTCGCTGCCGAAATTTTAGTCATCATCCCTCCAGTCCCCCATTGAGAACCCTGTCCACCAGTTTGAATCTGTAAATCTGTCAGTTCTTGCATACTACTAACTAAACTAATCGGTTTAGCATCGGGTACGGAACGAGGATCGGCTGAATATAATCTATCAACATCCGTTAATAAAAATAACCAATCTGCTTCTACTAAACTAGCTACTAATGCAGACAGGGTATCATTATCCCCAAATTTTAATTCTTCTACCGCTACTGTATCATTTTCATTAACTATAGGAATTACTCCCAAACCTAGTAATTCTTGAAAAGTATTATTAGCATTCAGATAGCGGCTACGTTGTACCAAATCTGCCCTAGTTAATAATACTTGAGCAATTGGTTGTTGGAGAATACTAAATAAATCATCATATATACGCATTAATCTACCCTGTCCAACTGCTGCTACAGCCTGTTTTAAAGCTATAGTTTTGGGACGTTCCGTTAACCCTAACCGCGCACAACCGACTCCCACCGCGCCAGAAGAAACTAAAATTACCCGATGTCCCTGTCGTCTCAAATCACAGAGGGTTTCCGCTAAAGTAGCAATACTAGAAAGGGCTAATTGTCCTGTTTCTGGTTGAGTAAGGCTAGAAGTACCGATTTTAACAACAATTGTTTTGGTCATTAGTTAGTGGTCAGTTGTTATTCCCAAAAAATTATACAGCACCAATCCCTCTATGGTGAAGGTTGGCGCTGTACGGGTTTATATTTATCTATTATCTGCTAGGGTCTTTTTAGGCTGACCCTGATGTTATTGAAATTAATAATCTCTGATTTTTTGCGAATTTGATAATTCCTTAACTATTTCTTTAGATTTACTTTCCTGACGAATGATAAATCTTTGTAAAGATTTGTATCTTAAAACTATTAATACAGCACGGCGAAAATAAACCAACCACTATAAATCTCCCAAAAGCTTATACCGTCTTCGTTTTGACCTTTGACTTTTGATTTTCGCCTAGCGGCACTAAGTAGGTAGACGTGAGATAACCAAAATGTGTATTCAATACTGCTCGGTTAAGCCTGAAAAGTCATTATATGGTAGGTTGGGTTGTGGAACGTAAACGTATCCCTGCGGGACACTGCGTGAACGCCAAGCAATCGGAACGAAACCCAACATTATCAAGGATTTTGTTGGGTTTCGCTATCGCTCAACCCAACCTACATTTCCTTAACCGACAAGTATTGAATGTGTATTGTAGAACCAAGAAACATTCCAATATAATTGCGCTGTCGCTTCATCCAACCTACAAAAAATGGCGAAGGTATGGTTATCGTTGATAATATAACTATGCTTTCTAGTTACCAATTATGACTATAGCCACTGAACGCCAGATTACACTAGAAAATTTTCTCAAGTTACCAGAAACTAAACCAGCATCAGAATTTATTAAGGGGGAAATCCTACAAAAACCTATGCCACAGGGTGAACATAGCTTAATTCAGACTACTTTTATTGAAGTTGTCAATGGACTAACCAGAAGTCAAAAAATTGCTATAGCTTTCTCCGAACTACGCTGTACTTTTGGTGGTAGTACCATTGTTCCTGATATTGCGGTGTTCCGGTGGGAGAGAATTCCCACAACTGAATCTGGGAAAATTGCTAACCGCTTTGAAATTCATCCTGACTGGGTAATAGAGATTCTTTCTCCTGAACAACCACAGAAAAAAGTATTAACAAAATTATTGCATTGTTCCCGACATGGAACTGAGTTAGGTTGGTTATTAAACCCAGAAGAAGAAAGTGTATTGGCTGTATTTCCTGGACAAAAAATTGAAATATATGAAGGTGATGATAAATTACCAATTTTGGAAAATATAAATTTAGAATTAACAGTTAAGGAAATTTTTGGTTGGTTGAGTTTTGATTCATAACTGTAGCAAGGAAAGGGGAATGAGAACCTTTATCAAGGGCGGGTAAACCCCGCCCAGAAATGAATTATGGCTTACGCCACGCTACGCTATCAGGGCTAATAACCAAAGTCTACTTTAGTAGACTCAAGATTATTCAGTCATCAAAAGACAACTTTTGCTATGAGACTGGGAATATGGCTAACGCCACGCTTCGCTATCATTCCCAGGCAGAACTTATGCCCACCTGGATATTAAAATTGTTGTAAGAAGCGCAAATCGCTGTTATATAAACGGCGAATATCATCAATTTGGTGTAATACCATAGCAAAACGTTCTACACCAAAACCAGCAGCAAAGCCGCTATAAACTTCGGGGTCATAACCGACAGATTTTAAAACATTGGGGTCAACCATTCCGCAACCCATGACTTCTAACCAACGTCCTTTCCACTGTAAATCTACTTCGGCAGAAGGTTCAGTAAAAGGGAAATAACTGGCACGAAAGCGAATTGGTAAGTCGCCAAATATTGATTGTAAAAAGATTTTGACAGTTCCTTTCAGGTCTGTAAAAGTTAGTCCTTCATCTATGGCTAAAAGTTCGATTTGATGAAAAACTGCTGAGTGGGTCGCATCTACATCATCTCTGCGATATACTCGACCTGGGGCAACAACTCGAATGGGTGGTTCTTCCTTTTCCATATAGCGAATTTGCACTGAGGAAGTATGAGTCCGTAATAAATTACCATCTGGTAAATAGAAGGTATCTTGCATATCACGGGCTGGATGATCTGGGGGGGTGTTAAGTGCTTCAAAATTGTAGTAATCTGTTTCCATTTCTGATCCTTGGGCAACGGTGTAACCCATGCCGACAAAGATATCTAGGGTTTGGTCAATAATGCCATTGAGGGGATGAATCCGACCTTGGGGACGGTAAATACCGGGCATGGTGACATCTATGGTTTCCGCCTCTAGCTGTGCCTGAATTTGAGCAGATTCTAGGGTTGTGCGTTGCTGGTCAAGGCTGTTTTGAATGGCTTCTTTGACTGTGTTAGCGATCGCTCCAATTTTAGGCCGTTCTTCCGCGCTCATTTGCCCCATACTTCGCAATAGCGCCCCCAATTGCCCTTTTTTGCCTAAATAGTTGACTCTAAGTTCTTCTAGGCGTTCTAGGCTATCAGCAGAGGCGATCGCTGTTTCTCCTTCTTGCCGTAATGCTAAAAGTTGATCCTCTAAATTGCTAGTCATTAGTTATTGGTGATTAGTCATTAGTCATTAGTCTATAGTAGGGGACGGGGAACAGGGAACAGGGAACAGGGGGGCAGGGAGCAGGGAGCAGGGGGCAGGGGAGCAGGGGGGCAGGGGGGCAGGGGGGCAGGGAGAATATTTATTGCCTATTGCCTATTGCCTATTGCCTATTGCCTATTGCCTATTGCCTATTGCCTATTGCCTATTGCCTATTGCCTATTGCCTATTGCCTATTGCCTATTGCCTATTGCCTATTGCCTATTGCCTATTGCCTATTGCCTATTGCCTATTGCCTATTGCCTATTGCCTATTGCCTATTGCCTATTGCCTATTGCCTATTGCCTATTGCCTATTGCCTATTGCCTATTGCCTATTGCCTATTGCCTATTGCCTATTGCCTATTGCCTATTGCCTATTGCCTTCTTCCTGACAACTGACAACGAACAACTGACAAATGAAATTACTAGTTAGCAATGATGATGGAATTTCTGCTTTGGGTATTCGTACCCTAGCCAACACTTTAGCAGCAGCGGGTCATGAGGTGACAGTAGTTTGTCCAGATCGAGAGCGATCGGCAACAGGACACGGATTAACTTTACTGCAACCAATTCGCGCGGAAATAGTAGAATCTGTTTTTCATCCTCATATTAAGGCTTGGGCTTGTGATGGTACGCCTTCAGATTGTGTAAAATTGGGATTATGGGCTTTATTAGATTCTCCACCCGATCTAGTGCTATCTGGAATTAACCAAGGGGCAAATTTAGGGACAGAAATCCTCTACTCTGGGACTGTTTCTGCCGCCATGGAAGGAGTCATCGAAGGTATTCCTAGTATTGCTTTTAGTTTAACCAGTCATACTCATAAAGACTTTCAAACAGCGGCTAAATTTGCCGAAATCCTAGTTGCTAAAATTGCCGCCCAACCACTGCCAGAATTGATGTTACTGAATGTCAACGTCCCCCCCCTATCTTGGGAAGAAATAGCTGGAGTTACTTTTACCAGACAAGGAGTACGACGTTACGTAGATGTTTTTGATAAGCGAACTGATCCCAGAGGTAAAACTTACTACTGGTTAACTGGAGAGGTGATCGAAGATGTAGAACCACCTATAGAATTAAACTTACCAACCCACATTCCCCTTGATGTTCATGCCATTCAAAAAAAATATATCAGTATTACTCCATTACAATATAATTTGACTTATGGGCATGGACTTAATCAGCTATCTGGGTGGGAATTTGAATTTCCCTAGATTTAGGCATTTTCATCTCAGCTAGAAGAAATTATATGACATTGATGAAAAAAACAGCTATGGCAGCAGTCAGGAGTAAAAACCTGTTGTGGACGGAGTTTTATTTCATGTCCTAACTACCTTGATGGTTGCTACATATAATAATTCCTGCATTGCTGATTCTCACTAACCTCTGCTGAAATTAGCTGCGTTTCACACCAAAGTGTTTGCAATTTTGAAAGCCGAGTATGTTGTTTTCAGTAATAAAACTTGTAAAATAGCATACACTTAAATAAATAAGAAGTCCTGTGTTTTCATGATTCCTTTGCTCAGTCTAGCCAGCCAACAATACCCATGTCTAGGATAGAAAACCAATTTAATGTGCAGTTTTGGGGCGTTAGGGGCAGCATCCCCAGTCCAGGGCTAGATACAGTCCGCTACGGAGGTAATACTCCTTGTGTCTCCATGCAGGTGGGCGGTAAACGACTAATTTTTGATGCGGGGACAGGATTGCACATTTTAGGTAAATCCTTATTGTCCCAAATGCCAGTAGAGGGGCATTTATTTTTTACCCATTCCCACTGGGATCATATTCAAGGATTTCCCTTTTTTACCCCAGCTTTTATTAGTGGTAATAAATTTGATATTTATGGAGCGATCGCCCCAGATGGTTCTACTATAGAACAGCAGTTAAATGACCAAATGCTGCATCCTAACTTCCCTGTACCATTACAGGTTATGCAGTCTAATTTGACTTTTCACAATGTGCAAATCGGACAGCCCATCAATATTGATGACATCATTATAGAAACCGCTGATTTAAATCATCCCGGTAAAGCAGTAGGATATCGAGTTAATTGGCGAGGTAGTGCTGCTGTCTATATCACGGATACTGAACATTATCCTGATCATTTAGATGAAAATGTCTTGTGGTTAGCTCGCAATGCTGACGTACTCATTTATGATTCTACCTATTCTGATGAAGAATACAGTAATCCCAAATCCCCTAAAATTGGTTGGGGACATTCCACTTGGCAAGAAGCTATAAAAGTTGCTAAAGCTGCTAATGTGAAAACCTTAGTAATTTACCATCATGATCCAGACCACAATGATGATTATTTAGATCGTGTCGGTGAAGATGCTTGTGCGAGTTTTCCCGGTGCAATTATGGCGAAGGAAGGACTAGTTATCCCAGTTAACAAAGAATTTTATCCTCAAAACGGCTGGATTGTCTGATTCTAAAGGTAGGGGGTAGAAACAGCTTGATAATTTCTACCCATAACTATCCATATATTACTGTTTGTCCAAGTCTTCAATAAGTTGATCAACAAAATCCCTCAACCGTTGCTGCCAATCAGGGACGGTTTTAATTTTTTCCCTGACTCCAGGTAAAACCTTAAATTGCAAGGGTGATTTATCGTAGGCTACTTGATTTTGTGGTTTAAATTTAATCCGAGGCATTGCTAAATCTTAATATGTCTGATATACTAGATATCATAGCACAACATTGAAGGTCGAATCAATGCTTTTATCATTCAAAACTGCACTAATTCCAAATAACCGACAGATTACAGCTTTTCGCAAGGCTTCTGGAGTCGCTAGACACGCTTACAACTGGGCAAATGCTCAAATCATAGATATTTTAGCTACTCGCAAAGAAGGCGAAAAACTTAAATTACCATCAGCGATTGACTTGCATAAAAAGTTAGTCGCCGAGGTTAAATCTGAACACGCTTGGTATTACGAAGTTAACAAAAATGTCCCACAAAAGGCGTTAACTGACTTACGCCAAGCATGGGATAGGTGTTTTTCCAAAACATCGAAACAACCCCGATTCAAGAAAAAAGGACAGCACGATTCTTTTTATTTAGAGTCAGGGACTAAGGCGAAACCGTTAATTAAAAACGATGGTAAAAGAATTAAATTACCGTCAATCGGTTGGGTACGATTAGCCATACCTTTACCAATTACCGCAACTCATAACTGTGTAATTTCCCGACAAGCTGATAGATGGTTTATTTCTGTCAAGTACGAGATTGAAAAACCTCCTATACTTGCAGACAGACCGACCATCGGCGTTGACGTAGGAATAAAGGAGTTAGCAGTTTGCAGTAATGGTGAAATATTCAAAAACCCCAAAGCCTACCGCCGGATGAGTAAACGCATGAAACGTTTACAGCGTAGCGTTACCCAGAAGGTCAAGGGGTCTAATAATCGTAAAAAAGCTGTGAGAAAATTGGCTAAATTACACGCCAAAGTTTCTAATATTCGCAAGAATTCTATTCACAAATTAACCTACTATCTAGCTAAAAACCACAGCATAATTAAGATAGAAGATTTGCACGTTAAGGCATTTTTGAAGAACCACAAATTAGCAGGTGCAATTGCAGATTGTGGGATGTATGAATTTAAAAGGCAATTAGAGTAAAAAACTGAGAAGTTTGGCAGTGAATTAATCCTTGTAGATAGATTCTTTCCTAGTTCGCAAATATGCTCTAAGTAGGTGAACACAATAAAACCAAACTGTGTAAAGAAATGTAAAATCGCCTAAACCCTCTTCACTCTTGCCTCTTGCCTCTTGCCTTTTGCCTTGCCATAACGACAATTTTCAACGCCAACCTACTTAACTGCGGTAATCATCGTCATAAAATGCCATTAAAAAGCCGCGTTTATGTTTGTCCTGATTGTGGACATACAGAGTATCGTGACCTCAACGCAGCTAAGAATATTGACCGATGGTTTGTGGATATTTTTATCCCTGTAGCGTAGCGGTTCTTTTTAGGAACTACGGTCAGAAACGGTAAGTTCTACCGAGATTGCCTGTGGAGCGGGCAAACAAGATTGGAAGTCATTCTAAGACCGCGATGAAGCAGGAAATAAACACTAAGATTATTGCTGTCCAGATGTGTCTAGACTTTGGTAATTTTGGGTAAGTTTTATAGAACGGATATCCTCAATTTTCCAAATCCGACAAAGAAAAATGCACCTAAGTAATGGGACAGAATTAATTACACAATTGATTTTTCTGTTCCCTGTTCCCTGTTCCCTGTTCCCTGTTCCCTGTTTCCTGTTCCCTTGCCCCAACGACAATTTTTAATGCCCACCTACTTACTATATGTTAGAGAAAAGACTGTCATGGTTTGAAAGTGCTTTACAAATAAAAGGATCAGTCATTGCGGCGATTTACAAACGGGTGCTTTTGTGTGGTGCTTTTGGAGTTTTAATTTCCATACTTTATCATCTGAAAATTCCCGTTTCTCAACCAATTTTAGGGACTGTTATTCCCAGCATCGTTTTGGGTTTGTTATTAGTATTTCGTACTAATACAGCCTATGAACGTTTTTGGGAAGGGAGAAAATGCTGGGGGGCAATAGTCAATACTATCCGTAATTTAGCTCGACAAATTTGGGTATCTATTGATGAGAAAGAACCAGAAGATAAAGATCATAAAATTGAGGCTTTAAACTTACTTGTGGCTTTTGGCATAGCGACAAAACTACATTTACGAAGTGAACCTATAAATAGTGATTTAGAAGCATTAATGCCAGATTCTAAATACATCACTCTGAAGATTATCAATAATCCGCCTTTAGAGATTGCCTTTTGGGTTAGCGATTATTTACAACAGCAATATAACCGTAATTGCATTAATAGTTATCAACTGACATCTATGCAGGAACTATTAAATATATTGGTAGATAATTTAGGTTCTTGTGAACGAATTTTAAGAACACCAATGCCGCTGGCTTATGCTATTCACCTCAAACAATTATTATTGCTGTATTGCTTCCTATTGCCATTTCAAATCGTCCAGAGTCTTGTGGACTGGGTTAATTTCTGCTTTGGTTAGCTTTACGTTGTTAGGTATTGAAGCCATTGGGTTAGAAATTGAAAATCCCTTTGGTTATGACGAAAATGATTTACCTTTAGACGCAATTTGCACGACTATGAAACGAAATATTGATGATTTAATCACCTTAACTCCTACTGTGCATAAATAATGAAATTTTAAATGGAACTGGAAATAGAAGCTATAAATGGTGATACTACCTCAACAAATGCTTGAGTATATTCATAGGGCATAACATTCTTGCCAATGATTTTGACTCCCTGACCTTGAGGTAAACAATTCAAATAATATGTTAATCTTTCATCGGGAGTTTCTGGTTTACTTTCTTTACTAATGCCGCGAGCTTTTTCTCCCACAACTAATAATGTGCGGTGAGGAATTGAAGCAATATCATGACTATAATCCCTTTGCCAAAATCTGGCTAAAAAAGCAAATACAGCATAACGCCCATTCATATTCTTAGCATCTGCCATGAGAGTATTTAGCCATTCATCATCAACGTTTTCACTGAGAGCAAATAATTTTTCAGATGAGAAAGAATGTAAAAATTTGCGGGTACGGGCATAGCGAAAAAAGGCATTACCTATGGGAGATGTAAAAATACTCCAAAGTAAGTTCTGTTGCCATTTGGGGGCATTTTTAGTAATAACTGGACGAGAGGTAGGATCAGATAATACTAACCCGGCAATTAGGTCTTTTTCTAGTTTCACTAATTCAATGGCAACTGGCAATAAAGCCCCTTGAACTACGATAATAACGGGTTGTTTAATTACAGTTTGCAAAAAGTATTGTAGCTGTTTTGCCCAGTTAATTGGTGTATGTGCTAAGGCTGGCATATCACTTTCACCACATCCCAATAAGTCGGGATTGTAGATATAATTTTGGTGATTTTTATCATACCATTCTCGGCAAAATCGTTGCCAAAATTGCCGTGATAAACCTACACCGATAGGATGAATTAAAAGTAAAGGAATGCCTGTTGCTGGCGAATTGATAGGTTGATGAATTTCGTAAGCACAGCGATAGTTTTGCCAAGAATAATACTGGGTTGGCAATGCTGTTCCGTTGTTGATTGTAGCTGATGACATGATGATAATTGGGAATGGGGGCTAAAAAATTATTTGCGGGTGAATGAATTGATATCCAGCATCTTTAAGCTTTTGATTGGATACCCAGGCATTATAGGGGCGGATGTTTTTATTATCTGCATCCCAAATAACTTTAGGTAAATTGTTTTTTGTCATCACATTATCAAGTAATTCTTTATTTGTCAGATGACTATCATCTACAAGATTATAAATGCCTTGTAAGCGATGCTCACGAGCAAATTCTATGGTGTTAACAATATCGTCAAGATGAACCCAATTGGTGATATCTTCTCCATTTCCGGGACGAGTTGTTCCTGCGGCTCTACCAAAGATTTTTTCCAGTTCTCTACCCGGTCCATAAATACCACCTAACCGTAAAATACAAATGCGGGTGTTTTCATTGTTTGCTGATAATAATATATCTTCTGTTTTTCTGAGTAGTTGAGAATTGCGATTAGCTGGGGCTGGCGGGCTTTCTTCATCTACCCAGATACCATTTCTGTCTCCATAAATTGAATAACTACCTGTATAGATGACTTGGTGAATATGAGGAAATTGGGGTAAGAGAGAAACTAGATTTTTCGCAGTATCTACATAAGTTTCTTCATAAGAATCTGCATTTTTTGCCCCGACACTTAATAAAACAATTTCTTGATTTTTTAATACGGCTTTCAAACTTTCTAGATTATTACCTGATGTGACAATAACTCTTTTTGCTACTGTTTCTAAAGTAGGAATACGTTCTGGGCTAGTGGTAGTTGCGGTCAGCATAAAATTACTGTTTGACTGCCAATATTTGCTAACTGCACAACCTACATAACCACAGCCAATAATTGCAATGTTCATGATCATTAATAGAACTAAAATAAATTATTTTTAACAATTACCAGTCAATCGTCAATAGTACAGGAATCCAGAAGTTTCTGACTAATAAGTATTAGTTTTACTTAAAATTTTCTGCCTATTCAAATATATAACCTGAGAAGGAAGCCACATTGATCATTAAATTTTGTGAATACAGCATTCCTATTTTGTATGTAAACTTGACTTCGGGAGTCAAAGAGCAGGAAGTAGATTCTCTCACATATTATGGATTATGGCTATATTATTAATTTTAATGGCTATAACTAAGTAGGGTTTGCTGAAAAAGTTGTCTGTGAGGTCAGGAGTATGGCTAACGCCACGCTAGGAGGTAGGGGCGCAGGGCCTGCGCCCATTCAGGAGTATGGCTAACGCCACGCTGCGCTATCAGCAAGCCCTAAGGGACTTCCAATTAAAAAAATACCCAAAAATTTCTTGTGGTGCGGGACGAATTGCCCGCTAATCATCAAGGACGGGCAGGATGCCCATCCCACAAAATTGGGTAATTTATTTTTTGGTGTTCCCTAAGTAGGTGAACGGAAAAAAACCAAACTCTGTAAAGAAACGTAAAATCCCTGAAAACTTCTTTACTCTTGCCTCTTGCCTATTGCCTATTACCTATTGCCTATTACCTCTTACCTCTTACCTCTTACCTCTTGCCTCTTGCCTCTTGCCTCTTGCCTCTTGTCTCTTGCCCCTTGCCTCTTGCCTCTTGCCCCTTGCCTCTTGCCTCTTGCCTCTTGGGATTGTTTTCAGGTATGAATTATACCATCAGGCATGATGGCTCCAGCTAATTTAGCTCCAATCAATTTTACCAGCAGGCGATCGCCTGAACGAATTCTCGCTCCTGTCAAATCAGCGCCCCGCAAATCAGCACCGCTAAGATCCGCACCAATCAAATTAGCCGAGCGTAAATTGGCATCTCTTAAATCCGCTAAGAGTAAGTTAGCTCTAAATAAATTAGCTTCTGACAAATCCGCACCTCTGAGAATCACCTTGTGCATAAAGGTATCACTAAGATTAGACCCACTTAGATTGGCATAGCTCAAATTTCTGCCTGATAAATCCCGGTTACTCAAATTAGCACGACTAAAATCTTTACCGCTTAAATCTGAATTTGGCTGTGGTTGTTGATAAGTTGTGTGTGGTGGATAAGAGTATGTAGATGATGGTTTATTGGCTTGAGGTGCTGGAGAATAAGCGCGAGTGGGCTGGTTATCCCGTAAAGATCGCAGTTTATCACGAGCTTCATTAAATAATTTCAGCTTTTCCTGGGCTTTGTGTTGCAAGCGCAGATTGTCTTTAGGCAGACGGTCTGGATGCCAAACAAACACTAAATCTTTATAAGCCTGGTTTATTTGTTCGAGTGTAGCCCCTGGCTCTAATTCTAAGATTCTGTAGTATCGCTCCAGTTCGCTCGTCATGGTGTATTGATGAATATTAATTAATAATTGAACAAATGATGAGTTATGCGGTTATTTTTTCAGTATAGCGACTGATTACTACACTTCGTTTCGTAATGCCTCTGGCACGCTGCGCGAACAGAATGACATTGGGCATTTCTTTTTGTGGAGTTCTCTTAAGAGTTAATAGGGGAAATTTTTCACTAAAACCGTTCTTTTTGCGGGAAATAAATCTGATAATTTTCCTGCAAATTCACTATAAGATGTTTCCGCCTGCGTTTTGCACCTTCCCCAGCATCGAGCGGTAGTTAAAGAGGCTTGTTTTTGTTAGCAAAATTTTAGGCTAAAATGTAATGGTTAATTTGTTACAAATCTGCCTAAATTACTATATTCTGTAAACTCAGGTTTGAGTTTATTCTCAACTGAGTTCTAGTTAACATATTTTCCAAGCGGACTTTATATGTCCTTCTACCCTCAAATTAAGCAATTTTTCCTCGGTAAATCCTTACCAACGAGCGCCCATAGCGAAGAACGATTGAGCAACGCGGCAGCTTTGGCGGTTCTTTCTTCTGATGCTCTTTCCTCTGTGGCTTATGCAACAGAAGAGATTTTGCTCGTTTTAGTGACAGCAGGAAGTGGCACTCTCGGCTTGTCTCTACCCATTGCGATCGCAATTATCGCCCTTTTAGGCATAGTTGTTCTTTCCTATCGGCAAACCATTCGTGCTTATCCTAATGGCGGTGGTTCTTACATTGTCGCTAGAGAAAATTTGGGTCTTTATCCAGGACTAGTGGCTGGTGGTTCGCTGATGATTGATTATATTTTGACTGTCACTGTCAGTATATCTGCGGGTACAGCGGCTTTAACATCAGCAATTCCTGCACTCCAATCTCATACAGTGCTTCTGTGTTTGATTTTCATTTTCTTATTAATGCTGGCAAATCTTAGAGGTGTCAAGGAATCAGGACAGTTGTTTATGGTTCCGACCTTTGCCTTTATTGTGAGTATTTTTCTATTAATTGGCATTGGGCTGTTTAAATATAGCACTGGGCAAGTTCCGGCAGCATATCCTGCTCTTCCTGCTACGGAAGGAATAAGTTTATTCTTCATCTTACGGGCTTTTTCGGCGGGATGTACAGCATTGACGGGGGTGGAAGCAATATCTGATGGGGTATTAGCTTTTAAAGCCCCAGAATGGAAAAATGCTCGGCTAACTCTGTTGTATTTAGGGGTGATTTTGGGATTTATGTTTGTGGGTATCACTTACCTAGCAAACATTTATCATATTGTTCCCGAAGATGGACAAACAGTAGTTTCCCTCTTGGGAAGAGTAATTTTGGGGACAGGACCTATTTACTATTTTCTGCAAATTGTTACCCTGTTGGTTTTGATGTTAGCTGCAAATACCAGTTACGCGGATTTTCCTAGACTGTGTTATTTTCTGGCACGAGATGGATTTTTACCCCGTCAGTTGTCCCTATTGGGCGATCGCTTGGTCTACTCCAATGGTATTATTCTCCTCAGTAGTTGTGCGGGAATTTTAGCGATTATTTTCAAAGGTGAAGTTAACGCCATTATCCCTCTCTACGCAGTGGGTGTATTTACTTCTTTTACCCTTTCCCAAGCTGGCATGGTTCGTCACTGGTTTCAAGGACAAACTAGCAATTGGCGTGCAAGCGCAATTATGAATGGGTTAGGAGCATTCGCTACTCTCATTGTATTGTTCGTGATTATTTCTACAAAGTTCATCTTAGGTGCTTGGTTAGTTGTAGTAGCAATTCCGTTAGTCGTGGCTTTATTTGCAGCCATTCATCAACATTATCAATATGTAGCCCAACGTCTGAGTATTCAAGATTTAGCACCCCGCAGTTATATCTCCATTCCCAAACCAGCGGTTATCACTCACCCTGCGGTAGTCGTGGTCGGACAACTGAACCGAGGCACAGTAGAAGCTTTAGACTATGCACGGACAATTGCTGATGAAATTGTGGCTGTTCACGTAGATATTGGGTCTACGAACCGGGAAAAACTTCAAGAAAAATGGCAAAATCTCCAATCGGATATTCCTTTGGAAATTATTGACTCTCCCTATCGTTCTGTAATTGACCCAATTGTGGATTTTGTTACTCAGTTTAAAGAACTTCATCCAGATGTTTTTACAACTGTTATTATCCCAGTTTTTGTACCTCGTAATTGGTGGGATAGTGTTTTACATAATCAAACCACTTTGTTTTTAAAGAATGCTTTACGAGCTAAGAAAAATCGTATTGTCACAACTGTTAGATATTATTTATAGGGAACAGGGGGCAGGGAAGTAGGGGGAGTAGGGAAGTAGGGGGAGTAGGGGGAGTAGGGGGAGTAGGGGGAGTAGGGGAAGTGGGGGAAGTGGGGGAAGTAGGGGGAGTAGGGGGAGTAGGGGAGTAGGGGAGAAATTTCATTCTTCATTCTTCATTCTTCATTCTTCATTCTTCATTCTTCATTCTTCTGAATGGGCGCAGGCCCTGCGCCCCTACCGCTTGATTCCTCAAAATTTTCTTTCAAATTCAATTACAGCCCGACTATCATCAGTTAAATTAGTGGAAGAACGGACACGGAATTGATTATTTATGCGGTAATTAACCCCCCATTGTAAGGGATCATTTGCTGTGAGGATTTTAATGGTAGAAAGAGAGAATTTTGCAGAAATATCAATTCCTGCTTCTAAAGCTAATTCTAAAGATGAGTTATTTCTCCCTGCTTCTGGTCTTTCAGATAGAATAGTGGGAAATATTCGCAATTCACTTAAACCAAAAGCATCACCAATTTCATTAAATGCACCTTGGAAATTACTGAAAACAGCCGAACCGGCAATATTAATTAAACCCAGGGTACTATCACCACGTCCTTGATTGTCAACAAATCCGCCTCCTAGCAAGGTGACAATTTGTGTTTCTGAACGGGAAGGATTACTTTTTAATTGCAAATTATCATTAATTTGACTAGCTAAACCATTAATACTAGCTTCTACTCGCACAGTTTCTAACCCTGCTAAACCTAGAGAACCTTGTCTACTTAAATCACTATTTTGAGTTATGTCTAAAACCTTCGCAAATAGGCGAATATTCAAATCAGGGTCACGGGGTTGACGAGGACTAAAAGTAGCAGTTTGTGGATAACCTTTTGCTAAATTTAACTGGGTAGTAAATAAGTTTACTGTACCTTTGGTTAACTTAATAGGTCCATCTGGTATGGGTTCAGCTAAAGAACCATTCACAGTTAGATCTCCAGAAGCTTGGAACTTGAACACTGGTGGTTTAGAAATTTGGATATTTTTTCCTAATCTTAATTTTAAATCATTTAACTTAGTAATTTTACCCGCTGTATCTAGTTTATTAAGGTCATTAATTTTTGCAGATGATGAATTTTCATCTTTAGATTCTGCTAACAATACTTGACCATTGAATAATTCTATATTACCGCTAATTATTGGTTGGAGAAGAGAACCAGTAATTGTTAAATCACCATTAGCACCTCCTTGATATAAATCTTTGAGATTTAAAGATAATTGTCTTAAATTAACCATCAAGGGAATATCTATTTGCACATTTTTACTATTAGCAATTGGCAATTCTCCCACAGCTTCCACTTTACCATTGCTAAATTTACCTTCAAGACTTTTAATAAACACACGAGTTAAATCAAAAATTGCTTTACCATTCACATTAGTTAACTTTCCTGGTAAGGCTTGGGCGCTAAAGGTAGCATTATCAAGAGAAGCAGTTCCTTTCACGAAAGGTTGTTTTCTAGTTCCTCGAACTTTTAAATCTAATTCTCCTTGTCCCTTTTCAAAAGCTATCTCATTAGTAAAGAGATTTAAAAGTGTCAACCCTTCATTTTTGATATTGACATTTAAAGTAACGTTGTCACTGTCCGATTTTTCAGAAGCAAAGGGTAAAGTATAGGGAATACTACCATCAATATTTGCAGGTTCAGACCCCACTCCTAGTACCTGACTACCAAAGTTTAAACGTCCATTAGCATAACTGAAACTAGCATTAGCTGATTCCACTGGTTTTTTATCAATTGTTCCTTCTGTAATGTTTAATTCTCCTGTAGCTTGAGGATTGGCAATACTACCTGCTATGGCTGCGTTAAGTTTTAGCTTACCTGTAATTCCCAGCGGCAGTTTCACTAAATTATTAAATCGCTGAATGGGAAAGTTTTCAACTGTTAATTTACCTGATTGGGTTTTACCACTAACGTAACCTGTAAAGGCAATTAACTTGTTTTCCGATTGAATTCGTAAAGGTTGTAACCGCAAAGTTCCTTCTGTAAAACCACCTTCAGCTATGATTTTTTCTGCCCGATAAAAGCGACTTGGTTCTGTTGGGTTCCCCCAGGTAAAATTTTGTCCTTGGAGGTTAAATTTTATTCTTGGTTCATCCGTTGTGGCAGTATTAATGGAAATGTCACCATTCAAAATCCCCTTTAAGTCTCTTAATTCTGGGATAGGTTGAGTATCTAATCGTTTTTGTTTTTGGCTATTTAGTAGGGCATTAATTTCTGATAATCGTTGTATTTGGTTAAATAGAGACTCTAATGGTAAGCCTTGAGATTGGGTGGTTAAATCCACAGCCGTGCCGTAGATAGGTGGGTTTAACCCCCGCTGGAAGTCTTGAATATCAAAGATTTGTGCTGCGGTGAGAATGTCTTGAATATTGCCTTTGTCAATGTTGATATTTGCTCGCAGTTGCGGTTTTTTTGCCCAGGGTTTGATGTTGGCAGTAAAGGTATATCTACTTTCACCTTTGCGAAGTTCGCTGTTATTGAGGATGAAGGTATTATTATCGTATCGCAGTTGAGTTGCAAAGCGATCGCCTTTAATTCTCCCCAGTTCCGGTTCTTCAATGGCTATATTTCCCGTTGTAGCCCATGTCTGCGAATTAATTTGCAAATTCCCTGTTAATAATCCTCTCACTCCTCCTGGACTTAAAGGAGTATTTGCTGGTAAAGCTATATTCAAAGCTTTTAAAGGAAAATTAGTCACATTTATATCCCAATCAGATCCTGTTGCTGTACCTGATAACAATGCTTGTTGCCACTGAACTAAAATGGATTTTGGGCGATTATTACCATCTAAATTAACTGCTATGCGGTCTTTCACACCAGCAACATCTAAACTCAACCCCTGTCCTGACACAGAATTTAAATTACCAGTCAATAATGGCTCAAAAGCCAATTCCTGAACTTTTAAATTCCGTAACCCTAACTTAGCTGTAATATTTGGAGCGGTAGGTTTTCCCGTCACCTGTCCGCTAAAATCCAATCTGCCAGCAATATCAACAAGATCAGGTAGTTGCACTGGCAATCCTTCCAGACTATAGTTTCTTGCCTGGATATTCAAATTAACATCAGTAATTTCTGGAATACCCGATTTCTTAGCATTAGCTAATAAATAACCTTTTATAGCGAGCGCCGTTGAACTATTAGCTTGAAAATTGGCACTATTATAACCATCAATAGTTAGCTTTTCTCCATTCCAACCAATATCAGCTTGAATAGGTGCATCCATACCTGATAAACCTTGACTCAACCGCACCTGACCAACAGCAGCTACATCTGCTAATGTGGGAGCAGCTAGAGTTCCCGATACTTGCAACTTTCCTGCCAACTGTCCTTTTAACTGCTGATTAAAAGGCTTTAATTGCAAACCTGAAGTAGCTAACAAGGCTTGATAATGGCCATTATTCAGTTGAATCTCGGAAGCTTTAACTATACCACTAGGTAATGTTAAATAGCCTTTCCCTTCTCCTTGAATAGTTTCTGGTTGGAATGATTCTACCGAACCCGCTACTTGCAATTGACCAGTGATCATTCCCTGCATTTCTGGGCGCAGGCCCTGCGCCCCTACGAGTTTTGTTAAAGGTATATTATCAGCTTGAATTTTCGCCTGATAGCGACCTTCTGCTACTTGAATATTAGCAGCTTTAATTGTCCTTCCACCAATATATAGAAAGGCTTCACCGATTCCAGAAAAGGTTTTTAGACTGAAATTTTCCCTGTTACTGGTAATCATAAAATTACCTGATAGGGGATTATTTAAAATTGGGTTAGCTTGTTTAACAATTGTTGCTAACCGTAAGTCTTTTCCTTGCAACAAAGCGGTAAAATT
The DNA here is from genome assembly GCF_001277295.1 of Anabaena sp. WA102. Taxonomy (NCBI): domain Bacteria; kingdom Bacillati; phylum Cyanobacteriota; class Cyanophyceae; order Nostocales; family Nostocaceae; genus Anabaena; species Anabaena sp. WA102. The sequence continues at coordinate 2,555,523 of NZ_CP011456.1, read as the reverse complement.
TTGGTTATTTAATTGGATTTGGGAAATATTGACTGTGCCACCTGCAATGTTGACATTGGCATTTTCAGGAATAATTGTTTCTATTTGAAATGGCGAGGAATTTCCTGATAAACGCAACCTACCGTTAAATTCTGCCCCAGCTAGAGAAATATTTTCCTGCTGTTTTTGGTCAACAAAAGATGTTAATTGGATTTTACTAGCTTGAGTTAAAGCTTGCCAACGCTTGCTATCATAACTATAATTACCACTACCAGTAACTATACCGCCGCCAACCTTGGCAACTATATCACTAAAGGAAACTGTGCGATCGCTATGAATAATACTTGTCCCTGTTGCCGGGTATTTGGCTTGAGGAGCTTGCCATTTAACTACAGTTTGGGTATTAGTAGCCACACCCTTCAATTCCGCGGTAGCTGTCATCAGGCCAATGGGGAAGCCTGTTTTGATATTATATACTTGAGCGATCGCATCCCCAGGCACATTTTCCGCTTGTAATTGCAAGTTCAGCGCCGATACTTTACCAAGTTTAATTATCCCCCCACCCTTAACCTCGCCGCCATAGGTAGTTTTACCTTGAATATCTGTAATTTTCAGAAGAGATTGACTACTAATAAGCTCAAATTTACTGCTAACTTGCCCAAAATCAACTTTATCAATTTGGGCAATTTTTAACGTCCTCACATTACCAGACAATACAGGTTGGGAAACTCTCCCCACTATCTGTAAATCGGCTTGAGCTATACCACTCACCGGAAATGGTAACTTTACCTTTAGCGTTGTTTGGGCATTAGCTAAACTTACCGCATTTACACGCCCTTTTAAATTAAACCCTGCTTGCTGATCAATAGTACCCGATGCTGTTAACGGAATCTTTCCATAATTTGTAACTATATGATCTAATTTAATTAACAGTCCATCAAAACTGAGATTTCCCTGACTATTATTGAGCAATTGGGGCAGATTGGGAATTTGCACCGTCACCCCTTCTAGAGCCGCATTGCCATAAAGTAAGGTTTTCTGCTTTGGTATCACCTTAATTCGCAAATCACCATTAACCTTACCAGTCTGTAAAATCAGTGGTAAAGTTACAATCCGGGTAATATCTGCGGCAAGAAGATTTTGAGCTTTAAGTCGAAAATCCCCAACTAAAGTTTTCTCAGGAATTAAATCGCCAACAATGGTAATATCACCCCCACTGACAGCCTTACCAGCCAAGTCTAATTTAATTAGGCGATTTTTATCTAAGAAGAGTTGAGCCGTGCCATTAACCCCAGAAAATCCCACAGGGACTGGTAAAGAAATTTTTGCCCCTTCACTAACTTTCGGCACTAATACCAAATTTGCATCCCGAAACCGCAATTTATCTAAATCGGTTTTAATCAGTCCTGCCTCCGTAGGTGGAGCGATAGTAGTCGTTAACCAGCTTCCCTGCCTATCCTGCTCAACATAAACATCTGGATTAATTAAAGTTACATCTAATCGAAGATTGCGGTTAATAACTAACTTCCAAATATCAAATCCTACATCTACTGCTTTGACATTTACCCGATCTGGATCTGTCGGTGTAGCGGGAATCTCCGAAGCGGCAAACTGAACACCAGTCAGGGAAAAGGATTTAACTGCTCCCAATTTTACTGGACGATTGAGAGTATTAGTAAGACCTTGGGTTGCTAATGGTACTAAATCATGATCAACAAAACCCTTTAATCGCCAAACACCACCAATAATTCCTAATAATAACAAAGCACCTATACCTAAGCCAGCACGACCAATTATCGTCCACCATAGGCGATTAATCCCAGAATTACCGGGGCGAGAATTTTGACTAGGAGAGTTAGACATAGGTTTGCACGCTTTGATTACCAGATATCTGGCAAAACACTAATTACTGAAACCGGACAAGCCTCAAGGTTATCCACAGCACTAGAAATATAAATGAATATTGACATAATTTTACGTTTAGAGACTTCCAAGAAATAAATTATCCTAAGAAACGAACCACAGAGGCACAGAGTACACAGAGAGAGAATTTCTGCATCAGTTTTGGGACATTTTTTTATTTGGAAGTCTCTTAACTCTTAGAGTATAACGGGATAAGTGCGAAAATAAAAACTTTGGTTTTGGTAGAATTTGCAAATTATGCCTTTTGGTCTATGCCTAACTTCCAATAATCTCACAAAAATTATTGGAGATTTTTATGAATATACAGTATTGAACTTTAAGATAAATTAGAGAACTGAATCAAAGGATAGACAATGCGTGTTTTTGTACTAATGTTCAATGCTGGCACTGATAATGAGGGGATTCACAGCATTCGGATTAGCAATGCTCAAGGGATAGAAGGGAATAAAATCCTCATGTTTGAGTCAGAGGATGATGCCACCCGCTTTGCTTTAATGTTAGAAGCACAGGATTTTGCTGTCCCGACAGTGGAAATGATGAATGCCGATGATGTTAAGGAATTTTGCGAAAGCACTGGCTATCTCTGGGAAATTGTAGCGGAAAATAACGAATTAGTATTGCCACCAGAAACGAATGTCAAACAAACTGATTGGCAACCTGAACCAGAAATAGAGGATACTGATGAAGACTTTTTATCTTACAGTCCACCTGCGCCAGAAATTGCTAATTCTGATTTAGACAGTATTCGACGCAAACTGGAAGGTTTATTATAATTAGTCATTAGTCATTGGTCATTAGTCATTATGGGTAAATAAAAACTGACGACTGACAACTAACAACTGACAACTAACCAACTAACAACTAACTAACCAACTAACAACTGACAACTGACAACTGACAACTAACAACTAACAACTGACAACTGACACAAAGTATATGACAAATTTTCAGGAACGAGGGCATTTACTCACCGAACAAGTTAATCCCAATAGTCTCAATTTAGACCAACTTAACTCCCTGGAATTGGTGGAGTTATTTAATAGCGAAGACCAAAAAGCAGTAGCAGCAGTAGCGGCTGCGAAGGTTCAGTTAGCAGCAGCCATTGACTGCACAGCAGAAAGGCTAAGTCAAGGTGGACGTTTATTTTATGTAGGTGCAGGGACGAGTGGGAGATTAGGAGTATTGGATGCTGCTGAGTGTCCACCGACTTTCTGCACTTCCCCAGAATTGGTACAAGGGATTATTGCTGGTGGTGCGGGAGCATTAGTCCGCAGTTCTGAGGATTTGGAAGATCGGTCTGAAGATGGGGAAAGTGCGATCGCTCAACGACAAATTACCCAATTGGATGTAGTCGTCGGTATTACTGCTGGGGGAACAACTCCTTTTGTTCACGGTGCCATTAATGCAGCACGTCAACGGGGAGCTAAGACTATTTTTATCGCCTGTGTTCCCGCCGAACAAGTTAGTATTGAAGCTGATATTGATATTCGGTTGTTGACAGGTCCAGAAGTTTTAGCTGGCTCTACTCGCTTGAAAGCAGGAACAGTGACAAAATTAGTTTTGAATACTCTCTCGACGGGGGTAATGGTGAAACTAGGTAAGGTCTATGGGAATCGCATGGTTGATGTCGCTGTCACTAATCAAAAATTACGCGATCGCGCTTTACGCATCTTACAAGACCTCACTGGTTTAAGTCGAGAAGCCGCTGGTTTTTTACTAGAACATAGCGGTAAATGGGTGAAATTAGCATTATTAATGCACTGGACTAGCTTAGACCAAGAAGCAGGTAAAAAACTATTAGCAGCCCATCACGGTAATCTTCGACTAGCTGTAAACAGCTACAATCAGAATACTTAACTACTAAATTTACCAACATCACAAAACAGAATTAAAAATGGGTAATTGATAATTACTTACGGTTTCTTGTACCCTAAAAATAAGCGTTATTACTGATATAGTATCATAGACAAAATGAGTATAATATTACAGGATTATTGAGTAAATAAAACAGATGGTTAATTGCATACCGCTAAATTAATCTGAGACTTTTTAATATTTACTAAGTAGTGAGACAGAATTAATTACACAATGTCATTGCGTAAGCGTTGCGTGGCGTTAGCCATATGGAACGAAGTGAAATGAAGCAATTCCAAGGGTTGTGATTGCTTCCCTTCGCTCGCAATGACTGTAAATATTTTTGTCCAATTACTTACTATTCTAAATATCGAGTACTGTTACATAACAATAACTAAATTACATTTGTGTGTAATCCTCCAATACCCTCGCCAAACGTCTGAAGCCCTATTAATAATATCCTAAAGATTTTATTGGTTTGCATATCTATATTTAGAAAGTCGGCATAGGTATTAATCCTCCCAATTAAATTGTCAAATGCTTGTCAAACAAGCCAAACATGGATTTTTATAAATACTAAATCAATAAATTTTCAGGGAAAGTATGATGACCAAACCAGAAGTAACAGAAGCGCAAAACCTATTCAACGAATTTAAAAAGTGTACTCAAGTCCAATATAACGGACAACTAAATATCAAAAGTTCTAAAGGACGAGAATGGACCTTCTACTACCGTTTAGGTAGAATAGTATGGGCTATAGGTAGTGATCATCCCTTCAGACGTTGGCGCAGAAACATGGCTCAACATTGTCCTGATATTGATATCACTAAAATTCGCTGTCGTTATGAAGATATAGCTATTGACCATTGGGATTATAATCTCATAGAGATGCTACATAAAAGACAGAAAATTCAAAGAGAAAAAATTCATGCCATTGTGGAAAACACTGTAGCTGAATTATTTTTTGATCTAGCTCAGGAACTAGGTTTTGCGGCTGTCACCTGCAATTACAGCCAGAAAATCATATTAGAAATGCCTATGAGCTTCACAAATGCAGATATGTCCATTAAACAAATGCAAGATGCGTGGTCAATTTGGTCACAAGCTGGACTAACAAATATTTCTCCTAATTTAGCGCCAGTTTTACGCCGACCAGAACAACTACAGCAAATGGTAAATCCATCTGTATATAAAAATTTTGTGAGTTTAATTAATGGTCAATCCACATTACGGGAGTTAAGCATCAGAATGAAACAAGATGTCATGCCTGTAGCACGTTCCCTACTTCCCTATATTCTTAAAGGCATTATTGAGTTAGTATCAGTACCTGATTTACCCTTAACAGTCGAATCTAGTAGTTCCACTAGTAGAAACCCCAAAAATCAAGCTCCTCCATTAATAGTTTGTGTAGATGACAGTCCCCAGGTGTGTAACATCTTAGAAGGAATTATGACCCGTCATGGACTGAGATTTATTAAAATCCAAGACGCTATCCAAGCTTTACCTATTATCATCCAACAAAAGCCAGATTTAATTTTCTTAGATTTGATTATGCCCATAGCCAGTGGCTATGAAGTATGTACACAATTACGCAGAATTTCCGCTTTTGCGGAGACACCAGTAATCATATTAACTGGTAATGATGGTTTAATAGATAGAGTTCGGGCGAAAGTTGTCGGCTCTACAGACTTTATTTCTAAACCAATCGTAGCAGATCGGGTTATGAATGTAGTTCGTAAATATTTACGCGTCCCCAATTTATCAAACAATAATCATGATACTAATTTAGAAGCTACCAGTAAGAAAAATTTTTGACCTCAATTAGTGATAAAAACAGGTAATATACATAAGAATCAGTATTTACCGACTCTTGGATTGAGATATCTTGAAAAAAGTTCATGATTTTTACTGAGATAGTAATAATAAAATAGTGTTAAGATTAACAATGCTAACTGTTGATTGTTTTGTTGGTTGCCACCAGCATTAAATCTTTTTAAAAGAATTCAATAGGTAATTGTTATGAGTACCGTTTTAGTAGTAGAAGATGGCTTAACTGATATGGAAGTTATCAGTAAATACTTACAGCAAGCTGGTTATTTTGTGGTTTGCGCTACAAATAGTGCAGAAGCACAATCTAAAATAGGTAGGAATAAACCGGATGTAATAGTTTTGGATGTAATTTTGCCGGATAAAAGCGGCTATGAAATTTGTCGGGAGTTAAAAGATAATACCGAAACTAGTAATATTCCTGTAGTTTTTTGCTCTACTAAAAGCAGTGATGTAGATAAAATGTGGGGGAATATGTTAGGTGCTGATGCTTATTTAGCTAAACCAGTAGATAAGGAAGAATTAGTGCTGACTTTAAAAAGATTGATTAAATGATGAATTGTGGGTTAGTCACCGAATTTTAGATTTTAGGTTTTAGATTTAAAATTTGAAGAAGTCTGTACCCTTTCGGTAAAGCAATCTGCATTTTCAGGGGCTAAAAAGAATTATTGAGGGTAGGGGACACTAATTTTGGAAACCAAACAAAAATTTTTGAGCTTTTCTTTAGGAGTCAGAGATACAGCAGTAATTCCCCTGGAGCAAATTACAGAAGTTGTACAAATACCACTAACAGAAATATGTGGTGTTCCCCAAATGCCTAATTGTGTTGTCGGAATTTATAATTGGCGGGGGGAAATGTTGTGGTTGGTTGACTTGGAGGAAATGCTAGGTTATCCACCACTTTTGCAAGGGTCAAATGTTTTGTCCAAAATGATGGCATTAGTGGTAGAACATGAAGGTAAGTATTTGGGAATATTAATCCGTCAACTCATAGATATTGATTGGTTGGATACCCAGCAAATGAAACAACCATCTGGGGAGGTTTTCTATCCAGAAATGATACCTTTTTTGCAGGGATATTTCATTAATGATTCTGAACAAATGATTTTTAATTTGGATGCTTCAGCAATGCTGCAAACTTCTATCTGGACAACACATAGTTAAATAAGGAGTCAGGAGTCAATAAAGAATAAGAAGTTTAGTAATCATAATTTTTATTCTCTATTCTCTATTCTCTATTCTCTATTCTCTATTCTCTATTCTCTATTCTCTATTCTCTATTCTCTATTCTCTATTCTCTATTCCCTACACTTTACTACAATTATTGAGGTTAATAGCATGACAACTTTATATCAAAACCAAAATGAAGATGCTGGAAACATTTTTAGTACATCAGAAAATGAAGAAAAGAAAAAAGATAATGGCAATGGATCTAATTATGATTCATCTAGTAAAAGTTTAATTGCCCAGGAATTTAAAATCTGGAGACAGCGATTTCAAGAGATAACTACTAAAATGCGCCTAGTTGGGGATTTGGAGAAGTTATTATTTGTAACAGTAGCAGAAATTAAAGCTAAGTTAGTATGCGATCGCGTCTTAGTTTATAAGTTTAACACAGATGATACTGGAACTGTTTTAGCTGAATCAAGAAGCACTGGTTGGACACCTGCGATTAATGAAACTCTGGCGGCTATCGTGTTTGGTGTTTATACCAGTGCAGATTATTTAGAACCTGTAATTATTGACGATATTAGTAAAATTCAAGTTACCCCCTACCAAAAGCAGCTACTCGAAAAATTTCAAGTTAGAGCTAGTTTGAGCTTACCTATTTTTATTGATAGTAAAGTGTGGGGTTTATTGGTAGTTCATAGCTGTGGCATACCTCGACAATGGCAAGAAACAGAAACCACACTTTTATCACAAATTACCACAGAAATCACTTATAGAGTTCAAGGATTTAAATTACAAAAAGAACTAAAACAATCTTCCCTAGCTAAACAGTCAGCAGCGAAAGTTATTACCAAGATTTTACAACAGCCAGATGTCGAAAAAATCTTTCAAACAACTACTCAAGAAGTCCGCCAACTATTGAAATGCGATCGCGTTGGGGTGTATCGTTTTAGTGATGATTGGAGTGGTCAATTTGTCTCCGAATCTGTGGGAAATAATTGGGTGAAAGTTGTCACCCCCGATTATAAAATGGTTTGGGAAGATACCCACCTTCAAGAGACAAAAGGTGGTAGATATGCCAATGGAGAAACCTTTGTCGTTAATGACACCTATAAAGTAGGTTTAGCCCAATGTCACATTGATGTTTTAGAACAGTTTGAAGCCAAAGCTTATATAATTTCTCCCATTTTTTCTGGTGAAAAATTGTGGGGTTTATTAGCAGCTTATCAAAATACTGGAGCGCGGGAATGGCAAGATTGGGAAGTCAGCTTTTTAAATCAGATTGGTTCACAATTTGGTGTAGCTGTTTCCCAAGGAGAATATCTAGGAAAAGTACAAAAACAAACTGAACAATTAACTCAGATTACCAAACAGGAAAAGGCTTTAACTAAGATTATTAACCGCATCCGGCAATCTTTGGATATGGGAGAAATCTTTAAAATTGCTACTCAGGAACTACGTCAGGTTTTGCGATGTGATCGGGTTGCAGTTTATCAATTTCATCCAGATTTTAGCGGTAAGTTTGTTGCAGAATCAGTGAGCAATGGTTGGGGTAAATTAGTTAGTACAGACCTGACAGATATCATTGAAGATACTTATCTGCAAGAAACCAAGGGCGGGCGGTTTGCTAAAGGGGAAGCCATAGCGGTAAATGATATCTATCAAGCCAATATTACCCCTTGTTATCTAGAATTATTAGAGCAGTTTGAAGCTAAAGCTTATATCAATGTCCCAATTTTCTTTGGCGATAAATTATGGGGTTTATTAGCAGCTTATCAAAATTCAGCACCTCATGAATGGCAATCTTCAGAAGTTAACTTTTTATCTCAGGTAAGTTTACAATTTAGCCTAGCTAAAACTCAGATAGATTATCTACAAACCCTAGAATCTAAGTCAGAAGAACTAGCACAACGGGCTGAACAAGAAAAAGCCATCAATAAAATTGTTAACCGCATTCGTCAATCCTTAGATGTAGAAGAAATATTCAAAACAACTACCCAGGAAGTTCGTCAGGCTCTGCAATGCGATCGCGTGGGAGTCTATCAATTTCTCCCTGATTGGAGTGGTAAATTTATCGCCGAATCAGTAGGTATGGGTTGGAAAAAAGTAGTAACACCAGACTTCCAAATGGTTTGGGAAGATAGCCACCTCCAAGAAACCCAAGGTGGTAGATACGCCAAAGGTGAAATCTCTGTAGTTAATGATATCTATCAAGTTGGTTATGCTCAATGTCATATCGAGATTTTAGAGCAGATTGAAGTTAAAGCCTACATCATCGTCCCCATCTTTTTTGAAGAAAAATTATGGGGCTTATTAGCAGCCTATCAGAATTCTGCAACCCGTGAATGGCAAACTTCAGAAGCCAACTTTTTAACTCAAATAGGATTGCAATTTAGCCTAGCTAAATCCCAAGTTGATTATCTAGATAGATTACGACAACAATCTGCTAAAATTGCCCAGATAGTTGAACAGGAAAAAACCTTCTCCAAGATTGTTAACCAAATTCGTCAGTCCTTAACTTCCGGGATCGAAGAAATTTTCAAATCTACCACCCAAGATATCCGCCAACTATTTAAATGCGATCGCGTCGCAGTCTATAAATTCACCTCAGACTGGGGTGGTCATTTTGTCGCCGAATCAGTAGCTCCAGGTTGGATCAAACTAGTTACATCCGAACTAAAAACCGCCTTTAATGACCCTTGTTTGCAAGCCATGAACGGTGGTGATTATAAAAAAGGTCGCAAATTAATAGTCAACGACATTTATCAAGCCAGCTTTGATACTTGTTACATTGAACTCCTGGAAGGATTTGAAGCCAAAGCCTATGCAATTGTCCCCATCCTATTTGGCGAAAAACTCTGGGGACTACTGGCAGTTTATCAAAACTCTAGTACCCGCCATTGGGAAGAGCCTGAAACCAATCTGTTAGCGCGGATTGGTGATCAATTAGGACTAGCTTTGCAACAAACAGAATTCTTACAACAGCTACAAACCCAATCAACCAAACTATCAGAAGCAGCAACAAGAGAAAAAGCAGCCAAAGAACTACTCCAACAGCGTTCCATTCAACTGCTAATTGCCCTGAAACCAGCCCTCAAAGGGGATTTGACAGTCCGCGCCCCCATTACTGAGGATGAAATAGGAACAATTGCTGATGCTTATAACGGGACTGTGCAAGCACTACAGCAGATCGTTATTCAAGTACAAACAGCTTCTCAACAGGTAGCCCAAACCTCCAGTAATAGCAGTACCTCACTGGTGGGATTGACTCATTTAGCCGAACAACAATCTGGGGAAATCACTAAGGCTTTAAGTGATCTGCAACAGATGGTAAATTCGACACAAGCGGTAGTAAATAATGCCCAATTAGTACAGATAGCCGTCCAACAAGCCAACAAAACTGTAGATTCTGGCGATACCGCGATGAATGAAACAGTTAATGCTATTCAAGCCATTCGAGAAACCGTAGCTCAAACCAGCAAAAAGATTAAACGTCTGAGTGAATCATCTCAAAAAATCTCCAAAGTTGTAAATCTGATTAGTAGCTTTGCCACTCAAACTAACGTTCTAGCTCTGAATGCAGCTATTGAAGCCACTAGAGCCGGTGAATATGGGAAAGGCTTTGCAGTAGTAGCTGATGAAGTCCGTTCTTTATCTCGTCAGTCAGCAGCTGCAACTATCGAAATTGAAAAATTAGTTCAGGAGATTCAAGCGGAAACTGGGGAAGTTGCCGTAGCAATGGAAACAGGGATTCAGCAAGTTGTCGAAGGAACAAACTTAGTTAATGAAACTCGCCAAAATCTTAATGCCATTGTGTCTGCAACTGCGGAAATTAGTCAATTAATTGAACGCATTACTGAAGCCACCCAAGTACAAATGCAGCAATCTGGTACAGTTACTAAATCCATGAATGATGTGGCAGAAATCGCTAACAAAACCTTTGGGGAATCTCAAGAAATTGCCCATGTTTTTCAAAGCTTAACTGGAATGGCACAGGATTTATTAGCGACTGCTAGTAAGTTTAAAGTCAAATAAATAGGGAGTGGGGGAGTGGGGGAGTGGGGAGTGGGGGAGTGGGGGAGTGGGGGAGTAGGGGAGTAGGGGAGTGGGGGAGTGGGGGAGTGGGGGAGTAGGGGGAGTAGGGGAGTAGGGGGAGTAGGGGAGTAGGGGGAGTAGGGGGAGTAGGGGAGTAGGGGGAGTAGGGGGAGTAGGGGGAGTAGGGGGAGTAGGGGGAGTAGGGAAGTAGGGGAGAAATTTCTTTCTTCCTCGTGAACTCGTGAACTCCTGAACTCGTGAACTCCTGAACTTCTGAACTTCTGAACTTCTGAACTTCTGAACTCGTGAACTCGTGAACTCCTGAACTTCTGAACTCCTGAACTCGTGAACTCCTGATAGCGCAGCGTGGCGTTAGCCATACTCCTGAACTCGTGAACTCCTGATAGCGCAGCGTGGGGTTAGCCATACTCCTGAATGGGCGCAGGCCCTGCGCCCCTACCTGCTGAACTCCTCGATTTAAAATCAAAAATCAAAAATTATGATTACAGATCAAGCAATTCGTGAACAAGGCTATGCCTATTTTTTGGGCGAAGCACCGGAATTATTGCAAACTATTGAACAAGATTTATATACTTTAGTTGAAAATTCTAGCACAGCTAAAATACATAATCTAATGCGGGCAACCCATACAATTAAGGGTGGGGCAGCAAATGTTGGACTCGATACCATCATGACAATTGCCCATTCTTTAGAAGATATATTTAAGGCTTTATATAATCCTAATGTTGTTATTGATAGTGAATTACAAACTTTACTTGTTGAAGGTTATGAATGTCTACAATTAGCAGTGACGGCAGAAGTTACTAGCAGTAACATCAATGCTGATGAACTTTTGAACCGAGCTACTACAGTATTTATTCAAATCCAAGAAAAGTTAGGTGATGCTTTCGGAGCAGAAACTCATGTGCCGACATCGGAAGAGTTAGGATTTGATATTGTTAAATCTATTTTTGAAGTAGGAGTAAAACAACGTCTAGATATTCTGAATCAGGCTCTTACTAATCCACCAGATAATACTGAATTTTGTGAATTACTCCACTCTCAAAGTGAAGTATTTATTGGCTTGGCAGAATCTTTGAATCTACCAGGATTGGAAAAATTGGCACGCACAATTATGGCGGTTTTAGATGCAAATCCCCAAAAGGTGCGAGAAATTGCTAAAATCGCTTTCACTGATTTAAAAGCAGCACAAATAGCTGTTTTAGGGGGCGATCGCACTTCTGGAGGTTCAGCATCTTTAGAATTGCAAGCGCTGGTAAATACGACAAATGATGATTTATTTCCTGTAATCACAACCAGTTCTTTGGCAACAATCCCAAAATCTGAGTCATATCTGGGATCTATTCACCAATCTTTTGCTGATACATTTTTTAATAATACAACAGAATTTTATCACTTTTTAACTACTCTTAGCAATGGGAATAATCAACCTTTAAAACCAGTTCACGCCAAGGTTTATTTAAAAACTATTCGCTATATTTTTGGCTGGTTTAATCAGTACAGAGAAATACCAGAATCAGAGTTAAATCTATCTTTATTAATTCCTTCATCTAGTCAGAAATATCCCGTCAATTATTTAGAACATTGGCTAGAACAATTTCTTTACTTTATAGAAAAAGTAGGGGATAGCAAATCTTTATGTCTCCATCGTCGTGGTGTAATTTTAATTATTATTTTAGCCATTGCTAAATTCCAATATACTGTTGAGCAAAATAATAGTGCCATTCCCATTATCAAAAAATTAAGGCAGCAAATTCGTGAATTAGGCAAAGAATATAAAAATTATCCACCAGTCACAGAAGCCGAAAAAAACTGGCTAGATCATCCTAAATTACAAGATTTGCTAGTAATCAAAGAAATAGTTCCTTCTTCATTACTCGAAGAAAATAATAGCCTTCTGGAATCAATATGGGGAGGAGAATCTATTTTAGAGCCAGATAATATACTCGCAATGCCAATCATAGAAACAACAGAAGGCGTTCAAGATGATATTTATTTAGAAAGTGTGACATCATCAGCAGTTAGTGAAGAGGTAGTCACAAACTATGATACAAAAATTAATCAGCAATTAGAAGAAAAAACTACTGATGCAGTTACTAGAAACTCTCGACAATCTTCCTTTGTCCGTGTTGATGTGGAAGGACTACAACGCCTGAATTACATAACAGGTGAATTACTAATTTCTCAAAAAAGACGGACTTTATATGATGACCAAGTTATAGAATTAATTGATAGATTAAGTCAGCAACTTCACCAACACCAATTAACTTTATATCAATTACGAGATTTGCCATTACAAGGAAATAATGTCTCATCTCATCATACCCAGTCCCTGAGTTCAGTAAATTTTGATTCCTTAGAAATGGATGTATATTCAGAGTTTCAGTTAACACTGCATTCAGCAATGGAAGAAACCTTGCAAATACAAGAAACTTCCGAATCCCTAGAATTACTGATGAAACAAGCTGCTCAAATTGGGGAGAAACAACAAACCTTAACCTTAAATATTATAGATAACTTGGTAGAAGCGAGAATGTTACCTTTAGGAACTATCCTCAGCCGCTTTCCGCAAATGGTGCAGAATCTAGCCAATGTTTATGGAAAACAGGTAGAATTAAAACTTACTGGTACAGATGTTCTAGTTGATAAAGCGATCGCCGAAAAACTCTATGATCCCCTTTTGCAACTGGCACGCAACTCTTTTGATCATGGGATTGAATCTCCAGAAATTCGCCGAGAAAGAGGCAAATCAGCACAGGGTATCATTGAGATTTTTGCCTATAATCAAGGTAGTCAAACTGTTATTGAAATCCATGATGATGGACAAGGATTAAACTTAGAAAAAGTTCGTAGCAGAGCCATAGAACTTAATCTAATTCCCCATGATAATAGTGGAGATTATGTTCATCGCCTCACCGAATCTGAATTAATAGAGATGATGTTTGCTCCGGGATTTTCTACAGCCGGGAAAGTTAGTGAAATCTCTGGACGCGGGATGGGTTTAGATATTGTTCGTACCCAAATACAATTACTTAACGGCTCAATTTCTGTGCAATCATCACCTCAGCAGGGAACAACATTTATTCTTAAAATTCCTTTCTCTATGACTACAGATAAACTCATGTTAGTTCAAGCAGGTGGTGTTATTTACGCTTTACTACAAGATAGTATTGAAAAAATAGTTATTCCCTCTGCTCAACAAATCAAAGAATTTGAAGGCAAACAGTTTTTACATTGGCGGACAGATGAAGATGAATTGATGGTCAATATCCAAAAACTGGCGGGGTTAATGTACTATAATGGCGCAGTTTTGAGTACAAATAATCTGCAAAATTTCCCAGATAATTCAGAAGCAGGAATGGTGAAAAATCCCATCATTTTATTGCGTCGCCATCATGGTATGGTAGGCATAGAAGTTGATCAAATTATTGGAGAACAAGAATTAGTAATTAGGCCGTTAGGAAGTTCCATTACCCCACCAAAATATGTTTATGGTTGCAGTAGTTTGGCTAATGGTAACTTGATCTTAATTATTGATGGGACGCTGCTTATTGATACTAAAGAAATGCAAGCTACATTGGATGTCATGTCGCTCCCGATGGCACCCGCAGCAAATCAACAAGCTTTACCAGAGACAGTTGCCACTCACACCCACAAACAGTTAACCGCTAATGTGTCAGGAAATAGCCAATCACCAAAAGTAATTTTAGTGGTAGATGATGCTATTAGTCTGCGGCAAACTCTCTGTCTCACTTTACAAAAATCAGGATATCAAGTATTACAAGCTCAAAATGGTATGGAGGCTTTAGAACAACTACATCTACATCCAGAAATTGAAGTAATTATCTCTGATTTAGAAATGCCAAGAATGAACGGATTTGAATTGTTAAGCCATATCCGTCAAAACCCAGATTTTGCTAAAAAACCAGTTATTGTTCTCACCTCTCGTAGCGCAGATAAACATCGTCAGTTAGCTTATGAATTGGGGGCAAATTCTTATTTAACTAAGCCTTACTTGGAGCATGAATTTCTCGCTACCGTTGAGATTTTAGCTAATGGGAATAACGAGGATTCAAGCCAGGGATTAATAGCAGCAGGTAAATAAGTAATGGGACAGAATTAATTACACAATTGATTTTTCTGTTCCCTGTTCCCTGCGATGCACTGAGCTTGTCGAAGTGTTCCCTGTTCCCTCTCTCAACGAGTGAATTTAATTTTGTCCGACTACTTATGGAGAATTTTCTGCAATTTTGTATTTTGAATAAGGATAACAGCTAGTGAAGCTATGGTATATTTAGGGGTGGTGCAGCCCTGAATATGGCTAAAATTAGGTCTACTACTATAAAATCTGATAGGGTATGGCATAAGCCGGAGAATTTGTTTAGACACACTCACTAACTCGATGACAGGCAAAAACGCAAGACAGAATGCATTTCTGCGGTTGGTGTCCAGTAAGGTCGAAGTTTCCGAGTCAGCATCTCGCTACTTGTTGCTTCCTGGTAAAGAAATGGTAATTGGACGTGACCCCATCTGCCAAATTGTCTTGGATGCCGTAATATACCGAATGGTATCTCGTCGTCATGCGGTAGTTCGTCCCGTTTCTTTAACGACCTATAGCGGCTATAGCTGGGTAATTTGTGATTTAAATAGTGCCAATGGCACTTTTTTAAATGGAGAACCCTTGAAAGGATGTCAAGAATTACATTTAGGCGATCGCATTTCCCTTGGTGCTGATGGGCCACAATTTATTTTTGAGTACGAAGTTGTTGCTCAAAAAACAATGATCAATGTCAGTAAAGCGACAGTATTATCATCTGTTAATTATCAACATCTGTCATCAAAGCAAGATTCTGTAAGCTTCACACAATTATTTCCTATTATCTCTACTGGTAAGGATCTCACTCGCAAAGCCTACCTGATTCCAGGAATCTTAACAGTAGTTTTCGTGGTATTAATGTTTGCTACGGTAGGTCATCCCCAAGCCAATCAAGTAATTGTGGGATCTTACATCGCTTTTGCTGCTTACTATTTTGTTTATCAATTGTGTGGTAAATCTAAGCCTTGGTGGGTACTCCTGGCTACGGCACTGAGTACGATGTTAATTTTACTGAGTCCTCTCTTAGATTTATTTATCAAAGTCTTCCGAAATATCTTACCTGGGACTTTGGATGCGACATCTCCAGATGGGATTACCTTCACCGAATTATTAGTACGGATGTTTTTTGGTGCTGGGTTAATGGAGGAACTCCTGAAAATACTACCAGTATTAGGAGCATATTGGATTGGCAAGTCCCTCCGATCGCCCTGGCGAGAACGGATTGGGGTTTGGGAACCGCTGGATGGTATTCTCTTGGGTACAGCTTCCGCTGTGGGGTTTACTTTACTAGAAACTCTTGGTCAATATGTACCCTTAATTTCCCAAAATTCTGGTCAATCAGTCGGTTTACAGCTACTTATTCCCCGCATTTTAGGTTCTGTGGCTGGACACATGGCTTACAGTGGGTATTTAGGCTATTTTGTGGGTTTGGCTGTGTTAAAACCCCTGAAAGGCAAGCAAATCCTCACGGTGGGTTATTTGAGCGCTTCTGCACTCCACGCTTTATGGAATGCGACGGGTTCTATTAATGCTTTGTTTTTGGTAGTAGTTGGCGTTTTATCTTATGCCTTTCTGATGGCGGCAATTCTGAAAGCACGGGTATTGTCACCTACAAGATCAGAGAACTTTGCTACTCGGTTTCTTGATCCAAAGTAAGTAAGAGGCAGGGAGTAGGGGAGTAGGGGAGTAGGGGAGTAGGGGGAGTAGGGGGAGTTGGGGGAGTGGGGGAGTGGGGGAGTAGGGGGAGTGGGGGAGTAGGGGGAGTGGGGGAGTAGGGGGAGTGGGGGAGTGGGGGAGTGGGGGAGTAGGGGAGTAGGGGGCGAGAGGTGATAAATTAGCTAATCTCTGGACTTGAGGCAGAGTAAAAATTAGGGTTGAGAATCGGGTTTTGAGCGATGTTGGAGGGCATAATCAGCGATCGCTAAGGTAATTTTTGCTTGTTCTATTTCTGATAAATTTGCCCAATCCCGCTCTTCAAAATCTCTAATTAGTGATGTCAATGTATGTGGTTCACTACTTCGCATTGCGTAAGCAAAAGGACGAGCTAAAACCAGCAGATCATCTACTTCCCAACTAGGTAGTAAAGCTTGGACACATTCCACTAATTTCTCACTAGCTGATTGTTCAAGAATAGAAACTTCAGTAGCTTTTTGAGCGATTGCAGTGAGTAAACCTCTAGGAATAACTGAAAAAGCGTTCTGCAAAACTTCCTGAAGATAATTAACGGTATTTTTACTACTGTTATTTTCAAGAACAGCAACTTGATCCCAAATTGTATCTAGATTTTGATAAAAATTATCGGTACTTGTACTCAGTTCTAAATCTGAAAAATCTTGCAACCCAAACTGTAGTTCTAGGTTATGAAAATAAGCTTCTGAAGATTCATCAGCTAAATTCCAGGGATAAGCAGCATCTTCAGGCTCTAACAGTGCTTCTATAAATTCTAAATCTACATTTGATGGGGCAATATTTAAGATATTTAAATCATTAATGTGGTTTTTCATTTTCTTCTCACTATTAATTTATAGGTTCTATTGACAACTACAATCTCAAAAATTGAATTTCCGCAAAATACAGCAGTCATGATCAACTGGTTTTTACTCCTGACTTTTGGGCGCAGGCCCTGCGCCCCTACTGATGGAATCCTCCCGAATAAATTCCCAAATTTCACCTTTAGAACTCCCAAACATTAACTGCATTCCTGATGTTAAAGGTACTTCTTCCCGGAGGATTTGTTGCCAACCATTAGGGCTTAAATACCAGGTTGTCCCATAGGTAGACAAATCCTGTAGGTAATAAGTGGTCATGGATGTATTTTCTTTGAGAGTCTTCCGACATAAAATTTCTGCGTGGTGTCTGGAAATATAAATTTCGGGGATGATAATATCATTCTCTTTTGTGCGACCGATGCGGGTAACTCCAGAACGTAATAACCAAATTTTGCCTCCTGGTGTGAGCGATCGCAAATAAGCTGTATTAATGGGGGTAACTAGGTCAGAAATCGCCGTATTGGGTAGTTCTGTGACTCCTTCATCTACATCTTTAATCAGTTCTCCATCAAAATCAGGATGGAGGTAGAGAACTGGTAATGTCCAAGCTGGTTGATTAAATTTATACAGTGTCAATAGTTCTTGTCTAGCAGTTGCCACTGCTTCATCAATTAATTTACGCGATCGCAAACTGGAAGCAAAAGTTTGAATAAAACTATGACTTTCTACATCAGCAATTTCATCACGCATCCCCAATACCGCTGGCACACCATGACGAATCAACACCTCAGCCAAACTACTAGCCGGGATAGCCTGGTGATTAACTGCTGCTGGTTGCGCTCCCCAACAGGCGTTAAAAACTCCCAATTTTATGCCTGTTCGCGTTAAAATCTGAGCTAATTCTATGCCATTAATTTTGAGTTCATTTCCTAAAAATAATGAGCCTCCATCTGGATCTGGTAATCCATGACCAGCATAAAAAAACACATTATAAACTTTAGTTTCTAACTCCTGAATTAACTCTGCCTTTGTCGGTTGGATCAGGGTTTTTACTGTACAAGGTGCGTATCCAGCGGCAGTTTTGCCCCCAGGATGACCTTCTAACAATGTCTTTTTTAGTAAAGACGCTTCCTGATCTAGTTGTAATTTATAATTATGTCCTAACACCAGCAGAATATTTACCGCCCGGTCAGTCCGCAATTCTGGTAATGGTTCAACTGCGCTGATGGTACGACTAAATAAAACATCTTGGGAAAGAGATATGGCGGATTGTCCAACTTCCCGCTGCATAATTTCCCAGGGGAGGGCAATTAGATCAGGATCACGAATTTCTAACCGAAAGCGTAATTGAGTCTTTTGACCCATAGCCATACCCCGACTCCGTTCCCAACTATTCAGAATCGCCCCATCAAATATCCATCCCCAGAGATTGATACCCAAGGATTGCATTAGACGACTACTATAGGGACTTGTCCTTTGACCTTCAGCGGGTGAAATTACAGCTAATGGCAATGTATTAACTGATGAAGAAATTGAATAGGAAGGAATATCCAGGGGACTATGACCAGCAAACATTTGTTGCCATTCTTGCCAAACTTGATTAAGTTCAGGGGAGAAAACACAATCACGGAGAACATAGCCACTGGGATATGGTGCTTTGACTACCCAAATAGCGAAGTGATCTGTGCTAGTATTTACTAGGCGGGCGATCGCTATACTCGCCGAAAGCATTGCCAAATTCGGGCTGGACATGGATTGGTAGAAACTAAACGTTCAAAACACAGATACAGATATTTTAGGCAGAAGTAGCGAATTTAGTCAGTTGTCAGTTGTTATTTTTCCCCCGACTCCCTCCACTCCCTCCACTCCCTCCACTCCCCCCACTCCCTCCACTCCCCCCACTCCCCCTACTCCCCCTACTTCCCGCTCCCTGTTCCCTATTCACAAATACTAGATTGATCTGATTGTAAAATAGAGATGTCTTTAGCTAAAGCTTGCAGTTCGGAAAAGTTAAGTTGGACTCTTTTAAGCGTTTCTGGTGCAGGATTAGATTTTTGACAAACACGCAAACTTACATCTGGATTATTTCCATCATTAGGATTAGGTTTTTTATCTATAACTTGGAAAAAACTTTTAGCAGGGAAAGTTTGCTTATTTAAGGTTATGGGACTATTAGCTTGAATCACCCAATTAGGAGAGAGATTTTGTAAAGTTCTTTGTGCCGTCAAAGTTGGTTGTTGACTAGAAAATGGAGACGGAGAAGAAATTATTGTTGTTGGTGACTTAATTTGGAGTTTAAACCAATATCCCAGCAAACCAGATGATAACGTTAACCCTAAGAGAATAAACAACTGTAATGGTAATTGGGAAAGTTTAGCAGTCTTGCGTTCAGAAATAACTTGAGTTTTCGGATTATTAATAAAACTCTGCCCATTGGCTGTATCATCACCGGCTGAGTATAATTCTGTGTCAGGTAAAAGATGAGAAATATCCGCTGTAATTATCGTCTCTGGTTCAGAGTATTCAACATGATAATGTACTAAGGCAATAGTGGCATTATCATGTCCATTTTTAGTATTAGCAATTTCTATTAATCTTTGGGCAACATCTTCTATACTTGTTTTTCCAGAGAGAAGAGGTAAGATTTCAGTTTCCCAAGATTCTTCCACTCTATCAAAATCACTCAGACCATCGGAAGTGAGTAAGAAAACAGCATCTTCATCAACAATAAAGCGTTGAGATGTGGGGTGTAGCGAGGTACTTTTACTCATTCCCAATGCCTGAACCAATGAACCAGAACCCCTGTGTTCTAAAGCTTCCCTGTAAAGAGCATAGCCTAAACGGACCTCGCGGGACGCGACATCATCATCTAAGGTAACTTGATGACAACCATGATGAGTAATCCAATAGGCACGACTATCACCGACATGGGCAATATATATTTCATGGGCAATAGGTAAAGCCATGACAATAGTTGTTCCCATGCGTTGTCGCCCTTGACGATGTTCGTTATCGTTACGCTGGCTGATTTTGTCATTAGCTTTGGCTACTGTCCGTTCTAGGTCCAAAAGTAGTAAGGATGGATCTATGTTGTCGGTGGGAACTGAAGTCAGTTCTTTGACTTGTTTATAAATAGTTTCAATTGCGAGGTTGGAAGCCACGTTACCGCCTTCATGTCCACCAATACCATCACAAACAATAGCTAGGGTGTTCTCCTGCGGTGATTTAGTGATTAAAGTGTCCCCAGCGGGGTAACAAGCATCTTCGTTACGGGGGCGGCTCGGTCCTGGGTCTGTTTTAGTGTAGATTTTAATTGTAGCTGTTTGAGATTTTGCTAATTGGCTCAATCCCTGATCTAAAATTTTAATTAATTGACTCGATGAGTTAATTTCTCCTTTAATTAACCAATCACATACTTGCTGCACAAATGGAGCAATATTTGGTTTAGTAGTTGGGATCAGTTGCTGCCAAAATTCTCCTAATTGGCATAATGTCGGCGAGTTTTTGTCATCGAACCGTAATTCTAATAAGCGAATTAGTACCCCTTCTACTCTTAATACAGAATTATCTAAGAGGCTAGATGCTACGCCTTCAATGACTAGGGGCTGCCACAGATTAGCTAATTGCCACAGCCAATGAATTTGACGCATTGATGAGGCTTGACTCCAAGAATCGTCTAAGCTTTGACATAGACTGACTTGAGTAATGCTTGCATTAACTATTAATGGTGGTTTTTCTAATAGTAGTATTTCTGTTTTGGTCTGCCCATTACTTAAATTGAGGACTCCATAAACTTGTGGGATGTGGAGACGATGGGTAATTAGTTTGAGGTAGGGTCTAATTTTTTCTAAATTATCTAATTCAGGTATTTCGGGCAATAAACCAGGTTTGATATCTAAAAGTATGGATTTATTAATGACTAAATAGCGAGCGCCCGCATCGCTTAAAATAGAGCCAGGATGACAGTGGCTAAAATCACTGCCCACAGCCCAGAGATAACGCTTCGGCAAGGGAGTGGAACACTGCTGGCAAAATTTGTGGGTGAGGGGATTAGCCGATTGACAATATTCATTTGGGCAGCAGAGCGTTACCGCATCATTTTCCATAGTTTTCCCACCGATTCTGCAATTAGCATTTTCTTCAACAGTATTTGGTAGCTATAGTTACTACCGCGCATATTTTTAGCAACCCACAAATTCATCATAACTTTTATTGTTATGAGAATATGTAGCGATAGCAGAACTAATTCTCAATCTGTCACTGAAACTTGACATAGCCGGCGAATTATCTTCGCCAGGACTAAGTAAGTATGTACTATATTTATTGATTGCTACTGGTTACTACTTGGGGTAGTCCCATACTGTAGTTAGTAACCCGACTGGAGAGATTATAGCTAATTTCACCTTTTTGGAGGAGCGATCGCAGATAATGCTCCAAATCTGAACCAATCCGGCGTAAGTTATAATCTGTCAGATCCTCGCCACTAGATGCTTCTACCAGTTGATCAAACTGGCGATAAACTTTTTGCAAAGCATCTTCGTTCCAGTTGAACTCGTTGTCTGGATCAATATCTAGTGTCAACACTTGATTACTCGGAATCAGTTCATCTTTGTCCATTTCTGCCGCAAAAATGCGAACATGACGGGTTGTGGACTTGAGCAGTATCAGGTTATCCATAAATTTGGGTGTAAGAATTTAGCTAAATTACACTGCAATTATTTTAACTGCTATCTTCGAGCTTACAGCAGAAATGAATGAGAAATTGACATACTCACCGACCTGAAGGTGCGGTGATTCTTGACGCTTCACTGACTGACGCTAACCGTTGCTAGTCTTACTCTGTCTCTGCGCCCGTTTAGAGTCGTGGCAATGCCCTATCCCGACACTTCGGCTTGGCTCAGTGCAAGCTTTATTTATATTTTTTGCGGCGTTCTCGTCTCGGTCGTGTTCAGTCCCACAATTCAGGCACTTAACCGACCGAATTTTTAGATCAAGTTTCCCCCATTTGTAGCCACATTCAGAGCAAATTTGGCTGGTCGGTTCCCATCTATTAATGACGTGAAATGTCCTGCCAAACTTCTGTGATTTAGCTTCACATAACGTCCGAAACTCTCTCCATCCCTGAAGACTAATCGCCCTAGCAAGTTTGCGATTTTTAACCATGCCCGATACATTCAAATCTTCTAAAACGATAA
This sequence comes from Anabaena sp. WA102, assembly GCF_001277295.1. Lineage (NCBI taxonomy): Bacteria > Bacillati > Cyanobacteriota > Cyanophyceae > Nostocales > Nostocaceae > Anabaena > Anabaena sp. WA102. The sequence goes on along the minus strand of NZ_CP011456.1, from coordinate 2,532,934 downwards.
CTTCATTTTCGCCAACTATTTTGGAGGATAATTTGTGCAAAAAGTCTTTTCTGGTATCAGCTATTTCGTTATGTAGTTTTGCAATTTGAATTCGGGTCTTATTTCTTCGTTGTGAGTCTTTTGGTTGCCGTGCTAATTTCTTCTGAAGTTTGCGAATCTTCCTGTCTAATTTTGAGTAATCGGGGCTTTGGGCTTTTTCTCCATTGCTCATGACAGCAAAAGTTTTTATCCCCAAATCAATACCGATACTTTGGTTTTTAGCATCAATATTAACGGGTTCAACTTCTACTACAAAACTGAGAAAATAACGGTTAGCACAATCCTTTATTACTGTTACAGAGCTAGGAGCGGAGGGTAAATCTCTTGACCAAATCGGGCTAACGTTACCAATTTTGGCTAGATAAACCTCATCCCCTTTGATTGAAAACCCACCGATTCTAAATCGTGCTGACTGCTGATTAGTCTTCTTTTTGAACTTAGGACGACCTAATTTTTTACCTTTGCGTTTCCCTTTTAGCGAATCAAAAAAGTTTTTATAGGCAACTCCCAAATCTGCAACCGATTGTTGCAAAGGAATATTAGAAACATCAGACAACCATTGCCGCTCAATAGTTTTTTTTGCTTGAGTAATAACCAACTTTTGCAAGTCGTTGTTACTTGGTAGTTTTTCTGCTTGTTTACAAATAGCCAGTGCATCATTCCAAACCACGCGAACACAACCAAACAATTGAGCTAAAAGCTTTTGCTGTTGGTCTGTAGGGTAGAAACGGAATTGATATCTGGCTTTCATGGTTAATGCTATCATTGGGCTGTAAATTAATTATATATTGGTCTGCACTGGACAAGCCGGATATAAAAAACCCCACAAAGAATCTCTATGGAGTCCCAGCTATTTTGCCACTTCAGTCGGTGGTGCGCCACTAGAAATATTAAAAGAGTATATTAAGAATCAAGAAAAGCCGTCCTAGAAGGACGGGGCTTGTGTCCCGTCATTTCGGTCACTCTCATCAGGATGTAGGGGCGCAGTGCGGGACTGCGCCCAGGAGTCACTGAGTCAGGAAAAAAGGAATGGAAGGAGAAAGAGGCAAGAGGCAAGAGGCAAGAGTAAAGAGGTTTTCAGCGATTTTACGTTTCTTTACACAGTTTGGTTTTATTGTGTTCACCTAGTAGTTCGTCAAATTTATTTTGACGGGTAATGATCGGAAAAAACTTCTGTTCTTCCCTCCCCTACCCCCCCTACCTCCCCCACCTCCCCTACCTCCCCCACCTCCCCTACCTCCCCTACCCCCCTACCCCTCTTCTCCCCCTACCTCCCCTGCTTGCCTTCACCCGCCATTTTCGGGTTGACAACCAGTTACTTGCCCTCTGTTGCAATTGAGAAGTTAACTTGGCCTCATGGATGTGATTATTCACAAAAAATTTTCTAATTTTTTTACTGATTCTGGTTTTTTCTCATGTAAATATACTCAACTTCTAGCGACTTTAGTGAATTTTCCTACAATTATGAATTGCATTTATCAAAGGAGTGTCTTCAGTAAAAATGCTTAAGTATTATCAGGAAATAAAAGTAAAAAAAATAATATTTCTTGACGTTTTTAACAAGTTGATGTAAAAACCTTTATCAAGGGCTAATCAACTATTTACAAAAACTTCATGGTATGACATCTTGAAAATCGAATAATAGTTTATGGCTAAGATATGCCATAACTAGTAAAGAAACATCGAAAAATAGTAAAATCTAACTGAAAAAAGACAGGGGGAGTAAAATAGAATGCCAGTTTTACGGATAAGGAGAAATTCTGATCTGTAAAAACTTTGGATTCACAAAAGTATAAAGAAAGTATAAGGAATTTTTCTGGAGATTTAATCCCTAATCCGTATAACCACTAAGCAAATAAATCCTCAAAACTATGAACTCCAAAGCATTACCACGTCAAATAAATAATCCCGAAGTAGGTGTTTATGACTGTGAAATTCACCTCAAATTCCGTCTGATTGAGGAAAAGAGTTTGTTAAGTGATCGTGAGCAACTGTTACAAGTATTACTAGAAGCTTTAACAGAAGGATCTGACGATTTTTTAGAAACCTTACAAGCATCAGTTAAAGCTCAGGAGATTTCAGAGTTTAAAGCCTCTCCACAAATGCGCCGTCAACTGATGCGGTTACGCAATTTCGCTGATACCGTACAATAGTATTCAGCTTAGTTATTTGTGATAGCCTGTCTAATTTAGGGGTTTCAGGATTAAGTGTTAAAAGTCTGCCTCTACCTATTTTCCCAAATAGTAAGCTTGCTTGTAAACGTAAAAATACGTCTACAATATTTGTGTCTTCGTACTAGCAAGCTAAGAAAATTAGTAGTAAAATATGCAACATTATGTTACTATTTCGGCAGCAAATTTATCTAGGTGCATTTTACCATTTTCTTACCAAGTAACTCTCATCACTAAAGGATTAGTTCACTTAGCTAGACCATGTTCTAGCGCAAAACGAACTAACTCCGTGCGGCTATTAGTACCAGTTTTACTAAATAAACGGCTGACATATTTTTCGACATTGCGGACGCTTGTTTCTAGGCGACGGGCAATTTCTTTATTCATTAATCCTTCCGCTACCAAATTTAAAACACTTTGCTCTCTAGGAGTCAAATCTATTTTAAACGGGGCTGGCGTTTGGGATATGGCACTCCGATGAGTTAATAGTATTCTAATTTGAGCGATTTGATTAGCCAAATCGGCAAGATTTGGGGTGTCGCCGTCTTCTCCGGTAGTGGGAGATTGGGCGCTGCGACGCGCTAGTAAGTTTTCAACTATGGCAACTAATTCATCAGGATCGAATGGTTTAGGTAAATACGCATCAACACCTGCATGATAGCCTTGAATGCGATCGCCTGTCATCCCCTTAGCCGTTAAAAATACCACTGGTAAGGCTTGGAAACGGGGGTCATCTCGCATTTGCTTGAGGAACTGATAGCCATCCACCTGGGGCATCATAATATCAGAAATGACCAAATCAGCGGTGTTCTCTTGCATCCAGTTCCAACCTTCACAGGCATTACTGGCAGTTTGAACCCTAAAACCGCTTTCTTGTAAATATTCTTTGACGGCTTCCCGTAATCCCGGTTCGTCATCTACCAGTAACAATTGTGCTGACATTGAAAATTCCTATAAGTGTACCTGGATCTAATCTAGCGAAATTTGGTGAGTCTTGACTACTAGGGCAGAGGAAATCCATTAATTCATCCGTCTTTATCTGCGTTTATCTGCGTTTATCTGCGGTCAATAATTCTTAAAATCTGATTCTATTCTCATCCTAAATTGGTATTATATATCGCATCAAAACCCAATGGTAAATTATTAAAAGTCAACAATAAATATGATTAAAGAAATAGGTAAAGTTTACCTTGTTGGTGCAGGTCCTGGAGATGTAGAATACTTAACCGTTAAAGCCTATCGGCTGTTAGCATCTGCTCAGGTGTTGGTGTACGATGCTTTAGTTGATAGTCAATTATTAGATTGTGTCCCTGTTGATTGCTTAAAAATAGATGTTGGTAAACGTGGAGGTAAACCCAGCACTTCCCAAAGTGAAATCAACGCTTTATTGGTAAAATATTGTTTAGAAAAAAAGCAAGTTATTCGACTAAAATCGGGAGACCCTTTCATATTTGGGCGCTGTATTTTAGAAATTGTAGCTTTAAAAAATGCAGGTTGTGAATTTGAAATCGTTCCGGGAATTTCTTCTGCATTAGCTGCACCATTATTAGCCGGAATTCCGCTCACAGATAACGTTATTAGTCGTTGTTTTGCAGTTTGTACAGCCCATGAACCAGAAACTTTAAACTGGGAAGTATTAGCAAGCTTAGAAACCTTAGTAATTTTGATGGGGGGAAAAAATTTACCAGAAATAATCCATCAACTGATAAAATATAGAAAATCTCATTCTACACCGATTGCTATTATCCGTTGGGCTGGAACACCTCGTCAAGAAGTATGGACAGGAGAACTGGGAAATATCCTCGAACAAACCGCCGACTTATCTCTCTCTCCCGCAGTTATAGTTATTGGTGAAGTTGTCCGATTACGCGATTACCTGTAAGGGATTTCCATTTGTAAAATTATAGGTTGGATAGAACAAAGTGAACCCCAACTGAGTCTAGGAAATGTTGGGTTTCATTCTTCAACCCAACCTACAGATACTTCTTGACGCGAAACCTAAAATTATTACTGCAACAAATTGAATGTCAACCGTGAATTACAATCTTTCTCCCCTTGCTGGGAAAACCATTTTAGTTACCCGTTCTGTGGGACAATCGCATCAATTTAGCGATCGCTTAACCTCCGCAGGTGCTAATGTGATAGAAATGCCAGCTTTAGAAATTGGACCCCCTAGCAGTTGGTCAGCTTTAGATCAGGCAATTTTGCATTTATCAACTTTTAATTGGCTAATTCTCACATCTAGTAATGGTGTAGAATACTTTTTTGAGAGATTAGAAAAATCCGGTCAAGATGAAAATGCTTTATCTGCTGTAAAAATTGCCGTTGTTGGGGAAAAAACCGCCCAAAGTTTACAAAAACAAAATATCCAAGCTGACTTTATTCCTCCTAACTTTGTGGCTGATTCCTTAGTGGAAAACTTTCCCGAATCACTAATAGGTAAAAAGATATTATTTCCCAGAGTTGAAAGTGGTGGAAGAGAAGTATTAGTGAAAGAATTAACAGCCAAAGGTGCAGAAGTAATTGAAGTTCCCGCTTATGAATCTTGCTGTCCTCAAAGTATCCCTCCTGCGGCTGAATATGCCTTAGTTAATAATACTGTAGATATTATTACCTTTGCCAGTTCTAAAACAGTCCTATTTTTCTCGCAATTAACAGCGCATATATTTACCTACAATCCCGAAAATTTAGCCAGAGTTTGCATAGCTTCCATTGGTCCCCAAACTTCAAAAACCTGTCAAACTGTATTTGGGAGAGTAGATATTGAAGCAGAAGAATATACCTTAGAAGGTTTAACAAATGCCATAATTAAATGGACAAATCATAGCTGAATTTTCTAATGACTAATACCAACCTTATGTGAGGTGGCACAGAATCATGAAATCCATTAATTCATCCCTCTTTGTCTGCGTTTATTTGCGTTTATCTGCGTTCAATAAATCTTAAAATCTGATTCTATGAAGATTCATCTTAATTTAGTATTATAACCAATGACTAAAAACTTAATTGGTTTAACTGGTGGAATTGCGACAGGTAAAAGTACAGTTGCTAATTACTTAGCTAAAACTTACAATTTACCGATTTTAGATGCAGATATTTATGCGAGAGATGCAGTATCTGTCGGTTCTCCTATTTTGTCACAAATTGCTGAAAAATATGGTAGAGAAATCATATTAAGTGATGGTAATTTAAATAGAGCCAAATTAGGAGAAATTATTTTTCATCAACCGGAAGAACGTTATTGGGTAGAAAGGGTAATTCATCCTTATGTGAGAAATTGTTTTGATAAAGCTATTAATGAATCATCTGCAAATACTTTAATTTTAGTGATTCCCCTATTATTTGAAGCTAATTTAGAAAATCTAGTTAATCAAATTTGGGTGGTATCTTGTTCTCCACAACAGCAACAACAGCGGTTAATAGAACGGAATAATTTAACAGCGGAACAAGCAGCAGCGAGAATTAATAGTCAATTACCTATTGCGGAAAAAATCGCTCGTGCTGATGTGGTTTTAGATAATTCTGGTAATTTAGAATCACTTTTAAAACAAATAGATAAAGTTTTGTTGCAAAATTCAACATTTTTATAAATAAAATAATTGATATATTCTTGCTTATTGATTGATATTCCATCAATCTCTTTTTTCGCTTGTGTGATATCATTGCACTATTCAATTGTCCTTCAAAATCACCTCTATATTTTCACTGATTATCTTCTCTATAGATACAAAGTCATTTTTAATAAAATCCTCCCAAAAATCCTGAATTTTTTTGAATATATTTTCAATATCACCATCCTCATAATCAATCTTATTTAAAATTTGTCTATTATAAATAGTCATATACTTTCGATTTAGTTTTGTTTTTTTTAAAATTTTTGAATGGTCTTGCTCTTGTAATAAATCAAATATTTTCTGACGAATTTCTTTATCTTCAATGGATCTAAGTTGCACTATCATTATAAGAGAACCAGGAAGATTTTCAATTACAAAACAAATCATTTCTCGACTTCCTGATTTATTTTCCCAGTCTTTAGCTCCAAAACTTATCCATCCCTTGTTCCAAAAATCTGCAAATATTTCGTTAGATTCAATAAGTGGATTTAGTAGTTTCTTAATTTCCACAGCTATTTCTGATTGTAAGTCGGGACGATGCTCAATAATTAAATCAAGAGCTTGTCTATGTTTAAAATAAATTTTGCGGCAAAGTTCTGCAATTTCTGAATCACTCACAATATGTCTCCTAATTAATGTAGAATAATGTGTCATTAATGTGTAAATATCTGCACCAATAGTAGATTTATAACTTTTACAAATACTATCAATTATTTCTACTACTTGAGAATAGCTGTATATTCTCCAATTATTTTCAGATGATAAACTTCCTTCTGGGGTTAAATAAATTAAAATCTTTCTATAATTTTTGTATTCAATATCAATAATGTTCTGATATCTTTCTAACTGGTTTGAATGTTCTCCCGAATCAATTTTAGTAACCGTTCAGGGGGTACAAAGAAAACGAAAAACAACCCCCAAAATCCAGCAATAAAATTAAGCAGCTTTCAACAAGTCAGAATCATCAGAATCAGCAGTAACTTGTGGAAGCAAAGAAGGCACAGTGGTAGAACCACGAGCAGCAAGAACAGCCTGCGTCATAAACTCCAAAACATTACGCTGTTGGGACTTGAGGCTTGTTACCACAGACAGAGATTTATATTATTTTATATCATCCGGTTGCTATTCTCCTGCAACTAATAAAACTTCTGCATACAACTGTTCACGAATCCAGAAACCATTAGCAATCAAATCATCTAATATCGGTTTTACCAGATGAATAATCCCTTGTTGTTTAGCTGCTAATAAAATACCTAAGATTCCAGTAACCTGTAAACCGGACTTTATTGCTTCATTTCTACCTTTTCGCTCATCAATAATCAGTCTATCAGCATTTAACTCAACAGCAAGAGAAATCGCTTCTGCTTCACCTGGATCTAAAATTGTTTGTAGAGTCTGAACTAGGATAACATTTGTAACTGGCATAACTTCAATCCAATTGAGAGTTTGAAGTGCTAGTGTACCTGGATCTGTACTACCAGAAGCAAGAATTTCCTGATAGACTGCTGGTGGAATAATGATATTACCATAGAGTTGCTGCAACAAAGTTAATTGTCCAATCGCAGCGAGGTTACTGATAGGTGATGTATTGCTAATAATAATCATCGCCAATTATTAGCTTTCAAACTTTTTACATCTTCCCTAAATTCAGCAATATCATAGTGAATGGGAATTTTTCGACTAGCAAGTAATCGTTGAAATTCAAGTTGATTCATACCTACAAAATGGCTCGCTTGTCCTAAAGTAAACCGTTCTTGTTCAAAGAGCAAAATTGCTATTTCTTGAATTAATTCTTTGTCAGACATTTTAATTGTCTGCAAAACTTCATCTGTAATCACAATACTCATATTTCTATTCTCCTGCTGGAATTTAATTGGTTAAAACTCACCTTAAACAACGAATAGCTTCTAATAACCCTCTAGCTTTATTGAGAGTTTCTTCATATTCCTTTTCTGGGTCAGAATCAGCTACCAAACCTGCACCAGCTTGGACTGTAACTGTCTGATTATGTAATACCATAGTTCTGATAGCGATCGCACTATTCAATTGTCCTTCAAAATCATAATATCCATACACACCAGAATACACACCTCGGCGACTTGGTTCTAACTCATTAATAATTTCCATCGCCCTGATTTTAGGCGCACCGCTAACTGTCCCCGCCGGAAAGCACGCTTTGAGTAAATCCCATGCAGTTTTACCCGGGGCTAACTTACCCACCACATTACTGACAATGTGCATAACATGAGAGTAGCGTTCAACGATCATTAATTCATCAACCTTCACACTACCACTGCTGCACACCCGCCCTAAATCATTGCGTCCTAAATCAACTAACATGACGTGTTCGGCGATTTCCTTGGGGTCTTGAAGTAAATCAGCGGCTAAAGCTGCATCTTCCTTTGTTGTCTTCCCTCTGGGTCTAGTTCCCGCAATGGGACGGACTGTGGCGATGATTTCCCCTTCATCATTGCATTCGGCTTTGACCATGACTTCGGGACTAGAACCGATAATTTGCCAGTCTTGGAAGTTAAAATAAGCCATGTAGGGTGAAGGATTAATTTGCCGCAAAGAACGGTATAAAGCGAAGGGATTGCCTGTATATTCTGTGGATAAGCGTTGAGAAATGACGACTTGGAAAATATCACCAGCTTTAATATGTGCTTTGGCTTTTTCCACACTGGCGCAAAATTCTGGGCGGGTAAAGTTGCTGGTATAGTCCTCTATGCCCGCTTTAGGCTTGTTTCCAGGGGCTGTCCAAGATATTCTGGTGTTTTCTGGTGATAGGGGCAAAGATAGCTTCCTGACCATTTCCTGAATGCGATCGCTCGCCTTTTGATATGCTACCTCTAACCCGGCTGGATCACGTAAATCTGCGTAGGCGATCGCCCAAATTTTCCGTTTTACCTGGTCAAAAATCAATAATTGGTCTACCTGCATCCATAATCCATCGGGGATGTTGCGCTCATCTTGAGCATGAATTGGTACACGCGGCTCAATCCAATTAATTAACTCATAACCCCAAAACCCAAATAAACCACCAATTCCTGAAGGTAATTCTGGTAATTTTACTGGGTGATAAGGCGCTAAACATTCAGATAAAATTGTAAACGGATCACCTATAAAAACCTGTTGATCACCATTTCGATGGGTTTGGGTTGTTTTATCACCCCTAGCCTCCAATATCCACAAAGGATCACAGCCTAATAAACTATAACGCCCTACAGTTTCCCCACCTTCCACCGATTCCAGCAGAAAGCTGTAAGGTTGATCTGCACAAACTTTATACCAAGCAGATACAGGTGTATCCAGGTCGGCTATCCATTCCTGATACACTGGCACAAAATTACCTTGGACAGCAAGCTTTTGAAACTGGTCGAAATCGGGGAAAATCATAAATAATTAAAAATTGACAATTAAAAATTAAAAATTAACAACGAGCTTTTAGTCATGGGTAAGGGGGCAAAATTTTTCTTTTTTCCCTATTACCCATTACCCACTACATAACGATTAGTTGACAACGGCGTAAATCAACCAACAATTAAAAATCACACAAAAAGCTAGTTATTTCTGCTTTTTTAATTTTTAATTGTTAATTTTTAATTCCGCCCTGCGGTACTAAGCGTCGTGAGTAGCTTTACCGCTGAATTTGATTTGTGCAGGGTTGGGGTTTTGACCGATTCTGCGGGGTACGTGACGCACCATAGAACGTCCAGCATTTACTTTTTCAGGGAAAACGCCATCAGCAGGGTGAATCATGGTAGTTTCGCCGCCGGGGAGAATGCGGTAAACTTTGTAGTCGGTGATTTTGAATTTGCGAAGTTGCGCGCCTAAAGCAATACCGTACTCTTTGCGAGCAATGTAAAGTAGGTTTTCGCCTTTTACCATTTTAGCAGCGCCACCTGTGGGCATTTCAAACACTTGCTCTTTGGGACTAGTCCAGGTGATAGCGTACTTTTCTTCTACATCAGCTTTTGTGAGTAGCCCGCCAGTGCTGCCACCAAAGATTGGGGTTTTTCCAGTCAAAGTTGCCATAAACTGTCTCTTGTAGGTTTTTACGGCATACTAACATTGGAACTCGACTTATGTTGCGATCGCGTTATAGACTGTAACAGTTTTTAGGGACTTCCAATTAAAAAAATCCCCAAAAGTTTCTTGTGGTGCGGGACGAATTGCCCGCTAATTACCAAGGACAGGCAGGATGCCCATCCCACAAAATTGGGTAATTTATTTTTTGGTGATCCCTTAGTGATTGGTTGGTTGTCAGTCGTCAATTATAAGGAAGAACGCCGAAAACCCTTGAAAATGTGGCTGACTCAGGAAGCCACATTTGGACTTTAGACAAGGGATGAAGGCTAGAGGCACGATAAATCCTGCCTTGACGTTAATTTGAAAATTTGAAATAATTTCAAATTTTAATCCATATTCGTGATACAACTATATTGTCACTAAAGACATAAAAAGCTACCGAGGGACTCTCGGAAAGTTACGCTTGTCAGATATGATTTCGCCCGCCAAGGCCAACGAAATCAGGGCAAGAACCCAAATATTTAAGGCAGTGCCTGAAACTGGGATAACTGAGGGATATAGACTGAAACTCTCTATAGAATCTCCGCGTCTTTAGACCGGAGAGTGTCAATTTCCTGACTACCATACACAATGGGAATAGTAAAATGGAACTGACTGCCTTGGTCTTTACCTGTGGACTCTGCCCAAATTTTTCCATGCCAGCCATTGACAATTTGCCGACAAATGGCTAAACCTAAGCCAGTTCCCCCGGTAGTTCGGCGCAATGCCCCTTCTTCTTGATAAAAGCGGTCAAAAACGATTTCTAGGCGGTTGGGTTCAATTCCTCGCCCTGTGTCAGCTACGGTGACTTCTAGCATCTCCTGACTATTGCTAATGGCTTTAATAATAATTTGCCCAGAAGAGGGAGTAAATTTACAAGCATTATCTACAAGTTTGGCGATTACCTCCACTAACCAATCACCATCAGCCCTGACTAAAGGTAAGTTAGCGGAAATTTGAGTTGTGATTTTGGGTATTTTTTCTTGGCTAGAGCGTGTCCGTAAGCGACTGAGGGCTAAATCTATACATTCTTGAATGGTTAATGATTCAGGATGCCATTCTACCCGACCGCTTTCTAAGTTAGAAAGGGTTAAAAAGTCTTGTACCAGTTTCCGCATTCTTTCGGAATCGGTAAGGGCTGTACTCAACATTATTTGTTGCAATTCCCAAGGCATATCCGGTTCAGTAGCCAAGCTTTCTAAACAAACTTGAATGGTGGATAATGGAGTGCGGAGTTCGTGTCCTGTAATGGCAATTAAATTACTCCGAGTGCGGTCTAAAGCTTCTAGTTGTTGGTTGAGTTCTTCTAAATTGGCAAAAGATTCGGCTTGAATCAGGGCTGTACCAATTTGGGTGGCGATCGCTTTCACTAAGTCTAACTCCCCTGGTTGCCATTCATGGGGAGGAAAATGGCAATCATGTAACTCCACAATTCCCAATAGTCGCCCTTGATATAATACGGGTTCGATCAACCAAGAACGCACGCCAAACTGCCTGACAATGGACGATAAGGCTGGTGATTTCTTGACTTGAAAGTCCCCCAGGGTATCAGCCACACATACCCCCTCAAGCTGTTGTAGCACCTGCTGAAATAGGGGATTATGTTCTAACTCCCAACTTTGACCCAGTACCGATGTGATATTAGAGTTCAAAAATTCATGTTCAATTATAGCTTTGGCATCTGTAGCTTGGGCGCGATAAATTAGACAACGACAGGCTCCTAAATGTTGTCCTAATTCTTGCGCTGCCACTTGAAGAATTTCCCGTGGATCAAGCGATCGCCTAATTGCTGTACTAATCGAATTTACCAGCCGTTCTTTCTGAGCTTGAGCCGCAATCGAACGGTAAGCTTTATGCAGCTTATACTGACTAGCTTGCAGATATGTCACCAACCTCTGCACAAACGGGTCAGTATCAAGATCACAAGCATACTCATGATCAGAATTGATCACTGACCTACCTGTTAATTTCCCAATTCCCAACCGACTGGACACTTCATCCACTTTTTCCGCTAAATCTGGACGATACGCCTGAATTCTATCTAATAACAATTGGGCAGCTTTTAAACACACTCCTTTTTCCGATGTCCAAATCCCCTCAAATCTTTGCGCTGTATCCATATCCAAGTTAGGGAGCATCTCTGAGGTATGTTGATTTTTAGCCAGAGAACCCAAGCTTTCTCTACAGATTAAGCAAGTAGCATAATTATCAGCAACTACTAGCAAATGCCATTCTTGAGCTAAAGCATCATCATGCTCAAAAGCGATCTTCTCATAATATTCTGAGCTATTAGCAAACTCCGTTTCCGGTGCAGATAATACATATATTTGATTACTTTTTTCTGCCAGTTTTTGATAACGATGGGCTTCTTGACGGTAAAATCGCTCTTTCTGAAAACTAGCAATAATCAGAGGACGATCCAAATTAGCGGCTAAAACCTGATCCTCCATAGCATGGGAGAGCGCAGTTAGTGAAGCCTTAAAATATAACTGAGGTCGTAGATGGGGGAGTGAGTCTAGTAAATCACTCAGTATAGAAGTAGAAATACTCATTAGTCATTAGTCGTTAGTCAGTGGTCACTGGTCATTAAACACATACAGCAATAGGCAATAGGCAATAGGCAATAGGCAAGAGAAAAGAAGTTTTCAGAGATTTGAGTGAGATAGAATTAATTACACAATGTCATTGCGTAAGCCAGTCCCTTTGGGGCTGGGTTACTGACGATTCCAATATAGCTTTGTTGGCAACTAACGCCAAAACACTATAACAGGGGCTAATGTATGATTCTAACAAACTCGCCCAAAAAATTGGTATTCTTAGAAATTAATATACTTAGTTTAGACTAGCCTAAAAAGATTGTTTATATTTGTTTTTGTCAATATAGTAATTCAGCTATTGGTAATTTTACTGAAAACATTAAATACAGGAATCCGGCTGGTAGTGATTTTACTGGAAAATATTAAATTTTAATTAAAAACAAAAAAATGGTATCAAAATAAGATAATTAAATACATAGCATATAATTCTCGCACAAAAATTCCTGTACAATTCCTGTAAATATTTATCATTCAGATAAAAATTTTATTAATCCCAGGATTAGTCACTGGTTTGATTTAAAAAAATTAATCAATCCAGATATTACCAACAATTAATTCACCAGGTCAATAAAATGATAGATGCTCCTATTCCCCGACTCAATGATTGTAGTTCAACAATCCTACTTAACTATTTTGAAAATTCCTGGGAAATGGAAGAAACCTTAATGAAAAGTGTAATTAAGGAAGAAACCTTCTATCTAAATCCCGATCCTTTAAGAAATAAATTAATTTTTTACCTTGGACATTCGGCTGTTTTTTATATCAATAAATTAATTCAGGTGGGATTAATCAAACATCGGATTAACCCCCAATATGAAACCCTATTTGAAATTGGCGTTGATCCAGAAACACCGGCAGAATTAGAAATAGCCATTCAAGGAGTTAATTGGCCTAAACTTCAAAAAGTTTGGGAATATCGAGACAAAGCTAGAGCAGAAATTACCGCAATTATTCATCAAACTCCTTTAAATTTACCCATTCATCAACAGCATCCTATCTGGGCTTTATTAATGGGAATAGAACATAGTCGCATTCACCTAGAAACCTCATCTATGCTACTGCGTCAATTACCTATTGAGAACTTAAACCGTCCCCAAGAATGGAATTATGCACCTACTAATCGAGAAATTCCCCATAATCAAATGCGAGAAATTCCTGGTGGTATAGTCAAATTAGGAAAACGCCAAGATGATTTAACTTTTGCTTGGGATAGTGAATATGGTGATTTAGAAGGAGAAGTCCCACCATTTTTAGCAAGTCAATATCTGATTACCAATGGAGAATTTTTAGAATTTGTCCAAGCCGGTGGGTACAATAATATCAATTATTGGCATACTGAATCTTGGGCATGGAAACAACTCTACAATATCCAACATCCCAAATTCTGGATATACCAAGAAAATAACTATCGCTATCGTGCCACATTTGATGAACTAGATTTACCTTTAGATTGGCCAGTGGAAGTCAACCATTATGAAGCAATGGCATTTTGTCAATGGAAAGGTAAAAATACTCGATTAATGACAGAAGCAGAATGGAATCAAGCATTAACAATATCTGAAGATTCTAGTTTAGTAAATAATTATAATCTCAACTTACAATTCATTTCCCCAACTCCTGTGGGAATGTTTTCAGGAAATCATCAATCTGGACTTTCTGACTTACGGGGTAATGTCTGGGAATGGTTAGGCGAAACATTTAAACCCTTACCAGGATTTCAAACTCATCATCTTTATGCAGATCAATCTGCACCCTTTTTTGATAATAAACATTTTATGATGTTGGGCGGTTCTTGGGCAACGAATGGTACAATGGCTTTACCTTGTTATCGTAACTGGTTTCGTCCTTATTTTTATCAGCACGTCGGTTTTAGAGTGGCTGAAAGTTTGGATTAAATATAAAATTGAGATCCCCGACTTCTGAATATTAATTGGTAATTTATTTACAAAAATACAAAAGAAGTCGGGGATCTTATAGCCACCTTAGAGGTTGTTTGAAAACTTTTTCGTGTGGGATCTGACACCCGTTGAAAATTGTCGTTATGGCAAGGCAAAAGGCAAGAGGCAAGAGGCAAGAGTGAAGAGGGTTTAGGCGACTTTACATTTCTTTACACAGTTTGGTTTTATTGTGTTCACCTACTTATTGGATTTGAAGGTATTTTTTCAAGAGGGAGAAAGTATATTAAGTAATTGGACAAAAATATTTACAGTCATTGCGGGCGAAGGGAAGCAATCACAACCCTTGGAATTGCTTCATTTCACTTCGTTCCATATGGCTAACGCCACGCAACGCTTACGCAATGACATTGTGTAATTAATTCTGTCTCACTACTTAACAGAAATTTCTCGGAAGTTTGATTTACGAACCATGGAAACACAATTACAAACTAAACGATTGAAAACTGTGAAAACTTGGACAGATTGATTTTTTGTCAAGTTAAATGATATCATTTCTGTGTCAGTATTCAGAAATTGAGATTAAGTTTCAAAAGCCTAATATATTACGCGGAAATCACAAAACCTGTAGGGGTGGGTTTATCCGCCCTTCATTGTATTGTATCCGACCGATAACCGCTATGTTTTTCAAACATTTTCTAAGAGGTTGTTTGAAAACTTTTTCGCGCGGGATCTGACACTCGCAGATCCCCCTAAATCCCCCTTGAAAAGGGGGACTTTGAGGAATTTAGCCCCCCCTTTGTAAGGCTTTGTAAGGGGGGTTGGGGATATCGATTAATTCTGATACTTTTCAAACATCCTCTAAAGTTAACCAACTCAACTATCTATCAGGGTAAATATGGAAGCTATCTGGAACACGCTCAAAAATATCAATTATTCCCATGTTCCCATTGCTAAAATTGTTATTGTCCTTGTCATTCTTACATTGACACAGACACTAAGAAGATTTGTCATAGCAGTTATCATTAAAACCATTGAAAACTTCACCAAGAAAACAGAGACAAACCTTGATGATGAATTAATTGCTATTCTCAAACCTGCGATGAGTTGGCTAATTCTCATTGGTGGATTTTGGCTGAGTAAGGAAATTATTGCGGATAACTTAGGTCTTCAACTGAGCGAGACAATTAGTAGATTTCTCAACTTAATAGTTATCTTCATAGTTGCTTATGTCGTTTATCGTAGTTCTTCAATTTTAGGACAGTTAATTGCTAATGTGACGCTGCAAACAGAAACTGAGCTTGATGAATTGCTCAGACCTTTGATGCCGAAAATTTTTCAATCAGCAGCAATTATTGTATTAGCATTTAAAATCAGCGAGATATTTTTAGGACAATCAGCCGCTGCGCTGGTTGGTTTACTTGGTGGTGCTGGTATTACTTTAGGTTTACTGTTCAAAGATATAGTTTATGACTGGTTTTGTACAATTATTATCTACTCTGATAACCTCTATCGAGAAGGTGATTGGATAGGAGTATCAGGAGTAGATGGTTTTGTGCAAGTCCTAAATATTGGATTTAGAACCACAAAACTACATATAGTTAAGTGGGGTTCAATCATGAAAATGCCCAATTCTCGAATGATTTCTGGAATTGTGGAAAATTGGTCACAAAATCCTGGCAGTGATTTAAAGTGGGGACTGAATTTAATTCTCAAAATTGACGGAATTTCTGCACAGCAAACTGCGAGAATTTGTGACACTATTCAAGAAATGCCAAAATCTATTGCTGGCTTTTCTCCTCTATGTACAGTTCGTTTTAAAAACATTGAACGCAATGCCCGTGTTATTGAAGTTATGGCATTTGTCAATGATGACAATCTCTATTTTCAGGCTGAAAGGAACTTGAATTTAGCCATCTTGGAACTTTTGGAGCAAGAGGGGATTGATTTTCTGTATGTGGATCTCAGAACAGAACCAGAAAAATATAAACCGATGAAAAATATCAATAATTAAAGATGAGCATCCACTTTGGAAATGAATATAGTTCTGGTATTCTAAAAAAGTCTATCCGCTCAAAGTGGATGCTTTCTAAAAATTTAAGTTTTACGAAAACCGGTTTGATATCTGAAATATTCTTGAAAAATCAAATAAAAATCCCATGAATAATACAAGGCATTAAAACCGTGAACATATTAATTATCCTGGCTGAAGTTGGACTTGTAATCCTTGTTTTTCTATTATTAAGATGGATTTTAGGTAAGTTATTCAAGCTATTCATTAGATTATCAATATTGAAAAGTGACGATATAAAAATCAAAATATTGCGCCGCAACATGACTGGTTTGTTATTACTTAGTTGCTTAGTATTGTGCGTTTTTATTATAGCTGCTAACGGCTTCCTTATTTATCGGCGTGAAAACATCCAAGCATATACTCTAGAGCTAATTCGCCGGATTCCTTCAGGATTTTGGCTGGCGTTAGGAATTGGTATTGCTGAAAGTATTGGTGTAATAATTGCAGCGGTGATCACTCTAAAAGTGATCAAATATTGGTTGGAGATAGCTAGTAACCGCGCTAAGAAATTAGACCAAAATACCGCTGACGATGAAAGTATTGATGCTTTTTTTACCGCCCTGAATCGAAGAATCAGAGGTGGGGTTTGGTTATGGGTACTAATTAGTTGTACCCAATTTCTCAAATTACCCACAGTAGTTTCTGAATATCTATATATCGCACTGCGGATTTATCTGCTCATTGGTGTGGGATTACTCATACTCAAAGCAGTCGCCGCGATTGTTGATACTCTAGATGTTCTCAGCGTCAAATATTCCAGTCCTGATAACTTATTGAGGTTCTACGATCGCCTACAATATCTAATACCCTTTTTGAAGCGGTGTTTGGAATTTGTGATCTATGTCTGTATAGCAACATTGGTAATTCAACAGGTGGAGTTAATAGCCAAACTTGCCACCTTTGGTCTACGAATTATCAAGATCATTGGGATCATTTTCATGAGTCGTGTTTTGTTTGAAGTTATTTACTTACTTGTAGAAGAGGTGCTATTCAACAACAATAATTTGAGTGAGACGCAAAAAAGTAGACGCTTAACTCTCATTCCTTTGTTTCGTAGTTTGTTACAATATTTTGTCTACTTCAGTGTGACAATTTCCATTCTCTATATTCTAGATATTAATCCTACTCCAATCTTGGCTGGTGCTGGGATTGTTGGTATCGCTGTAGGCTTAGGCGCACAAACATTAATTAATGATATAGTTTGTGGCTTCTTTATTCTTTTTGAAAACTACTATTTGGTAGGTGATTATATTGAGGCTGGGAAAGTTGAAGAGAAAACTGTAGAAGGTACTGTTGAAGCGATTGAACTCAGAACTACCCGCATCAGACATCCCAATGGTCAATTACATATTATTCGGAATGGGGATATTGGTTCAATTACTAATTATTCCAAACAATACATATTTGCAGTAGTGGAAGTTGATGTACCATTAGACTCCAATTTAGCTCATATATATCAAGTGATTGAGGAAATAGGACAGCAGTTAAAAGCAGATGATCCAGATGTGCTTGAACCCACTTTAGTGGATGGTGTGGAAAGTCTCGGTGAATCTTACTTGTTATTGCGAACCTTGACAAAGGTAAAGCCCGGAAAGCATATTCATATCCAGCGTATTATCCGTAAACTTTATATAAATAAATTGCGCGGCCAGATTCTAATTTCTGGTGTTGCTGAAGGGAGCAAAGATTAATTTACTATTAAATCTATTTGCTAATAGTGTATCTAACTCAGATAAAATTTCTTGTATTAAAGATTAATAGGGGATTTCTATGAAACCTTGGGGATTGTATGACGAAGGAGGACATAATTGGACAGCATTATATAGACGTAATACATTATTGAGTCATGTCTGGGAATGATTAGAAGAAACATTCAAACCCTTACCAGGATTTCCAACTCATCATCTTTATACAGACCAATCTGTACCCTTTTTTGATGATAAGGAACGCAAATTTAATAACCTGCAATTCTGATGTAACCTGGAATGGTGCGTTACGCTGTCGCTAACACACCCTACTTTTGCACCTTATTTAATTCACATTCCTAAACATTTTATGATGTTGGGTGGTTCTTGGGCAACGAATGGTACAATGGCTTTACCTTGTTATCGCAACTGGTTTCGTCCTTATTTTTATCAGCACCTCGGTTTTAGAGTGGCTGAAAGCCTGGATTAAATAAATATCTTTTTTCACGCAGAGTCAACAGAGAGGATTTAGAAAATGATTACACAACCTTTAACCGTTTTAGATCATCATTATCAAGAGTTAAGTATTGATGGTAAAGATGTCATTAGGGGGTTAACTGAAAAACCGAAAAGTTTACCTCCCAAATATTTTTATGATGATCCTGGTTCTCAATTATTTGAACAAATTTGTGAGTTACCAGAATATTATCCGACTCGGACAGAAGCCTGGATTTTACAACAATACGCTGATGAAATTGCCGAAATTACTAATTGTTGTGAGTTGATAGAGTTAGGAAGTGGGAGTTCTACTAAAACTCAAGCTTTATTAACTGCTTATCAGAAAATTTCTGGTAATTGTAGATATCTGCCTATTGATATGAGTGGAGGTATTCTCAAAACTAGTGTTTTACAGTTGCAAGAAAAGTATCCTGATATTGCTATTCATGGATTATTAGGAACTTATGAACAAGCTTTAGTGCATTTAGAAACCAATTATTTACAATCACGGATGTTATTTTTTCTGGGAAGTTCTTTAGGCAATTTTAACCCAGAGCAATGTGATATATTCTTAAATCAAATTTCTCGCACTTTACAAACTGGGGATTTCTTTTTACTAGGAATTGATTTACAAAAGCCCAAAGACATTTTAGAAGCTGCTTATAATGATAGTCAAGAAGTGACTGCTGCTTTTAATTTGAATATATTTTCTCATTTAAATTGGCGGTTTCAAGGTAATTTTGATATCAATTTTTTTAAACATCAGGCAATTTATAATGAGCTTGATAATCAAATTGAAATGTATTTACATTGCCAAGAAAGTCATTGGGTTAATTTGGAAGTATTGGATCTAAAGGTGTTTTTTGAAGAGGGAGAAAGTATATTAACAGAAATTTCTCGGAAGTTTGATTTACGAACCATGGAAACACAATTACAAACTAAGGGATTGAAAACTGTCAAAACCTGGACAGATGAAAAAGGATGGTTTGGTTTGATTCTTTGTCAAGTTAAATGATATCATTTCTGTGCCGGTATTCAGAAATCGAGATTAAGTTTCAAAAGCCTAATTTATTACCCGGAAATCACAAAACCTGTAGGGGCGGGGTTTCCCCACCCTTGATTTTATTGTATCCGACCGATAACGACTCAGATAAAATGTCTTGTATCAAAGATTAATAGGGGATTTCTATGAAACTGAAAAATCAAAGCATCGGATTAGTTGAAGTACCTGCTTTGGGATTGTATGACGAAGGAGGACATAATTGGACAGCATTATATAGACGTAATACCTTATTGAGTAAACAAGTTTTAATCGCAGATTTACAAGCAGGTGGTTTTGATGCTCAACTTGTGAATCTGAAAGCTGGTGATTGTCAAGAACCCTTTGGAGAAGTAACTTGGAAAGGGATGAACTTGACCAAAGCTTATGTAGGTCAGAAAATTGATGATATAGATCCTGAAACTTATGATGCTTGGGGAGTAACAGTTAATTATACCCAAGAGCGTCAAGTAACTTGTATGGCGATCGCACATTTTGCCAGTAAAGGAAAGCCTGTTGTAGTTGGTGGTTCTGATGCGATCGCCGAACCTCGTTACTATCTAGAAGCAGGTGCAACAGCAATAGTAATTGACAAATCAGGTGCAGCAAACTGGCCGATTTTTGACTATGTACTCGGTAACACTCCCAGAGAAAAACTCACAGGAGTAATTTTAGCTGATGGTACTTATCATCCCACCCGCAGCCAAGCCATGAGTCCTGATGATTGGGCTTTACCATCGGTGGAAGTAGCCAGACAATGTTTAGGACAAGAATACTCAGAAGAGCCTTTTATCGAGAATCTCGTACCCATAGGTTCGGTGTATCCTGACATTGGGTGCGATCGCAAATGTGACTTTTGCCAAACCCCAACTTACACATCAGGCTATCGGCGGATGTCACCTCAAACCACCCTCAATTGGATTGCTCGTCAAAAAGAAGCCGGAGCAAAATGTACAGTCATGGGTTCAGACCAATTTCTCGGTCGCGTCCTATTTCCAGGCGGAAAAGAAGAGATTCTAGAAATCACCAAAGGTGCAAGAGAAATGGGAATGCCACTACTGTGGCCTAATGGTTTAGAACTCAGAAAAGCCACATTAGGAAGAGGACGCAACTATGACCACACAGACCTCACACCAGACGAAGAACTGATCGAAGCACTTTGGGGATGGGATGGCAAAGTAGGCGGTTTTCTAGGATATATTCCCGCAGAACGTCCAGTTTTTGGCAGAGAGTCCTACAGCAAACTTCTTCCCTGGCAACAACATTGTGAAATGATGCAACTGATTGTCAAAGCAGGTCTTCCCGTCATCGTTTATGGTCTAATTATCGGCTTTCCTGATGACACCCACGATAGTTTACTCCGTCTAGAAGAAGCAGTATTAGAACTCCATCAACAACTCAGAGAAATTAACCCAGAATTAGAATTTCAAGTTGCTTCCTATGCAATCTCTCCCATACCCGGAACACCCCAAGGAGAAAACATCCGTAAATCAGGACTACTACGTTTTGATGATCCATCTATAATTGGTGGTTTCTGGACTCCAAGTTGTGACACACACCATCTCAGCTATGAAGATATTTCTGAATGGCAATTTCGATTAGCTAAAATTGGTAAAGCCGAATCTAAATTGATCAACTATCATGGAGGACTCACAAAAATGTCTGCTGGTGGTAAATCAAGTAATTAGAAAAATTTTGGTGTTGTATAATTGCAAGATAAAACCATTAAATAACACTTGCTCTTTGCGTCTCTGCGTGTTAGCGAAGCCGGGCGTAAGCCCAAAAAAATTATCCCATTAGCAACACCAAAAACTCCAATCAATTGAGGAAAAAATCATGATTAGACCCAATCCAATTACACCAAACCCAGGACAAGAATCAGTTTGGGAGTATCCCCGTCCAGCTATTTTACAAGATACCGACAAACATCTGAAAGTAATTTGTAAAGGTATTGTTTTAGCCGAAACAACTAGAGGAAAAAGAGTTTTAGAAACTAGTCATCCTCCCACCTATTACTTCCCTCCAGAAGACATTAAACTAGAACATTTAATCGCTACACGAAAAAAAAATATATGTGAATGGAAAGGCGCATATCAATATTATCATATCAAGATTGGTGATCAACTCATCAAATATGCTGCTTGGCAATATTTTGCACCAACTCCAAATTTTATGCCCATGCAAGAATATTATGGTTTTATTGCGGCTTTAATGGATGCTTGTTACGTAAATGATGAGCTAGTAAAACCCCAATCTGGTGATTTTTATGGCGGCTGGATTACAGCGGATATTGTTGGACCATTTAAAGGTGAACCCGGTACATGGGGATGGTAAATCATGAAAATTTCGGTCATCAAAATTGATAGTTTGAGAATTCATGAACATCATATAGAAATTATCTATCTTGCCGATAAATTTCAATTCTCAACTAAGATTTTCTATCATGATGTTTCTTTTTCTAGGTTGATGGAAAAATATTCTCAACCAATCATACAACGAATAGTTTCTCATATTGCCTTATTTGAAGGCATGAAATTATGTTCTTTGTTTCCTGAATATTATGATATTTCTGTCATTGCTGAATATTTAGAACTTCCCATTTTAGATTTGTTCCTGACAATATATCAAGGAGTATTTGGACAACATTGGTATGAAAATAATATTACCAATTATCAACAACCAGAAATTATTTATTCTCAAAATCTAGGAGTAAGTCAACCTACTTATATTTTAGGAGATAATCACACAATTCTCGCTGGTTGTGGTGGGGGAAAAGATAGCATTTTAGCCCTGAAAATGTTAGAAGTAGGAGGTATTCCTTTTGCTTCTATGCAATATTCCCATAGTATTTATGGAAAAGCTAATTTTCAGCATGATTTAATTTCCCAAGTGTTAAAAAGTGTCAAACCAGTTCACAAACATCAAATATCTATTTATGATGATTTTACTGAATTTCCGTTTTTGAAATTATATTTTCCTGAAAATTCCGGTATTACTGCTCCCGAAACACCAGTTTCTATTTTTGAATCTTTGATTTTAATGTTAGATCAAGGATATAATTATCTCTGTCTAGCACATGAAAAAAGTGCAAATACTGGTAATTTATTCTGGGATGAAATAGGAAAAGAAGTAAATCATCAATGGGGTAAAGGTTTAGCAGCAGAACAGATTTTAGATCAATTTATTCAGGAACATCTGTTCACTAATTTTAAATACTTCAGTATTCTCCAACCTATTTACGATTTTCGCATCTTTTATAACTTTAGCAAATACCCTGAATTTATACCTAATATTCATTCCTGTAATGTACAAAAACCTTGGTGTAGGAAATGTCCTAAATGTGCTTATGTTTGGTTAGGTTTAATGGCATTTTCTCAGCAAAGTATTGTTGATGAAGTCTTTAAAAAAAATTTATTCGATGATGTAGATTTACTTCCTACTTTCCGAGAAATGGTAGGTTTATCGGAACATACACCTTTTGAATGTATTGGAGAAATTGAGGAAAGTAGGTTATTGATGAAAAGATGTTTAGAAAGGGATTTATCTGGTAAAGCTTTGGATATGTTTACTGAGGAAATTTTATCAGATACTACAATTAATTGGCAGAAAATTGAAGAGAAATATAATTATGTTTACGCAACAGAACACGCTATACCTGATTGGATATTTGAGAAAATTAAAGACCAGTTGTAAAAACTAACTACTTCTGAAATCAGAGATTAACCCCTATCATGAAATTGATAAAACCAGTCAAATAATCTCAAATAGTGAACCAGGAACTATGTGGTGGTAAATAAAGAAAATTTCAGTTGTTAAAATAGTTGACAAGATTTGGAGGTAGTATTAGCAAGCGATCGCACTATAGTCTCTAAGTGAAAAAAGAACCAGAGAGAAGAAAATATAGAAATTCTGATCTTCTTCCCTGGTTAATGATCAATTCAATTCCAATACTTGTCGGTTATTGAAAAACAAAGTTGGTATTGATATCCAAACCGGTAACGCCATTAACAATAGCAACAGTTTGACCAAGTAACCCGATTTCCGTATTCCCATTGAGAACATTGAGAGTCAAACTGCTAGAGGAAATACCAAGAACACCGATGACATCAGTGCCTTTTTGGAAGTCAAGCACAGTATTAGCAGCTTTGGG
This sequence comes from Anabaena sp. WA102, assembly GCF_001277295.1. Classification (NCBI taxonomy): domain Bacteria; kingdom Bacillati; phylum Cyanobacteriota; class Cyanophyceae; order Nostocales; family Nostocaceae; genus Anabaena; species Anabaena sp. WA102. The sequence continues at coordinate 2,509,104 of NZ_CP011456.1, read as the reverse complement.
TAGTTCAGCATTGACAATCCAGAATTCGTCAGCGCCAGCACCACCGGAAATTAAGTTACCACCACCAAGACTAACGTAGAATTTATCTTTAGGAACGTGGATTTATTAACTTACAATTCTTGATAACGACCGTCTAACATTAGTTAGATTACATCTAACAAGATTTGCACTTTATTTAATCCTCATTCCTTACCATCACCGCCGAGGGCGCGACCATTAGAACCAAGGTAGAAAGTATCATCACCCACACCACCTGAGAGGCGATAGCCGCTTACATCACTCGCATAAAGGTGATCATTGCCAGAGCTACCAAACACAACATCATTATTGCCAGCGAAAATTGTGTCATTACCGCTACCAGAGTCTATGCGGTTACGTCCTGCAATGGGAGAAGATACTGTTTGTGCTTCAATTTCATCATTACCAGCGCCAGTGAACACAGTATCATTAATCCCATCAAAGGTAGTATTAGCTGCACCAGCAATTAATATATCAGCACCAGTTGTTCCTGATACTACCTGAGTTGCTTGTTGAGATGCCGCAAATTCGGGTGTCACACCAAACATAGTTTGGTACATGACATTGTAAATCTCGGTGTTGTCCAAGGTGCTGGGTAGTTTATCTGCGTTCATCCCATGGGCTTTAGCAACAATGCTACCAGGGAAATCGGGAGTACCGACCCAAGCTACACCGAAGTTACCCATTGGTCCATCAATGCTGCTTTTAGCTGCGAAGGGTTTCCAAGGCGCTTCAGGTGTACCTGTGCTGCCATTGACACCATCCAAAACTGCCTGATTTGTATTAGTAGTGGTGGGGTTGACACGAATAAATGGCGCACTAGGCTCAGTATCCGCTAGTGTAGGGCTAGAGGTAGAGTTACCAGAGGGGCGGGTGTAAGGCTCGAATTGGAAAACTTGCAATCCGCCAGCATCGCTATCTGCGGCCGTGATCACCAAAGTATTAGGATCTTGGGTGTTGATGTAGTTCATGGCTACACCGATCGCTGCATCAGCCCGGCGTACAGCTTCTATAGTGCCAACTGCATTGTTGTTATTAGCAAAGTTGTCTGTACCTTCCTCTTCCACTACCACAAAGAAACCATCAGGGTCTTTGTTGAGGATTTTTAAAGACGCATCTAGCATCTCTGCTACTGTAGGTGCAGTGTTTAGGTAGAGAGGTAAGGGATTAGCAGTGTTTAATCCTAATTGTTCTTCCCTGCGATCGTCAAAGGTGTGGTTTGCAGCAAAAACTCCGAGTAACTTCGTGGAAGCAGTAGCACTTGCTACGGCAGTGTTCATTTGCTGTTCTGTGTAGACCACAGTATAGCCCAAGGATTTTGCTAAATCAATCAGGTTAGTGGTGGGACGATCTTCGGCATCAGCGAAAGCAGCATCAATTTGGGCGGTAACGTGGAAACCAGTAGTACCTTTAGGTAGGAGGTAAACTTCACCGCCGGCCATGATGATTTGAGTGCCAGAACGAATTACCTGTTCGGCAATTTCGGCGGTTTTATCACGGGCGCGGATGGTGTTGCCAACGCGGTTAGTGGTGGCAGCAGCAAAAGCGGCTGTTCCCGGTTCACCAATATGACCTGATTGAATAAGGGCGGTTGCTTTACGAGCAGCGATCGCTTCTTCTAAAATTGTGTAGCCAACTTTACCAGAAGCAGGAGTAATAATAGATTGGTCTTCATTCAAGCCAAAGGACTCGTTGAATACCTTCACACCGTTAGCATGGGTGACAGCCCCGGCATTGGAAGTACCAGTTAACTGGTTTGCCATGTGTCCTAGATAGACACCTGCATTGGACATCTTGTCCCAGTTGAGCCTACCATCAGGACCAAGATCAACATTGCGGGTTGCCATGTAGTGAGAAGGACTTGTACCATCTGGATGGATAAAAATCACATTCCCAGTTGACTTGGTAGCTTTGGGGGCTGGTGTGGGGTCAGGATTCCGAGATACCAATTCCTTATTGAATAGGGTCTCATACATCAACTCATAGATCTTGGTATTATCCAAGGTTGCAGGTAATTTATCTGCATTTAAACCATGAGCTTTAGAAACAATAGAACCGGAAAAATCAGGTGTACCAGCCCAACCAATACCAAACTTGAACACATCACCACTAGCATCTGGTGCAGCTACAAAAGGCGCAGTGTTAGCACCAGTTTGACCATCTAAGGGTACGTTACGGTTTGATGTAGTGGGGTTATTATTAACAGTACCTACGGTTGCACCAGTGCGGGGATCTACTACTTGCAAACCACCAGCATCACTATCAGCAGCAGTAACCATCAAGGTGTTAGGATGCTTTTTGATAAATTCCATTGCTACACCAATGGCTGCATCTGTGCGGCGCAATCCTTCTAAAGTTCCGGCCGCGTTGTTGTTATTCCCGAAGTTGTCTGTACCTTCCTCTTCCACAATGGCAATAGAACCATTCTTGAAGTTGGGGTGTTTTTCCATCAACTTCTGGGTTACATCCAACATCTCGGCAATGGTGGGTGCTGTAGCCAGATATAGTGGTAAATTGTTCGCTGCTAAAACTTCTTCAGGGCGATCGTTAAAAGTGTGAACAAGTGCAAATACACCTAATACTTTGGTTGGGGCTGTAGGTAAATTAAGTAAAGCTTTGAGTTCGTCTGCTGTATAAACAACTGTATAACCTTTGCTCTTTGCCAGTTCAATCAGGTTTTCCGTGGGGCGTTGCACAGGACTGGTGCTAATACTATCCATTTGAGCAGCAGTTCCGTGAAAACCATTTGTACCAACGGGCAAAAGGTTCAGTTCACCACCACCCATGATAAAGTCAACGCCTGAGTTAATTACCTGTTTGGCAATTTCCGCAGTTTGGGCGCGAGGTACGGTGATACTTCCATTACCGTTAGTAGTTTCCTGTGTCTTAGCAACAAAGGCGGCTGTACCAGGTTCATAGATCGCTCCAGATTGAACTAGGGCGGTAACTTTACCTGCATCTCTAGCTTCTTCAACAATGGTTTTGGTAGTTCCAGAAAGGGATGTGATGGGTAAATTCCCTAGTTCATAACCAAAAGACTCCGCATAAACTTTAACGCCTGTAGCGTGAGTCACAGCACCAGCATTAGATGTTCCACCCAACTGGTCTTCCATGTGACCGAGGTACACACCAGCATTGGACATCTTGTCCCAATTTAAACGTCCATCAGGACCCTTATCTATAAATCTTGCAACAGCATAGTGAGATGGACTAGTTCCATCTGGGTGCATGAAAATGACATGATTACCTGTTGTCATAAAACCTCTCAATTGGTTAGTTCAGTTTTTGCAAGTAATATTCAAATAATCATGCTTGTGTTAAGAAAAGTTACTGCAACAGGTTAACTTAAATTTATTTAGGGATTGCTAAAAAAAATGTAATTTATTATGCTACATAATGAATTGCAGAATATGGGATTAGAGGTTGTTTGAAAAGTATTAGATGAAACTAGTAATTTCCAAAAACCTAACCCCCCAGCCCCCCTTCCCTGCCAGGGAATGGGGTTTTTAAAGCCTCTCCCCGCGTCGGGGAGAGGTTTGGAGAGGGGTTTATTTATACATTAAAAACTTTTAAAACATCCTCTTAAACAAAGCAAAAAATTTATGGAAATTGCTGATAAAACTTTATAAGTTTTAAAAATCATAATTGTTGAGATTTTAACCACTCACTGACAACTTTTTCCACTGGTTGAGATTGGTTATCTACTTGATAATTCATCTTTTGGATTGCAGTTGTCGAAATTTTACCTCCTAATTGATTAATGGTATTTGTTAACTCTGGATATTTTTGGAGAATTTCTTGATTAAAAATAGGTATAGCTTGATATGGTGGAAAGTATTTTTTATCATCTTCCAAAATCACTAAGTTTAACACTGGAATTAAACCATCTGTAGAATTTGCAGCAATAAAATCTACTTGTTTTTCTTTTAATGCTTGATACATTAATCCTAATTCCATTTGGTTGATATTGGCAAATTTTAAGTTGTAGGTTTTAGATAATCCTGGATAACCATCTGCTCTTTCTAAAAATTCATAGCCAAATCCTGCTTTCATTTGCGGAGTATATTTACTAATTTCCGAAAGGCTTTTAATTTGCCATTTTTTAGCATCTTCTCCGCGGATAATCATGGCAAAGGTATTCTCAAATCCTAAAGGCTTCATCACTGCTAATTTCAATTTTTGATCATAGTATTCCTTGACTTTTTTATAAACAGTCTCAGGATTACTAATTGGTTTTTCTTTTAAAATAGTCGTAAATGAAGTTCCTGTATATTCCACGTACCCGGCAATTTTTCCGGCTTTTACTGCTTCATGAGCAATAAATGTTCCTCCTAAATTAAAACGACGATCTACTTTTAATCTCGTATGATTTTCTATGTGTTGTGCTAATAATTCCCCTAAAATAACTTGTTCAGTGAAATTCTTTGAGCCGATGATAATTGTTGCGGGTTTTTGTTGATAGTTAAAGGCAATTAATCCAGCTATGATTAAAGAAAAAATCCCTAAAACAATGGCAATTTGACGATTAAATTTACCCTTTTTTTCAATTTGGTTGGTGAGTCTTTTTTCTAATAATCCTAATCCGAAATCTGCACTCAAAGCAATCAAAGCTGCGGGGACTGCTCCGGCTAAAATTAATTCATTATTAACTGTGGAAATACCGCGAAAAATAAATACTCCTAAACCACCACCACCAATAGCAGCAGCAATTGTGGCAATTCCTACGGATATAACTGTGGCTACTCTTACCCCTGCTAAAATGACTGGTAAAGCCAGGGGAATTTCTACTTGGAATAGTAATTGTTGATCTGTCATTCCCATGCCTATCCCGGCTTCTTTAATGGCGGGACTGATGCTATTAATGCCAATATAAGTATTGCGAATTATGGGAAGTAAGGCATAAAGAGTTAAGGCAACTATGGCGGGGATTTTGCCAATTCCTCCCAGAAAAGGTACGGAAATTAAAAAGCCGAAGATGGCTAAACTAGGGATGGTTTGAATGGCATTTGCTAAACCAAGAATGGGGGAAGCTAATTTTGATTGACGAGTGATCAGAATGCCGACAGGAAGACCAATAGAAATGGCGATCGCTAGGGATATAATGACTAATATTAAATGTTCTCCACTGTGGATAATTATTTCTGTGCCGTATTGAAATAAAAACATAATTTTTGGATTTCTTTATCTACTTTTAATGGATCTACTGTTTCCTTTATTTAAAACAAAATTTATTGTAGGTTGGGTTAAGGAAGGTTCACGTAGTGTGCCGGAAGCATAACCCAATACTCCTTGCTATCTTGCCGATAATGTTGGGTTTCACTTCGTTCAACCCAACCTACAAAAATTAAATTAATATTCATTCTAATTAAGTTGTTCCCAATTATTACTAGTATTTAAACAAGCTAAAAATGCTTTTGCTTCTGGATGTTGAGATTGGAGAAATTCTCTTCTAGTTCCTAATACAACTAAATTCCCTTCATCCATTAAACCAATTCTTGTAGCTAAAAAGAAGGCCTCTTGAATATCATGGGTGACGAATATCACGGTTTTTCCTAATTGTTGTTGTAAATATTGAAATTGCTGTTGTAATTCTAACCGGGTAATTGGGTCAAGTGCGCCAAAAGGTTCATCCATTAATAGGATAGGTGGATCTGCGGCTAAAGCTCTAGCAACTCCCACTCGCTGACGTTGACCTCCTGATAATTGATGGGGATAACGTTGAGCAAATTTTTCTGGTTCTAATCCCACTAAGTTTAACATTTCATAGACTCTATTTTGAATTTTCTGTGGTGACCATTTTTCTAAAGATGGTACAAGTCCGACATTTTCAGCGATGGTAAAATGGGGAAATAAACCGGTTTCTTGGATGACGTAACCTATCCGTCTTCTCAGTTTAATGGCATCCCAGTTAGTTGTGGGACGATTTTGGACTAAAACTTGTCCTTGGGTGGGGACAAGTAAATGATTAATTAATTTTAAAGTTGTAGTTTTCCCGCTACCACTACGTCCTAATAAAATTAAGGCTTCCCCTTGATGAATGCTCAAATTTAAGTTAGATAACAAAGGACGGTGATTAATGGCAAAACTGGTATTTTGAAACTCAACGGCAATTTCTGATGTTGTTGACATAATGGTTTCGTTAAACAAAATTAAGGTGGTCAGATCCCCGTCAGATCCCCGACTTCTCTAAGAAGTCGGGGATCTTATTGGTTCTGTATGAAAAGAAACAAAGGTGGTGAGTATTTCTTATTCACCTCTTTCTACTTTTATGAGATTTTATGCCTGAGTAAGTATTCTCTACCCCTAGCACCTCTCAATGTTGAGGAAGGAATAAACTATTGGAAAACAGCCAGTTTTCAGGCTTGACTTCTAATTAATAAGGTATACATTTATAGAAATTCATTGTCTTTGATTTAATTACTTTTCTCTTTTAACAGTATTGATTTGAGCAAATTTACACCTGTATAGGTAACTCTGGCTAATGACACCGGATACATTGATGACTCCAGAAACAATTGTCCTCGACAACAGAACTTTTACTCCCGCAGACCAAAAAGAGATTTCCGAATGGCCTTGTGTTGTCAGTCAAAGACCACAGCCAACCATTACAGTTAAAGATGATGATTTATTCCTGGTGACAGATACGATGGGGAATATTTCCGATTGTTACCTTTATGGTAGCACTCCTAGTATGGGGATGTTTTGCCGTGATACAAGGTTTTTGAGTCGTTTGGAGTTACAGATTGAGGGGCGATCGCCTATATTATTGAGTAGCAACGCTGATAAGGGATTTGCCCTCTCGGTTTTATGCACCAATCCTGATTTAGACAATCTTTTTAAGGCTGATACTGTGGGTATTCGTCGAGAACTGGTTCTGAATGGGGCATTATTTGAAGAAATAGAAGTTGCTAATTACAACACTACCAGCATTGTTTTTGAATTGAGTCTGAGTTTTGAAGCTGATTTTGTGGATTTATTTGAAGTTAGAGGTCATCACCGCCAAAAACGGGGAAGACTTTTACACTTAAACAACCCAACATCTGATCATGTTGCACCTGTGTCTTCTCAATCATACAAAGAAGAATCCCTTACCCTAGCATATCAGGGCTTAGATGGTTCGATCATGGAGTCTCTAATTCAATTTCAGCATTTGCAACCAAATCGGTTTCACGGTTATACGGCGGTTTGGCGGATAGAATTGGCGGCTCATGAAACTAAGAAGTTAGGTTATCGGCTGAAGATGTTCACTGACAGCCAACCTAGTTCTACTATCAGTTCTGCCTCTACTTTGGCACAGGCAAAAGCCGCTGAATTAATGGAGGAGCAAAATTGGTTGCAGCAAATTACCCGGATTAGCTCCGATAAAAGTCTTTTTAATCGCGTCCTTTTGCGGGCTGAACAAGATATATATTTGTTGCTTCAGTCCTTTGGCAAACATAAAACTGTTTCTGCTGGTGTCCCTTGGTTTTCTACTCTATTTGGTCGAGATTCCATCATTACTGCGTCCCAAACCTTGATGTTGAATCCCAAAATTGCCAAAGAAACCTTGCTACTATTGGCAGAATATCAAGGTCAAACGGATAATATTTGGCGGGAAGAAGAACCGGGTAAGATATTACATGAACTGCGGTTGGGAGAAATGGCGAGATGTCAAGAAATTCCCCATACACCCTACTACGGGACTGTGGATGCTACGCCGCTGTGGTTAATGTTGTATGCTGAATATTACAGTTGGACTCATGATCAAGAAACCCTAGAAGCACTGTGGCCAAATGCTTTAGCGGCTATGGGTTGGATTGATCGTCAAATCCAGGAAACTGGTTATCTCAGCTATGCTCGCAAATCTAAAGGTGGTTTAATTAACCAAGGTTGGAAAGATTCGGGTGATTGTATTGTCAACCGCAAAGGGGAATTAGCCATTGGTCCAATTTCTCTGTGTGAGGTGCAAGCTTATGTCTATTCAGCGAAAAACCGCCTTGCAGAAATTGCCAAAATCCAACAACGTCCAGATTTAGAAGAACTTTGGCAAAAAGAAGCTAGACAACTCAGGGCTAAATTTAACCAGGATTTTTGGTTAGAAGATGAAGATTTTTGTGCTTTGGCTTTAGATGGAGAAGGTAAACCAGTAGATAGTATTAGTTCTAATCCTGGTCATTGTTTAAATTTGGGGATATTTACGTCTGCAAAAGCCTATAGTGTGGCGGAAAGACTGCGGGCGGCGGATATGTTTAATGGTTGGGGAATTAGAACTTTAAGTAGTTTGTCCCCTGCTTATAATCCAATGGGTTATCATACTGGTTCAGTTTGGCCTCATGATAATTCTATGATTGCAATGGGATTGCGATCGCTCGGTTTAATTGATCAATCTCTGGAACTATTTCAAGGGTTATTCAACATGACCTCCCAGCAACCCTATCAACGCCCCCCAGAACTATTTTGCGGCTATGAAATGAACGGTGATAATTCTCCCGTCCAGTATCCCGTTGCTTGTACTCCCCAAGCCTGGGCTACAGGTAGCATTTTTCAACTATTGCAAATGATGGTGAATTTAGTCCCAGACGCACAGAATAATTGTTTGCGAATCATTGACCCCGCCTTACCAGAATCAATTAACAATTTATCTTTTCATAACTTGCGTATTGGTGGCACAATTTTAGATTTAGAATTTGAACGAGTTGGTAGCACTACCGCTTGTCGAGTTGCTAAAAAACGCGGTAACTTGCGCGTCGTCATTGAAGCTTAAATTAGAGGATGTTTATCTGATTCCCAGTCTCTGACTGGGAATGAATTCCAGAAGGCTCTGCCTTCAATGATATCAACTGCATTCCTAGTCAGAGACTAGGAACGAGGTGTGGTAGGGATTTGAGCTTACAATAAGATCCCCGACTTCTCTGAGAAGTCGGGGATCTGACTCTGACACCAATCAAATAGGATGGCTATATTCTGTAGGGGTTTATCAAAAATGCCCACAGATAGCAAAAGTTAATTAAACTTTCATCTGTACTTGATGTTAGCTTTATTTTTCCTATGTTAGACTTGCCTAAGTTCTAGAAACTCACCACCCAGTATTTTTTAGGGTGATCACATAGAGCAGGTTTTCAGGGATTTTGATGAATTTTGTCCATCTAGGATAACTCAATCTTCAAGCAAATCATCAGTAATCATTTGTCTGTCGCCATCAAGCACAACAATTACAAAAATAATCCGGGATGTCAATTTACTTGGCTCAATAAATTTGAATTGGGCTAACTTTATATAGCTTTATTGTAGTTTTGCTGATGAATATTTGTAGCATCCTAAGAGGTTGTTTGAAAAGTATTAGATGAAACCGACAATCTCCGAAACCTAACCCCCCTTCCCCCATTCCCTTGTAGGGAAGGGGGGTTTCAAAGCCTCTCCCCGCGTCGGGGAGAGGTTTGGAGAGGGGTTTATTGATACATTAAAAACTTTTCAAACATCCTCTAACTGAGTACGTCTTTTATCCAACATATCAAAAACATCTTTTCCCAACTATTGAGGTTGATTAATTCATGGTTAATAGTATTAGACAAACCGTTCGGGGGATAGTTTTTACAAATCGCCACTTAGCAAGACTTTACTATTTTTTAAGTTTTTCTCGCCCAGTTTTACCACAATGGGTTGGCGCTGATTACTACCGCGAAAAATCATCTTGGGGATTACAACCAGAACGTTGTCCATGTGATCTTGAATTAGTTGAATATTTACAAAATCATAATATCCAAGATCAAACTATCTTTCATTTTGGAACAGGTTCTCATCATATTCTAGGATTGGCAAATCAGAAATTTTCTCAACCCAATGAAATTATTGGGATTACCGCTTCTGCACCCGAACATCAAGAATATATCCGATTATCTCTTAAAGATCGTCTATTGTTCAAGTATTACAAAGTTCTCTGTACAGATATATACACCTTGACAGACCGTTCTTTACCGATGCTCGATGTAATTTCTCTGTTTCATCTCGGCGAATTTTATATGCCTGAAGAAGCACCTTTTTTGCATCATAATGAAGAATCTCTTCTAGGGATGTTTCTGAGTAAACTCAATCCCAATGGCAAAATTCTCTTCTATACAAAATCAATTGGTTGGGGTCATGCTCAACCAATAATTGAATCATTTGTAAAACAGGGAAAAATGCACAAAATTGAAGAATACAAGAACTTATTGGTGTATGCCAAATGTAGTCTAAACTGATCCAGATAGCAATAAGCAGTGAACACTGTTCACTGTTTACTGTTCCCTGTTCCCTGTTCCCTGTTTTACATGAAAGGTGCTGGAAAAGCCTTGAGTTTAAACATCTTCAACAAACTCCGTTAAGAACCTAAACGCCTTCAAAATATAATTGGCACAATCTTGGGGAGAGCTATTATAAAATGATGGCCATGCACTGGCTTTATCTTCATCATAGCGATCGCTCCTATGGGGATGATTTTCCAACCACGCTAACCGGACTGCGTGACCGATTAACACATCTAAAACTATATATTCCTCAATTTGCAACTTAGGGTTATTAGCCACGATTGCAGCCAATTCCATCAAGGCTTCTACATTAACTTGGCGATATTCTGGAGCTTCAATTTTATTCAGCAAATGTTCAACTAATAAAGCGAAATTTCTTTCTCCTGCTGTCATTTCCGAAAGCATAATTTCACTTTCTAACCGATTCCGTCGTTCCAATTTATCGCCAATAACTAAACCTTTGCAATGCTGCATTAATAGCCAAACTTGTTTAAAAAAGTCTTTAGGTACGCGATTTAATGCCCCTTCTGCTTGACGAAATCTCCGCCAACCATCAGGAGGAACTTCTGCTTCTTCACTAATTACAGGTAGGACAACCCAAGCAATGTCACTTTCTTTTTGTTTAACGTGCAATGATTCCTGTTGACGTAATAAACTACTCACCCCACTATATCCAGTTAACACTTGACGCAACCGCATTTTTACTTCAAAAGGTGATAGCTGCATTAATCTTTCATAAGCTTCATCTTGGGTGAGGATGAATTCTCTGGCTATGTCGCTAGTAATTAAAAGAATCAAATAACCAACCCTTAATGTGAGAAATCCACGAAATAATTCTGGTTCTGACTTGATTAACACACCAAGATAAATGAGAATTTCTTGTGTTAAAACTCTATCTCGTATATCCTCACGACAGAAGTTATTAATTTTCTCAGTAATCTCACTTCCAGATATAGGAACAACTATCAAAGAAGCCTGACTATAAGCCCTCCCAACTGCAATTTGCTTACCTTGAACCAAAATACTCGTTATCGCGTCTGATAAGCCAATATCGAGCATTTGGCGTAAACCCGCAGCCCGTCGTACCACCGCCCACAAACCTAAATCCCCGGCTTTAATATAAACTTCATCAAGTAAATCGGCTACAGTGACAGCATGGGTAGGACCCGCATAGCCCGTATCAAATTCTAAACCCTGTAACCGAGTTAAAGTTTGCAGTAATTCAATTTGCTCATAAATATTTTCTGATGAGCGCAAATATTTTAATAATAAATCTAAGTTAGTTTCACATTCCATTTGGAATTCTTGGGTATGTCCCAAAGACCAACTTTTTTCTAAATGAGAAGTCAGGTAATAACAACGGATTCCCCGATTTGCAACTGATGATTGAGAGAATTGTGCATCTGACAAAAAATCAATTCTTTGAATTGCTGCTGTCAGCATTAATTGATTGAGTTTTCCTAATTTTACATGGACTCCGTTACAAATACCATCTTTGAGTTCTTGCATTAATTCTAATAATGCTTCAGAACCAGTTTCTAGCATAGTTCGAGTAATCATTAAAGTCAAAGTCGGACGACCTAAATCACTCCAGTATTTTTGAATATAAGCCAATTCACCTCTAATTTGATCTACTAAAAAATGATAATCAAGAGTTAAATAAAACTGTTGAGAATCTAGGAATGATGGTAAAAAGACAACTGTTTGCTCTCGAATCCGAAAGAACCTTGATATCGTTAAACTTCTCAGTCTTCGCAAAGGACGACCCGTTAAACCCAATTGATCATTTCTGCCAATTTGCGTATAAATTTGGGAAAGTTCTTCGGATTTTCTAATTTGAATTGGTGCAACTTGGGTAGGAGTTTGAGTTTCAATTCCATATACTTCTAATTGCGTTTGTAGAGCTTCATCTTCTGCTATTAAAGCAATTTGAACTAAAGCACTGCGCTGTTTTCCGACATTTAAATGTCTTCCCAAAGGATCAATATCTCCCAATGAGATTAAGCCTTCGCTTAACATTTCACCCAAATAATATAAGCTTTGCGCCCAAACTAAAGGAATATTTTCATTTGGTAATCTTAACTGAGACTGAGGATTTAATTTCTCAGCTTCTATACTTTCTTCAGGAACATAATAAATTTCTGGTAATAGCTGTAACCCATTTTGTTCTACCAACAATAATTGTAGAAGTTGCTGATATTTCTCAACTTGTGCTTGTTCACCCCGAAATAAACCATCAAGAACTAAATAAGTAAAAAACAATGGCCATTCACATTCAATATGTTCAAATTGTTTAAGTTCACCAGGTTCATAGTGGAGGCGTTCGGTGTCTTCTAAAACGGTTTGATGTCCATCTCGCAAAAACCTTTTACAACCATATTTTCCCTCAAGTTTACTAATAATTTCATTCAAGGTGCGTTCTCGTAACTGCTCATCTTTCACCGCAAAAGCAGGATAACTAATAATACTTAATAACGCCGCATCAATTTCTTTAGAACCTGATTCTCTAGGTAATAATGATTCTAAAGTAATTCTGGCTCTAGCAATTTCATCTGGTAAAACATGAATTACTGATGCTTGACTACCATGAACACCAAATAAGTTTAATCCATTTATAGATTCTAAAGCTGCTTTAGCCATTCCCAAGGAACTAGCGTTTAATTCTGCACTACCATGATTAATTTTATTCCCCCGTTCCCAAATACCAAAATCCGGTGTTCTGTAAGCTCGACCAATATAATAAACTAGGTTTTGGACAAAGTTCACTTCATCTAATGTAAAAATAATTGATAATCCACTGGCGGTCATTTGTGCCAACATTAATAAAAATATAGATGTCGCGTCAAGTTGCAAATGTCCCCATTCATCATCACCGACGACTATATCACCTGTAGCTGTATTGTATTTGGCATGAAGTCCATCTAATAAAGATTGTGTATGTTTAAATGTTTCGACTTTATGGGATTGTCGCATCATAGAAAACAACAACCCTCGCATTAATTTAACCACACTATGCTCTAGCTCATAGGTTCGCCCATCATCATGATCTAATTTGCGATAGGCTAAAGCTAAACCCCAAACGGCTAAAATACTATACACATTATCTCGCACCCACGCATCCGTATAATCGCCATGAGCAGTAATAGCGGTACTTGCTGGTAATAAACCAGTAATCGGGTTTTGACGCGCTAAAATAATTGTCTTGATTTGCTGGTAGTAAAAATCTAAGCGTGTTAATGGTGTGGTTGATGTGTTCATTATGGTGATGAGAAAATTTAACTTTGTTGCTGTGAGGTTGATAAATAAAAAAGTTGTATAATTCCCTCTTTTGGTGTATGTAACAATTATCGAGAGGAGAATTTATTTTGGGTAGGATCAATCTAGAATCATAATATGCGACGTGACTCTATTTTCTATTATTTATTTCAAACATATCCAACCATACTGTTTGAGTTATTGCCAAATCCCCCCGCAAATGCGGCTAATTATCGCTTTGATTCGGTAGCGGTGAAAGAACCAAAGTTTGAAATTGACGGGGTGTTTTTACCACCGGAAACCGAAACTCCTGGGATTGTTTATTTCTGTGAAGTGCAATTTCAAAAAGATGAACGACTGTATGAGCGGTTATTTGGGGAGTTATTTCTCTATTTTTACAGAAATAGGGAGCGTTTTCAAGATTGGCAAGCGGTATTAATTTATCCAACTCGGAGTATGGAACAAGGGGACATTCACCCCTATCGCGCACTTTTGAGTTCGGAACAAGTCCATCGAGTATATTTGGATGAGTTGGGAGAATTTGAGCAATTACCCCTTGATGTCAGTTTGTTGGTATTGACAACTCTAAAACAAAACAAAGCCCCAGCAGCAGCACGATATTTAATCAATCGTTGTCAGCAGGAGTTACAAGAACCAACAGCTAGACGTGGCATAATGGAAATAATTACCACGATTATTTCTTATCGGTTTACTCGTTTAAGTCGTGTGGAGATAGAAGCAATGTTAGGCATAAGTTTTCAGCAAACTCGCTTGTATGAAGAACTCAGAGAAGAAGCGACCGAATTAGGTATGCAACAAGGTATGCAACAAGGTATGCAGCAAGGTATGCAGCAAGGTATGCAGCAAGGTATGCAGCAAGGTATGCAACAAGGTATGCAGCAAGGTATGCAGCAAGGTATGCAGCAAGGTATGCAGCAAGGTAAACAGGAGGGAGAAGTAAAACTGATTTTGCGGTTGTTATCGAAAAGATTTGGGGAAGTTCCTAGTCAGCTAAAAATGCAGATTGAGAAGTTATCTCTGGAACAATTGGAAGCTTTAACTGAAGTGTTTTTAGATTTTGCAAGTTTTGATAATTTAGTTGTTTGGTTGCAAAATTTAGAAGTTTCCCAGAAGTAAGTAGGTTAGCATTGAAAATCGTCGTTATGGCAAGGCAAGGGGCACTCATGCAAGAGGCAAGAGTGAAGAGGGTTTGGGCGATTTTACTTTTCTTTACACAGATTGGTTTTATTGTGTTCACCTACTTAAAAGCCAGAGATTAAGTAGGTTGGCGTTGAAAATTGTCGTTATAGCAAGGCAAGAGGCAAGAGGCACTCATGCAAGAGTGAAGAGGGTTTGGGCGATTTTACTTTTCTTTACACAGATTGGTTTTATTGTGTTCACCTACTTACCCGCGAAATCTGTAGCAGTTGAATAATTTGTAATTTGTAGGGGTTTAGCACAATGCTAAACCCTATTCTTTTGGCAGCGGGGAAAACTAATCAAGAAATTGCCCTTGCACTTTATATTACACCAGGAACGGTTAGGGTACACGTCCATGCTATCTTACAAAATTTAGAAGTGAGCGATCGCTCTCAAGCTGTTGTTGCGGCTTTGCAAAAACGGTTGATTAAAAATGATTTAATTTAATTCCTCTTGTAACCAATCTTCCAATTGCAATTCTTTTATTCTTAATAAATCAGAATCATGGGAAACTACAATTAAATTGTGAATAATAGCCGTAGCTGCTATAAATATATCTGCATCTTGAATTGGTAAACCTCTTTGTTTTAAATCAGCATAGATTTCTGACGCTTTCTGAAAAATTGCCATATCGTCCAAGAGTAAAACTTGGTATTTCTTCAAAAATTTTTCAAAGTCTGATAATTTCTTTACCGCTTTAACTGCTAAGAGTCCTCGCTCAATTTCATAGTAAGTAATCCCACTAATGAAAACTTCCTCGTTTTGACGATTTAAACTTTCTAGCTGATTGGTTACTTTTGGATTTTCCTTGAGAATTTAGTATCTAGTAGATATCCCATTGAATTATTTCCGTTTCACTGATTCATCAAATATTGCCATTTCTTCTGGTGTAAAATCATTTAACAAACCACTGATTGCTTCTACAGCTAACATTTTACTAATTCTTTCTGTTAAGTCATCTTCAGCAATTGTATCTATATCATCACCAGAATTTGGTTTAGTAAAAAGTTCGTACATTTTCTGAATCATTTTATCTTGTTCCAATCTTTCTTGATACACACTGTCATTAGCGATCAAATATTTTACGATTGCTGAAATGCGGTTAAAGGCAGTTTTTTCTTTTAGAGATGTGTTGTTCATATTTTTGTGAGATATTTTTGACAGTATACGTTATTATAGCATAGCCTCTTAACTCAACCGAGAAAATAAATAATCGCACTTAAAGAGATGTTTTTAATTTTAAACAGATGAATGGTGCGTTACATTTCATTAACTTCCCCTAAAATATCAGCGAAATGTAATAATTTCGTCATCAAATGAACCAATACAACAAGTTATTAGAGATAATGAGTAGTTTTATTTAATTTTTTCTCATAATCTTGGGTTCTGTTATCTAAGGGACTTCCAAGAAATCAAATCCCCAAAAATTTCTTGTGGTGCGGGACGAAAAGCCCGCTAATCATCAAGGACGGGCAGGATGCCTATCCCACAAAATTGGGTAATTTATTTTTTGGTGTTCCCTAAGATTAACCGATAATATCGCACTATTTAAGTTTTTTAATTGATGTAAATGATATAATAGTACGATAGTAACTTATGCGAAAGCATCGGGAGCGATCGCAATTTTAGGAAATTTCAGAAATGCCAAAGTTATTTATCAAGTAGGGTATGTTAGCGATAGTGTAACGCACCGAATATGGTGATAGTGGGTTAAGATTCCCATTTTTAAACAAATACCCCATCAATAGGGTGCGTTACATTTCATTAACGCACCCTACAAGATCAGCTAATAACGTCAAAAAGATGATTGATATATAGTTATTAAATATCCTCCCAGGTAATTGTCATCATCATTTCCTTATTAACATCGGTTATTTTAACTAATCTATTAGCTTGTCTTTCAATCGTTTTTTCAAAAATATTCCTGACAAGTCTACCATTTCCAAAACTTTTGTTTTTTTCAAAATATAACTTTGTGAAGTGTTTCAGAAGTTTTTCTTTACCTCTTGGGGTTATTCTATAATGTTGTTGCTTACATATTCCCTCAAAAATATTTAATAGTTCTTCTGGTTTATAATCTTCAAAATAAAAATATCTATTAAATCTCGACTGTAACCCTGGATTAGCATTAATAAATATTGACATCTCATCACTATAACCAGCGACAATCACAACCACCCTATCTCGATAGTCTTCCATTCTTTTGAGTAAAGTATCTATCGCTTCTTGTCCAAAATCTTTTCCTGAATCTGCTGGTGCTAGTGTATAAGCTTCATCAATAAATAATACTCCATCTAATGCTGAATTTACAACTTCATCTACTTTTAAAGCTGTTTGTCCAACATAACCTGCAACCAAACCTGATCTATCAGTTTCTACAACATGGCCTTTAGCAAGTATACCTAGTTCTCTATATATTTCACCCATTAAACGTGCAACTGTGGTTTTACCAGTTCCCGGAGGTCCACAAAATACTGAATGTAGGGAAATAGAAATATTTGGTAAACCTTGTTCCTGACGCATTTTCTGAACTTTGAGAAAATTGATAAAAGTGTTAATATCATTTTTGACATTTTCCATTCCCACAAGGTGATTTAACTTAGTGATAACATCATCTAAACATTGAGATTGAGAATTACTTTGACTGTTATTCTTTCCAGATATATTTAACTCACTCTTTAGGCGTAATAGTTCAATTTCAATTTCAGGATCTCGATAAGTCATAATTGATATTGATTGGGTGTTAATACAGGTGATTAACTTTAAATTATACTGTAAAACCTTGTATAACTGTCAACTATCTTGCCCAAAAACTTCCCGCACCTCCACCCCATGACAATCATTTAACTTTGATAAATCAAAGATTATAGCTATTGAGTACAACATTAATATTGATATATCCAGAAGATTTACTATTTGCTATAATCAAAATATTGGCTAAAAGTCAGAATAATTCATGAGTAATAATTGATAATTAATAAAACTGTAGAAAATATCACAAATTAACTTCCTGACTTTAGCTGTTTTCAATGCTTATCTTTTTGGTTTCTCTGCATAGATTAGTAAGGTGCGTCAGACGTTAAATCATACTTAAATTCGACTATTTATCAATCTGACGCACCCTACGGAAAAATTGAAACAAACAGAAAAGAGACACACAGAAGGAAAATCATGCCCAAATCTTATGCCACAATTGATGGTAACGAAGCTGTTGCCCGTGTAGCTTACAAATTGAATGAAGTAATTGCTATTTATCCGATTACCCCATCTTCAAATATGGGTGAATGGGCTGATGCTTGGATGTCAGAAAATAAACCAAATCTTTGGGGAACTGTTCCCAGTGTTACCCAAATGCAAAGCGAAGGAGGGGCTGCTGCTGCTGTCCATGGGGCATTACAAACGGGGGCATTAAGTACAACTTTCACCGCTTCTCAGGGATTATTATTAATGATTCCTAACTTGTACAAAATTGCGGGAGAATTAACCAGTTTTGTCATTCATGTTTCTGCCCGTTCTTTAGCTACTCATGCTTTATCTATTTTCGGTGATCATAGTGATGTTATGGCTGCAAGGGCGACTGGCTTCGCTTTTTTGTGTTCAGCTTCTGTGCAGGAAAGTCATGATTTTGCTTTAATTTCTCATGCGGCAACTTTAGCAGCAAGAGTGTCATTTATGCACTTTTTTGATGGGTTTAGAACTTCCCATGAAGTGCAGAAAGTTGAGTTGTTATCTGATGAGGATTTACAAGCTTTCATTCCCCAATATTTAGTATTTGCACATCGTCAACGGTGCTTAACTCCAGATAAACCAGTATTACGAGGAACAGCACAAAATCCTGATGTTTATTTTCAATCTCGTGAAGGTGCAAACCCTTATTATGATGGTTGTGCTGATATTGTTCAAACAATAATGGATAAATTTGGAGAACGCACAGGCAGATATTACAAACTCTATGAATATCATGGCGCACCCAAGGCAGAAAGAGTAATTGTAATTATGGGTTCTGGTTGTGAAACTGTCCATGAAACTGTGGATTATCTCAACAATCAAGGGGAAAAAGTTGGAGTTATCAAAGTGCGGCTTTTCCGTCCTTTTGATGTAGCCAGATTTATAGAAGCATTACCAAATAGTGTTAAATCTATTGCTGTCCTTGATAGAACTAAAGAAGCTGGAAGTGCAGGAGAACCTTTATATTTAGATGTGGTGACAGCTATTTATGAAGGGTGGAAAAAAACTACATTCCCGAAAATTGTTGGGGGCAGATATGGACTGTCTTCTAAGGAATTTACTCCGGCAATGGTGAAGAGTATTTTCGATAATCTGACTCAACTTAAACCCAAAAATCATTTCACAATTGGGATTAATGATGATGTCACTTTCACTTCTTTGAATTTTGATGCCAATTTCTCTACAGAACCAGATCATGTGGTTCGGGCAATGTTCTATGGTTTAGGTTCAGATGGTACAGTAGGGGCAAATAAAAACTCCATCAAAATCATCGGGGAAGGTACAGAAAATAACGCCCAAGGTTACTTTGTTTATGATTCTAAAAAGTCCGGTTCTATGACAGTTTCTCATTTACGGTTTGGAACTGGAACAATTCGCTCAACTTACCTGATAGACAAGGCTAATTTTATCGGTTGTCATCATTGGGGATTTGTGGAAACTATTGATATTTTAAAAGCTGCTGCACCGGGAGCGACTTTGTTGTTAAATAGTCCTTATGATGCTGATCAGGTTTGGGAAAATCTACCTTCAAAAGTTCAACAGCAAATTATTGACAAGAACCTGAAAGTTTATACTATTAATGCTAGTCAAGTGGCAAAAGATAGTGGTATGGGACACAGAATTAACACTATCATGCAGGTGTGTTTCTTTGCTTTAGCGGGGGTATTGCCAGAAAGAGAAGCGATCGCTAAAATCAAACAAGCCATAGAAAAGACTTATGGTAAAAAAGGCGCGGAAGTTGTCAAGATGAATTTAAAAGCCGTAGACAACACCCTAGAAAATCTGCATTCTGTAAATGTAGAGACGTTCCATGGAACGTCTCTACAAAATAACGCAAGATTTCTACAAAATAATGCACCCAAATTTGTCGAGAATGTTCTTAGCAAAATCATGGTCTGGGAAGGTGATGATTTATCTGTAAGTGCGTTACCTGCTGACGGAACTTTCCCCAGTGGAACTGCAAAATGGGAAAAACGCAACGTTGCGGAGGAAATCCCCGTTTGGGAGGCTGATGTCTGCGTTCAATGTGGTAAATGTGTGATGGTTTGTCCTCATGCTGCTATTCGCGCCAAAGCTTATCAATCCAGTGAGTTAGTCAACGCACCCATATCTTTTAAGTCCACTAATGCCAAAGATAAGAGCTTTGCTAACCAGAAATTTACCATTCAGGTAGCCCCAGAAGACTGTACAGGCTGCGAAATTTGCGTGAGTGTCTGTCCTGCCAAAAACAAGGCAGAACCCACCCTCAAGGCGATTAATATGAGTCCCCAGTTACCGTTGCGGGAACAGGAACGGGAAAACTGGAATTTCTTTTTGAGTTTACCAAATCCAGACCGGAAAACTTTGAAAGTAAGCCAAATTCGTCAGCAGCAATTACAAGAACCGTTGTTTGAATTTTCCGGGGCTTGTGCTGGTTGTGGAGAAACGCCCTACCTTAAATTATTAACACAATTGTTTGGCGATCGCTCACTCGTTGCCAACGCCACCGGCTGTTCTTCCATTTACGGTGGAAATCTCCCCACAACTCCTTGGAGTCAAAACGCTGACGGTAGAGGTCCTGCATGGTCTAATAGTTTATTTGAAGATAACGCCGAATTTGGTTTTGGTTATCGTTTATCTATAGACAAACAAGCGGAATTTGCAGGAGAATTATTGTCACAATTAAGTAGTGAAATTGGCGATAATTTAGTTAATGCCATTCTCAAAGCTGAACAAAAAACCGAAGCTGATATTTGGGACCAACGGGAAAGAATTGTCATTCTCAACCACAAATTAGCTGAGATTGCGGAAACTATAAAAGACGCAAATCTCAAATCCAAAATCCAAAATCTCAAATCCCTCGCTGATTATTTAGTCAAGAAAAGTGTGTGGATAGTTGGGGGTGATGGTTGGGCGTATGATATAGACTTTGGTGGAATTGATCATGTGATTTCCACAGGACGCAATGTGAACATTTTGGTAATGGATACAGAAGTTTATTCTAACACTGGAGGACAATCTTCTAAAGCCACACCAAAAGCCGCAGTTGCTAAATATGCAACTGGCGGAAAACCAGCACCAAAGAAAGATTTGGGTTTAATGGCGATGACTTATGGTAATGTTTATGTGGCGAGTGTAGCGTTAGGTGCGCGTGATGAACATACACTCAAAGCATTTTTAGAAGCGGAAGCTTTTGACGGTCCATCAATCATTATTGCTTACAGTCATTGTATTGCTCACGGGATTGATATGACCAAAGGTTTACATCAGCAAAAGGCTCTAGTAGACTCAGGAAGATGGTTGTTATATCGCTATAATCCAGCATTACAAGAACAGGGTAAAAATCCCTTACAATTGGATATGAAAGCACCTTCTGAATCGGTGGAGAAGTCAATGTATCAAGAGAACCGATTTAAGATGTTGACGAAAAGTAAACCGGAGGTTGCCAAGTTGTTGCTAGAACAAGCGCAAATGGAAGTTAATGCTAGATGGGAAATGTATCAATATTTAGCGAATAGGTAAAGGTCTTCCTAAGTAGGGTGTTTGAAAAGTATTAGATGAAACCGATAATCTTCAGAAACCTAACCCCCCTTCCCTACCTCTCCCTAACCCTCTCCTCTTAGGAGAGGGAAAAGGAATAACAGGCGTTGCTGAATCGAGGTATGAAATTTCCAAATTGAACCTTTAAAAATCTTACCTCAGTGCGTCTACTCTTCGAGATCACGAAGCGTGATTGCGCCTTTGCGTGAGACTAAAATTCATACCCTTAATCAGCAACGCCGAATAACATTTAATACTGGAGAGGTTTACCAGAGGGGTTTATTTTGCCAAAGATTATCAATTTACTTCTGTGGAAGTGAAAGAAAAAACATTTCGGTCCGAGAGAAATGAAGTTAATCCTCTTCTGTCAGATTGGGAAAATTCAATACCTGGGAGGTTTATGGAGCTTTGGTTTTGACATTTTATGCAGCAATTTTATTTTTTAATACATAAAAAAAGTGCCAACCCTTGATGAAATAAGAGTTACAAAAAATGGATTCAATTATTGTTTTCCGAGAGTGACATAACAGGGTTAACTAGTTAAACTAGAATTTACAACCTGAATACAGGAAAACCCATCATGATTATTGCTACCCAAGCATACCAAATCACTTGGGAAAAACTACCCGATGATTACATTCTCCCAGATGATCCAGTGGACAACATCTACCAACCAGCCCAAGCCGCTGCCCTGACTGAAAGCCTCCAACTAGCCGGTAAACTTCCCCCAAATTGCCTCACACCGACTAACTACGGTATCTGTGCCACCGTCAATAGCAAAATTGTCATTAAAGCTCCTGATTGGGCTTATATACCCGAAATTCGCGTCACGAAGCAAGAAGTCTTTCGTAGTTATACACCCCAAGTACAGGGAGATATTCCCGTAATAGTGATGGAATTTATTTCTGATACAGACGGAACAGAATATTCCAGTAAACCTACTTATCCCCCTGGAAAATGGTTTTTCTATGAAAAAATCTTAAAAGTACCTAATTACGCCATTTTTGAACCAGATAGCGGTAGTTTAGAATTTTATCAGCTAAACTCTAATACAGGTTTGTACACCTTACAAAATCCTCATGAAAACCAACGTTACTGGATAGAGGAAATGAACCTTTACTTGGGAGTGTGGGAAGGGACAAGGGAAAACCTCACTAGTAAATGGTTAAGATGGTGGGACGAACAGGGAAATTTGCTGTTGTGGAGTTCAGAATTAGTAGAACAAAAACAACAAGAGATAGAACAACAAAAACAACGTGCTGACAAATTAGCTGCCCAATTAAAAGCATTAGGTATCGAACCAGAAAAATAAAAGTAGAGTGGGCATTGCCCACAGGATATACTGCAAACGGTTCATAGTTTAACCAAATATGAAACCCCTCTCCAAACCTCTCCCCGCAACGGGGAGAGGCTTTGAAGCTTGTTCTTTGTATGATAAAAAAGTCCAGTTTCTAGCCGTTTTGAGTATAATTAACCACCAATAACAGCAATACAATCAATTTCTACCAACACATTTTTAGGCAAACGGGAAACCTCCACACAAGCACGCGCTGGGGCGGTATCTTCGGAAAAATATTTTGCATAAACCGCATTGACAGCGGCAAAATCATTCATATCAGCTAAAAATACACCAGTTTTTACCACATCTGCAAATGTAGCTCCTGCTTCTGTCAGGATAGCTTCAATATTTTTCATTACCTGTTCAGTTTGCTTAACTACATCTTCGGTGTAGTCAACATCACCTAAACGGGGATCTATGGCAATTTGTCCAGCTACAAACAACATTTGCCCAGAAGCGAGAATTGCTTGATTGTATGGTCCAACTGGTGCAGGTGCTTTATCGGTACGGATTACTTTACGAGTCATAATATATATGTCTTTTGGCTCTTTTGTTAATGGTGTTTCTGGTTTACCGAATTCTAAATCTGTAGATGTTTGGTAAACTTCTCCATCTGGCATTATCGCACCTGTGAGGTCTGCATTTTTAAAGGTTGCACCGTAAATATTCGCGCCGGTTAAATCTGCTTTTTTCAGATTTGCACTATCTAGATTTGCTCTCATTAAATCTGCATTTTGTAAATCTGCTCTTTCTAAATTTGCCCCTTGTAAACAAGCTTTTTGGAGATTTGCACTATTGAGGTTTGCTTTTATCAAGTTGGCATTATCCAAGTGAGCATTACTGAAATTTGCACTTTCTAGCTTTGCTTTACTCAAATTAGCACCACTCAAGTTAGCCCAACTCAAATTCAAATTAGAAGCGCATACTAACTCACTCAAGTTAGCATTTTCTAAAGATGCCCTCGTGAGATTTGTACGGTCAAGATCCGCTTTACTCAGGTTAGCATCATTCAAATCTGCCCGCGACAAATCTGCACCTGTGAAGTCGATTTCACTCAAATCCGCACCTTCAAGGTCTACCGTTTTCAGATTTTCCGAACGAAAATTCCGTTCCCCAGCAGCGTATTTCTCTAAAAGTTCTTCAGCGTCCATAATGCACCATTGAATACCATGAAAACAGTATAAAACAAAGAAGCAACATGACTACAGAGTTAAACGCCTTGGGTTTAGCATTGCTAAACCCCTACATTTTTCTTCTTTCTTCTTCTCTTCCTTCGTGTCCTTCGCTTCTTCGTGGTTTATTTCTCTTACCCCAACCTCGGACGAATCCCATAATTTCTATATTGCCAATAATCCCGCAAAATCCGGTCATGATCAAAACACAAATTACCAGGAACACACCAAGGCGAGAAAATACCCAAACTCTTAGCATCATCACCCGCCAAAGGTTCACCCGTAGCAGTTGCTAAAAACACAATACTAATCGTATGCTGACGGCGATCGCGCTTAGGATCAGAATACACTAATAACTGTTCGACTAATTCTACTTTTAAACCTATTTCTTCCTCTGCTTCCCTAATTGCCGCCTTTTCCAGCGATTCACCATAATCAACAAAACCACCGGGTAACGCCCAACCTAATGGTTCATTATGTCTTTCAATCAGGATAATGGGGCGATGAGGTCTATCAATTAATTCAATAATGATATCAACGGTGGGTGCAGGATTTCTGTAAGTCATAAAATTTTAGATTTTGGATTTTGGATTATGTATTAATTATTTACTCTTGTTTCTATTTCTTCATGAATCAGAACAGTCAACGCTGGCTATGGCATGATAAATTCGATGCGTGATTTATAAAAAATTACGTTTTCCTATATTTCAGGTTAAATATGCCTTTTCCTAGATCAAGTGGTATTTTACTACATCCTACTTCTTTCCCCAGTCGGTTTGGTATTGGGGATTTGGGTTTGGAAGCTTATCGGTTTATTGATTTTCTCAAAAATAGTCAGCAGCAATATTGGCAAGTTTTACCGCTAGGACCGACTGGTTACGGTAATTCTCCTTATATGTGCTACTCCGCAATGGCTGGAAATTACTTTTTGATTAGTCCAGAGAAGTTGTTAGAGGAGGGTTTGTTAATTGCCGAAGATTTGGCTGATTTACCAGATTTTACCGTAGATAAGGTAGATTTTAATGAGGTGATCCCTGTCAAGGTCAATCTGCTCATTAAAGCTTGTGAGGATTTTAAAATTAAAGCAAATTCAACTCAAAAACAGGCTTTTGCTAAGTTTTGTGCTGATAAAGGCTATTGGTTAAATAATTATGCGCTATTTATGGCTCTTAAAGATATCCAAAATGGTGCAAGCTGGTACAATTGGGAACCGGAATTGGCAAAGCGTGAACCAGCAGCTTTAGCTCAGATGGAAAAAGAATTAGCAGAGGAGATTTTTTATTACAAGTTTGTTCAATATGAGTTTTTCCGGCAGTGGTCAGAACTGAAAAACTATGCTAATGACAATGGGATAGAGATTATTGGTGATATCCCTATTTATGTAGCCCATGATAGTGCTGATGTGTGGGCTAATCCTGAGATTTTTGCTTTAGATGCAGAAACGGGAGAAGTGGCTTTAATGGCGGGAGTTCCACCCGACTACTTTAGCGCTACTGGTCAATTATGGGGAAATCCGGTTTATAACTGGGAAGAATTGCAAAAACAAGATTTCAAATGGTGGATATTACGCTTTGAGGCGATGCTGGATTATGTGGATATAATTCGCATTGATCATTTCCGGGGTTTTGAGGCTTATTGGGCTGTTCCCCAGGGAGAAACGACTGCCATGAATGGCGAATGGATTGAAGCACCTGGAGTGGCTTTATTTGAGGCAATTAGAAAGCATTTGGGTAAGTTACCTGTTTTGGCGGAGGATTTGGGAATTATTACGCCAGAAGTGGAAGCACTGCGAGATCAGTTTGAGTTTCCAGGGATGAAAGTATTGCAGTTTGCCTTTGGTTCTGATCCCGGTAATCCTTTTTTACCCTTTAACTACACACGAAATGCTGTAGTTTATACTGGTACTCATGATAATGATACGACTGTAGGCTGGTTTAATGCTGCAAATGATTACGAAAAGCAAAATCTATTGTTGTATTTGGGTTGTATCAGTCCAGATGGTATAAACTGGGATTTAATTAGGTTAGCTTTGAGTTCTATTGCCAATCAAGCAATTATACCTTTGCAGGATGTATTAGGTTTGGGGACTCAAGCCCGGATGAATTTTCCCAGTACGGCGGTGGGAAATTGGGAGTGGCGTTACCAATCGGGGGTATTAACGCCAGATTTAAGCGATCGCCTAAAAACTCTCACTTTCCGTTGCGGACGCGCTTATAGGGAAGCAGGTGACAGGTGACAGGGAGTAGGGGGAGTAGGGGGAGTAGGGGGAGTAGGGGGAGTAGGGGGAGTAGGGGGAGTAGGGGAAGTAGGGGGGGGAGAAAGAATTTTCCCACTGACTACTGACTACTGACCACTGACCACTATAAGTTTGGTTTAGCAGCAATGTTGATTTCTTGAGCTTTGCCGATTTCTCCCATTTCCTTTGCTTCCTGCTGATTCACACTCATTAACACACCACCAGCATTATCAGTTTTTACTGTCAGTTGCTCGGTGGCGTTCCAGGTGCGGCTAGAACCTTGTGGTAAAACTCCCTCAAAGGCTGTTTTACCATCTGTAACCACGCTAATCCAAGATGAAGCTTTTAATGTGACACCAATTTGTACGGATTGATCCCCTTGCTTGTTGATAAATGTATTATTAGCAGCTTCTTCCCCTGCCAATTGGGTTACAGTTTTTGGTTGAATTTGGCGATTGTTTGCTTGCAAAGTGGAATTATTCAACAACTGGGATAAACCGTTAACAGAGCAGAAAATCAGCCCAATATAAAGCAGGTAAAGATGAATAGGACGTAATTGAGGAACAGCTTGTACTTTCCAATTGGATTGAACACTTACTGATTGAGAACCAATGGGGAAATGACTAGCAAATTCCCCACCCCGAATTCCTAAAGCGTCTGCAAACTGTCTAATTAAGCCTTGAACATAGATGGGTTCTGGTAAGTCGCTTAAATTACCTTCTTCAATGGCTTGTAAAAGTCTTCGAGGAATTCTGGTGAATACGACTAACTCATCTAGAGTTAAACCCTGTTCCTGCCGTAGCGAACCTAGTTGAGAGCCAAGTTGCCCTAACTTTTCGGCTTGATGTTCCTTGATAGAAGGTTTGATTGACTGTTTACCCTTCTTTCTGAACCATTTCATGTTTTTCTTTTACTCCTTAACTCGGCTTTGTCTTAATAGGTGTGCGAATTATCTGCTTATTTAAAAAACTAATTTCATCCTGACTAAGATGACGGTATTTACCAGATGGCAAGGATGCTGTTGTTGATGTTTTTAATTGAATTGAACCAATAGCCGTGCGATGTAGCTTAATGACTGGATATCCCAACTGTTCGGCTATACGACGAATTTGACGGTTTCTTCCTTCCTGTAAAACTATCTCTAAACAGCTTTGATCAATATAATTTTCAATCAAACGCACTTGAGCAGGTCTTGTGATTCTTCCTTCCAGAACTATACCCTGACTCCAATTTTCGAGAACTTTTGCTGGAGGGTGTCCTTGAACTACAACGCGGTAGGTCTTGGGAATACTATGACTAGGATGGGTAAGTCCATAGGTCAATTCTCCATCATTGGTTAAAATCAATGCTCCTGTCGAGTCTACATCTAAACGGCCAACCGGGTGAATACCCCATCCGGTTCTTAATGCTGACGGAAGGAGATCCAAAACCGTTGGTCTTCCTTGGGGATCATGGCAAGTGGAGACAAATCCTGCTGGTTTATGCAGTAATAAATACATTTTGGATGGACGCTGTTCTCCCAGTACAGGTTGACCATCTATAGAGATTTTATCTTGGTGAGGATCGACTTTTTGTCCTAAATGTGCTAATACCCCATTCACACATACTCGTGATTGCCTAATCATTTCTTCAGCTTCACGTCGTGAGGCTATACCCCATTGAGCTAGAATTTTTTGTAGCCGTGCCTCCATGTTTAAACTGTGATTTTCTCGCTGAATATTTTTATACTGCTAATGTTTGCATTTTGTTGTTAACAAACTTCCATGTTAAAGTTAAGGTTTGTTTAAGATACTCAAGTTTTGAGCATATTTACATTGATATAACCGTCGAAAAATGACAGAACCAAGTTCCCCAAATACAAATAACAGCAAAGTCAGGATCATTACAAAAGTTTTAACATCAGCGATTAAGCTTTGGTTAAGAAGCCAATTAAATCAAGTATCTCATTTAGAGGTACAGATTACAGCAAGCGATCGCCAATTGCTGTCTGGTTGCATTCCTGGAGTATCAATTTCTGCTAGTAATGCTGTGTATCAAGGTCTTCATGCTACACAAATTGAACTTCAGGCAGAACAGATCCAACTGAATGTGGCTTCAATTTTGAAAGGACAACCTTTGCAATTATCAGCAATAGTACCTGTAGTTGGTAAGCTGATAATCGCTGAACAGGATCTTAATAATTCTCTGTCATCTCCATTATTATTAACAGCTATAAATGATGTACTGATTCCACTACTAGCAGAATATAGCCTAAATTTCAAGGACATTACTTGGCGAAGAATCACCCTTGACAATCAGGTATTGATCCTGAATGGTATCCCAGTCTCTGAGATAGAAGGGGCATTTTTCAATATTTATTTAGGCTTAGAACTGCTCAATGGTCAAGAACTACAATTAACACAAGTTCGGATCAAGACCGATCAAGAGGTGCTGTTAGAAAAGAATTCTCCTTATATTATAAATCTGGGAACAGATGTTGATATCGAAAAAATTTCTCTGATACCGGAACAACTTAGTTGTTATGGACGTATTAACATTAACCCATAATCATTAAAAAATCAAAATTCAATATTCCCTGAATTTACTTTAAATTATATGGCTATTGTGAGTGATGTGGGCAAGTAGAGATTAAATCTTATCTTAGTTCCTGTTACAGCGTTTTTTCTAATAAAGGTAAAAGTAAGGTAACGAAATAATACACTAAAGGAGCAGTAAAAATATAGCTATCGGTGCGATCTAAAATCCCTCCATGACCAGGGATCAATTGTCCTGAATCCTTGACACCAGCATCACGTTTGAGCAAAGATTCTGTTAAGTCACCTAACAAACTAGCAATACCAATAATTAGACCCAATGTGAAACCAGTGATTAACCAGTCGGGAAAATTGAGAAAGTAAGCTCCTGTGATCGCAACAGCTACACTAGCACTAATACCAAAAACTGCACCTTCTACGGTTTTTTTGGGACTAATATCTGATAACCGAGTTTTCCCAAAGAATTTACCAAAAGTATAAGCGCCAATATCCGCAGCCCAAATACATAAGAACGTGAGGATAGTCGCAGTTAAACCTGTGGGAAAGGCAGTCAAATTGCCTTGTCCGATATCTTGCCAATTAGATGGCCAATAACCACCTAAAGGTAAATTACTGCTAATAGCATGATCAATTCCCCGTAACCTGACCCAGTAACTTGGTAAGTAACCTACATAAAACAAACCCATAATAGAAGCGGAAATATCCGCAATGGTGGCTAATTTGGGTTGAAAAAGTAGGTAAAAACAAATAAGTGTTCCGGCTATTGGCATAATTGCATCAGCTAAACTACCATTAAGGGTACAAATTGCCAGTAGAACTTGACTAACAATCATGGTAGTTTTAACTGAGGGTGTTATGCCTCTAGAGCGAACCAAATTAAAATATTCTTGTTGACCTAAAAATACGACAATAGCGATCGCTATCGTAAAATACCAACCCCCCAATAGGGTTGCAGATAGCGCCATGATAATTGCAACAATTCCACTAATAATTCGAGACCAGGGCATAGGATAATATTTGGGATTTTAGATTTTGGATTTTGGATGCAACCCAAAACCGAAAACCGAAGGAATTTAACAATTTGTGGAAGTCCCCAGCTTCAATGTACTCCTAATATGGGGATTGTGAGCAGGGGATGACGAATCGCCAGGATTTTTTGGTAAGATATTGTGTATCTTGACCACCAATGCCGTAAGCGAAAACCAAGCTGATAGTTCACGGGCAGAAGCAACAGGGAACAGAAAAAACTCATGTTTAAAAACATGAGATTGAAATAATGACACTGTTTTTTTTCGTGCTACGCATCTTTTAAAAACATCTTTTTCTTGACTGAATCTCTAAACTGGTGAAACTTTTGTTTCTTATCTGTTCCCTGTTCCCAGTTAAGATTTCCCTGTTCCCTTTTTTTGTAAGTGTCGCCAGAGAACCCTTCGGCATAGCTCAGGGTAAAAGATTTGGGTCTTGGGAATCAGGACTCCTGCCCTTGGAGGGAATGTCAGACCCATAGAACTATGGAGTTCTAGCGGCTATTCCCGATGAATTGGGAAGCTCCGTCCGTTTTACGGCGGAGTAGTTCACTCTAGTTTCTCACCACTGAGAATGAAAATGGGATCGGCTGCTACAAAGGTTTGAGAATAGCCCCGTGTTTCTAAGCGATTCACCGCTGACTGGACAACTTCAATATTCCTAACTCTTAACTGAGAAAAGCTTTGAGAAATGGTATACAGATTTTCTAGATTAGCAGCAGTGGCAACCACTCGACCAGATGTTGGTAAATACTGCCATGCAGCTTGGACAATATCCTGTATGGCTTTTCCTCCCTCAATGCAGATGCGATCAGGTACTGACTTGATTTGGTTTAAGCATTCTGGGGCGCTACCCTCAATAACTTCGACGTTTTTAACTTCAAAGCGATCGCAGTTGCGTCTAATTAGATTAGCAACATCCTCGTCCCTTTCGATAGCAATTACCCGTCCTTGGGGACACAATAAACCTACCTCTATAGGAATTGTACCTGTTCCTGCACCAATATCCCACAATACAGAATCAGCTTGTAGTCGTAATTGGGA
This sequence comes from Anabaena sp. WA102, assembly GCF_001277295.1. Taxonomy (NCBI): domain Bacteria; kingdom Bacillati; phylum Cyanobacteriota; class Cyanophyceae; order Nostocales; family Nostocaceae; genus Anabaena; species Anabaena sp. WA102. The sequence continues at coordinate 2,478,272 of NZ_CP011456.1, read as the reverse complement.
AATCAACAACAATCTTAATTCTCGCTGACTCAGAGGAATACCTGGTAAATTCTCAAATAATTCGTCGGGAATACCTGGGGTGATGTAAGGCCAAAGTGGGGAAGGCATAAGCAATTAACAATTAACAATTAACAATTAAAATTTAACAATTGGAAATAGGGACGATAATTTTGGTATTAAGTAGAGTTTGCTGAAAAAGTTATCTGTGAGGGCTAGAAGTATGACTAACGCCACGCTGCGCTATCAGAAGTATGGCTAACACCACGCTGCGCTATCAGGAGGTAGGGGCGCAGGGCCTGCGCCCATTCAGGAGTATGGCTAACGCCACGCTACGCTACCAGCAAACCCTAAGTAGGTGAACACAATAAAACCAAACTGTGTAAAGAAACGTAAAATCGCTGAAAACTTCCTTACTCTTGCCTCTTGCCTTGCTATAACGACAATTTTCAACGCCAACCTACCTAATACTGACAAGTGACATCAGGAAACTGCAATGATGAACAGGGAAATATTAGCTAATCGTTACGAACTTCAAAAACAGCTAGGCAAAAAAGCCGGCAGAAGGACTTTTCTCGCTACTGATTTAGTAACTGGAAAATCGGTAATTGTCAAGTTACTTGCTTTCAGTAGTGATTTTGAATGGGATGATCTCAAGTTGTTTGAGAGAGAAGCCCAAACCTTAAAGTCTTTATCACATTCTCAGATTCCTGCCTACTTAGACTATTTTGAAGTAAATTCCTCTAAATATCAAGGATTTGCCCTTGTCCAAACTTATATACCAGCCCAAACTCTAGAGCAATATTTACAAACTGGGAGAAAATTCACTGAAGTCGAAGTTAAAGAAATTGCTTCATCAGTTTTAGAAATTCTTATATATTTACATAATTTAAATCCACCAGTTATCCACCGTGATCTTAAGCCTAGCAATATTTTATTAGGAGAGCGCTCTGGTAATAGCGTTGGTCCAGTTTATTTAATAGATTTTGGGTCAGTCCAGACCGTCCTAGCAGCAGAAGGAGGGACAAGAACTGTTGTCGGAACTTATGGTTATATGCCACAGGAACAGTTTGGAGGGCGTACTGTTCCCGCTTCTGACCTTTATAGTTTAGGTGCAACTCTGATATATTTGGTAACGGGGACTCACCCAGCAGATTTACCCCAAAAGGATTTTTGCATTCAGTTTGAGCAAGCAACTAACCTGAGTCCCAGTTTAACCAACTGGCTAAAGTGGATGACACAAATTAGTTTAGAAAAACGCTTGAGTTCTGCAAGTGAAGCTTTGTCTGTTTTACAAAAGGATTTTTCCAGAGAAATCATCCCATTAGAATTAACACGAGGTGATTGGTATTGGGATAAGAATAATTGGACTCTCAAACAACAGCAGCAGCAGGACAAACCAGCGGGTAGTAAAGTTCAACTCACAAAAAATGAAGATGCTTTAGACATTACTATTCCTCCCGTTGGCTTTCAATCCTCAATGGTGTTTATGGGTTTTTTTGCCATATTTTGGAATTTATTTATCTTAGTTTGGACTATTGGCGCTCTTTCTGCACCTTTTCCCGGTAATATACCCTTTGCGTTGTTCTCCCTACCTTTTTGGGGTGTAGGTTTTTCGATGATTTACGGTATAGTATACGGCTTATTTGGTGGTGTCAGCATACATATAGATCAGCAACAAATTTCTCTTAATCACCAGTTAGGGAAATGGAAAATCCCCCGTTGTCGTTCAGTTTCCAGAGAAAGTATTAATAAACTGGTTTATACACCCCAATATTTTACTAAAGACTCAGACGGGAATAAAACTCAAGTACCTGCAAAATTGGTAATTTGGGCAGGGGTAGAAAAATTTGAGTTTAGTGTTAATAATTTTCCGATCAAATCGGTAGGACAACTGGAATGGTTAGCCAGGGAATTAAGTCAGTGGTTAAATATGCCAATTATAACAGAATAAATTCTATAGTTATACTCAAAACGGCTTGACTGTTTGATTCTAAACGTAGGGGTAAAGCAAGAGCTTCATTGGTGTCAACTTAAGCTCAAATCCCTACCACATCTCGTTCCTAGTCTCTGACTAGGAATGCAGTTGATGAGGCTCTGCCTCTAATATTATTGAAGGCAGAGCCTTCTAGAATTCATTCCCAGTCTCTGACTGGGAATGAGACGACTTGAGTTCTTTGCGGGATTTGCGGGATAGATGTTTTACGTTAAGTTGACACCAATAAGCTTTTGCTTTACCCCTACACATCTGGGTTCTTTGTCATTTGGCAAAAGTTTAAATCTCACCCGTTTTTAGTATAATTACAGTGACTCAAGAGGAAAATTATCATGTTTGGATTAGGCTGGCCGGAAGTAGGGATTATTGCCATAGTTGCTATTTTGATTTTTGGACCGAAGAAAATTCCTGAGTTGGGAGGAGTCTTGGGAAAAAGTCTCAGAAATTTACAAGAAGGAATGAAAAAATCTAATGAAGATGATCATTCAGACAAAGAAAACTTCGATTAAGAAAAACAAATTATTTCCCAGAATAAATATCTTTAACTAGTACCGTGCAGCTTAAGTAAATGAACCATTTTCAAGCCTTGTAATCAACCAATTTCCGAGCTTTTAATAGTTATCTTATTTCCGCCAACCTGTGCTATAGGACTCCTATTTGATTTTTGAACGGAACTCGGTACACCTTTATATTCTTGAATCCTCTTACCTCTTGCATGATTGCCTCTTGCCTTCCTACGTAGGAAAATATGGCTAACGCCACGCTATGCCTGATGCCTCCGGCACGCTACCGCGAACGGCACACTGCGTGAACGCTATCAGGAATCAAACCGGATTCCTATAGATATGCAAAATAATGAACTATGATATAATAGTCAGTCATTAATCATCAAATAGAAGTTACTTATGTCCTATAAAGTTAGTATTGTCATTGAAAAAGATGAACATGGCTATTATGCTTATTGTCCTGAACTTCCTGGATGTCAATCTGAAGGTGATTCATTAGAAACAGTACAAGCAAATATCAAAGAAGCTGTTGAATTATATATAGAAACATTATCAGAATTTGAGAAACAAGCACTTCAGCACAAAGACATATTAACTATGACTTTGGAGGTGAAAGTTGCCTAAACTGCCGCGACTAACTGCCAAAGAATCTGAAAAATTACTATTAAATGCTGGTTTTATAGAAATGAGAAGCAAAGGTAGTCACAGAATTTATTTTCGAGAAAATGTTAGAGTAGTGATTCCTTTTCATTCAGGTAAGATTCTACATCCGAAAACAGTACAACAAGTTTTTACTGCTATTGAAGCTTTTGCAGTTGAGAACACAGAAGAAGAAATAAATAAAGATGACTAAGAATGTAAGTATTTATAATCAGTCAACTTCCGAGGTAGATGAAAAGTATCTAGAAGCATCCCAACAGTTGCAGCTAGATAAAGAAACCTATGGCTCAGATTATATTCATCTTTATGTTGATGATATAGAAGGTGATTGGCTGGAAGATTGGGATTGGGAAGATGATTTAACAGATTATATTGATGCTTTTTATCATCATTGTGAACAGGGAAATTATCAATTTGCTTTTGATACTTTAAAGGCTGGTGATGATTTGTTAAAAAAGCTAGAGAATCGTGAAAAATGGTTAGAACTTTATAGTTATCTAGTTGAAAGGTTAGAATTACAAGAGACAAAAGAATCAAAAAATAAATCATCAAGAGATTTTGAACTTAGCTAAACAACGGATTTTAGAGTTACAAAAACAGAAACAAGGAGAAAATATGTCATCCCGTCAGATTATTAATATGACCGAGGAAAAAATTACTCTGGCAAAGTTGATTAGTGAAAAACAACTATCAAGGATTGTTTTGAAGGGCTTTAAATCTATTGCAGAATGTAATCTTGAACTTACTCAACTCAATATACTCATTGGCTGCAATGGCGCAGGAAAATCCAATTTTATCAGCTTTTTTCGCATGGTTCAAGAGATACTTGATGGACATTTGCAAGTTTTTGTTAGTCGTCAAGGTGGACCAGATACAATATTGCATTTTGGTCGAAAAACAACTGAACAATTAGAGATTGAACTATATTTTGGCAATAATAGATACCTTGCCACCCTTGAACCTACTCAAGATAACCGTCTGATGTTTTCTAAAGAGTCATTTGGCTGGAGTAGTGGTAAGTCAAAAATGCGATCGCAAGCACTAATAGGTAGTGGTCATTTTGAAACTCAGGCTTTTACTGGTACTGGTACAAAAATGGATAAATATATATTATCTGCCATGCAGCAATGGCGGGTTTATCATTTTCATGATACCAGCGACAGTGCCTATGTAAAACAAGCTGCTCCTATTAATGATAATATTTATCTACGTCCAGATGCTCGCAATTTGGCGGCTTTTTTATATTTATTGAAAAATAACTATTCCCAATCTTATCAACAAATTGTTAAAACAATCAGACTTGTCGCACCTTTCTTTGGTGATTTTTTATTGCGTCCTTCTCCACACAATAATGATGTGATAGAGCTAGAATGGTTTGAGCAAGGTCAAGATATGCCTTTTAAAGCTCATCTTCTTTCTGATGGAACACTGCGTTTTATATGTTTAGCAACGGTATTTTTACAACCTACTGCTTTACAACCAGAAACTATTTTAGTTGATGAACCAGAATTAGGTCTTCACCCCTATGCAATTACTATTTTAGCTTCTTTAATGCGTTCTATTTCGAGAGAAAAACAAGTGATTGTTTCTACTCAGTCAGTTGAATTATTGAATGAATTTAGTGCAGATGATGTGATTGTTGTAGATAGAAAATATGGTAAATCATTACTTCGCAGATTGCATGAGGATGATTTACAAGAATGGTTAGAAGATTATACTTTAGGAGAATTATGGAAAAAGAACATTATTGGAGGTAGACCTTCAAGATGATTAAAAGACACCGATTATACATTTTTGTAGAAGGACAGACTGAAGAAACTTTTGTAAAAGAATTACTATGCAAACATTTTCTGCGACAAAACCAAAACATAGATGTTATACCTATTCTGGTAAAAACTAGTTCAAAAGGTAAAGGTGGTGTGGTTAGTTATGGAAAAATAAAACCTCAATTGCTTAAATTTTATAATGATAGCAATGCTTTTGTAACTACAATGTTTGATCTGTATGGACTACCAGCAGACTTTCCCGGTAAAAGTTCTATTCCCACTACAGCTAATCTTTTTGAGAAAGCTGAATATCTTGAACAACAAATGGGCGCAGATATTGGAATCCAAAATTTTATTCCTAATTTATTGGTGCATGAATTTGAGGGACTTCTTTATAGTAATCCACAAGCTTTTTTAGAATACTTCGATCAAAGTACCGTAGAACAGCTACAAAGTGAGCGTGAATCATTTCCTTCACCTGAACATATTAATGATAGTCCGATAACAGCACCTTCTAAACGTATTCTTCGATGTTGTCCTGGATATGATAAACCTTTACATGGTTCTTTAATTGCTATGGATATCGGATTGGATACAATACGTAAACAGTGTCAGCATTTCGATAAATGGTTAACAAAACTGGAAAATATCAAGTAGCTGACAATTCCAACTCCATGTAAAATACATATTCCCTATTGAATATATTTATGCAAATCAATTTTCAAACCTTTACCGTCAACAAACGATTTCCCCTCACAATTAGTCGGGGGACAACAGCACAAACAACAAATATCTGGTTACAAATTACCGCAGAAGGAATTACAGGTTGGGGAGAAGCATCTCCTTTTGGAGTGGGCAACCATAGGCAATCTACGGAGAAAATCCAGGAAACTTTGCAGCAAATCATACCTACTTTACAAAAGTATAGCCCTTGGCAACGGCAGGAAATTGAGGCACTATTAGAACAAATGCAAATTCCGTCCGCAGTCAAAGCGGCTGTGGATATGGCATTACATGATTGGTTGGGTAAGCGTGTGAATTTGCCATTGTGGCAACTGTGGGGACTGGATAAAAATGTTATAGTGCCAACATCGGTAACAATTGGCATTAACTCCCCAGCAGGTGCAAGGGCAAGGACGGGAGACTGGTTACAATTTATGGACGTGCAGTTGTTAAAAGTCAAATTGGGTTCAACCGAGGGAATAGAAGCAGATCAAAAAATGCTCTTAGCGGTACGGGAAGAAGCGGACGGAAGAGATATATTTGTTGATGCTAACGGAGGTTGGAATTTGACCGATGCTGTAAATATGTGTAATTGGTTAGCTGATTTGGGAATAAAATATGTAGAACAGCCATTAGCAAGAGGTGAAGAAGCAAATTTAGCCCAGTTAAAAAAACATTCTCCGTTACCAATTTTTGTAGATGAAAGTTGCTTTACCAGTGCGGATATTCCCCAATTAGCTAATCATGTTGATGGCATTAATATCAAATTAATGAAATCTGGGGGAATCACTGAAGCCATGCGGATGGTGCATACAGCCAAATCTCATAATTTACAAGTCATGTTTGGCTGTTATTCTGATAGTTGTCTTGCTAATACCGCCGCTTTACAACTTGCACCACTGGCTGATTATTTGGATTTAGATAGTCACTTAAATCTAATTGATGATCCTTTTACTGGTGCAGTGGTGGAAAATGGGCGAGTTTTGCCGAATAATTTACCTGGTTTGGGAGTGAAACATTGTGCGTCTGTCGCTTAATCAAAAAATAGCAATTCTTCTTCATGAGGGAATTACTGGAGTTCAAGGAAAAACAGGGTTGTCAATTTTACGCTACAGCGAGTCCCCCATTGTGGCGGTGATTGACAGAGAATCTGTAGGTAAGTCTTTAGTCGAGTTAACAGGTATTCAGCGAGATGCGCCAATTGTGGCATCTGTGACAGCAGCTTTACAGTATAAACCGGAAGTTCTAGTAATTGGGATTGCACCTAAAGGTGGTGCTGTTCCTGATGATTATTGGCTGGATATCAAAGATGCCCTCAAGGCGGGAATGTCTTTGGTAAATGGGTTACATACACCAATGGCAAATATACCGGAGTTAAATGCCCTCCTGAAACCAGGACAATTAATTTGGGATGTCCGCAAAGAACCAGCTAATTTAGATGTAGCATCGGCAATGGCGCAAACTCTGCCCTGTCGGCGGGTGTTGACGGTGGGAACGGATATGGCTATTGGTAAAATGTCTACCAGTCTGGAATTACACCGGGTGGCTAAGTTGCAGGGTATCCGTTCTAAGTTTTTGGCTACTGGTCAAACTGGGTTAATGTTGGAAGGGGAAGGGGTGGCTTTAGACGCTGTGCGGGTGGATTTTGCTGCGGGTGCGGTGGAACAGTTGGTGATGCGTTTTGGTCAACATTACGACATTTTGCAAATTGAGGGGCAAGGTTCTCTTTTACACCCTGGCTCAACGGCTACTTTACCGTTAATTCGCGGTTCTCAACCTACACATTTAATATTGGTGCATCAAGCAGGACAAACCCATAACCGGAATAATCCTCATATACCAATTCCATCGTTATCTGAGGTGATTCGGATGTATGAAATTGTTGCTAGTGGTGCGGGGGCTTTTCGTCCTGTTCCTGTGGTGGGAATTGCTTTGAATACTCGGAATTTGGGGGAAGTAGAGGCAAAAAATGCGATCGCTCAAATTATAGCAGAAACTAAGTTACCTTGTACAGATCCTGTTCGGTTTGGGGCTGGGTTATTATTGGATGCTGTTATGCAGAGTTGAATATTTTTTTGCACGCAGAGGCGCAGAGGCGCGGAGAGTAGGCGTTTTATGGTTGGTGGAGTTTTATGGGAATTTCAATGATAAATTCTGTTCCTTTTCCGGGTGCAGAGATACAATCTAATTTACCACTGTGTTTATCTACGATAATTTGATAACTGATTGATAGTCCTAAACCTGTACCTTCTCCTACAGGTTTGGTGGTGAAAAAAGGATCAAATATGCGTTGTTTAATTTCGGGATTTATCCCCATACCATTATCTTTAATGGCAATTTGTACCCAATTATTATTAATGATTTGAGTGCGAATAATGATCTGGTTAGGATTATTCTTGAGTTCTGCGGTAGATAAACTTTTTTCACGCTGTTTGAGAACATCAATGGCATTACTAATGATATTCATAAATACCTGATTTAGTTGAGAAGCATAACATTGGACTAAGGGAAGATTACTATAATTTTTAATGACTACATTGCTAGAATAGCCTAACTTTTCTTGGAATCGAGTTTCTAAAATCATTAATGTACTATCAATTCCCTCATGGATATCTACAGGTTTCATTTCGGACTCGTCAAGACGGGAAAAATTACGTAAACTTAAAATAATCTTCCGAATCCGTTCTGAACCTACCGTCATTGAATCAAGAATTCTAGGTAAATCTTGAATAACAAAATCAAAATCATTGTCTTGTTTATATTTTTCAATAGTAGCTGAGTGACTAGGATATTCTTGTTGATATATATTCAGTAAATTGATAATAGATTCAGTATAATTACTAGCGTGTTCAATGTTCGCATAGATGAAATTTATAGGATTATTAATTTCATGGGCAATACCCGCTACCATTCGTCCTAAACTGGACATTTTCTCCGTTTGGATTAGTTGGGATTGTGTGGCTTTTAACTCATGTAGTGTTTGTTCTAAATGCAGATTATTTTCATTTAATTCCTGAGTTCTTTGGGTGACTTTTTCTTCTAAATTACTATAGAGTTGGGCATTTTCTAGGGAAATAGCAGCTTGAGAAGATAGGAGGTTTAATATTCTTAATCTGTCAATAGTGAAAGCACCCACAGTTAGATTATTTTCTAAATAAAGAATACCAATTAATTGCCCTTTATTCAAAATAGGATTGCATAATATGGATTTAGATTGATGCTGAATAATGTATGAATCATTGGCAAAATCCTGATCATTTGTAGCATCACTAATTAATAAATATTCTTGCATATTTGCTACATAATTAATAATACTTAATGGTAAATCTTGGCTATCGTTAATTGGTGTAGTAGAAAATTTACATTCATGTTCATTCATACATTGAGCTACTAATATTAAATTTCCCTCTTTTTGCAAAATTAATGCAGATTTATTGGCGGCAACATTCTCTGATATTACCTGCATGAGAGTATATAATAACTTATCTATCTGAATTTCCGAAGCAATGGCTAAGGATGCTTTAGTCACAGTTTCTAAATCTAATAATGCAGAAACACCTGTCAAACTAGGTTTACTAATAAGTGTACTTACTTCGCCGGCTGTTAATTTAGTTTTGGTTTGATTAATAATAGGTTCAAGCAAATGAGGATAGGTTGTTTCTAAACTCTCAATTTTAGCCCTAGCTCCCCAATTAGCATAACAATAATAAGCATCTATTAAGTAAGTTTTAGCAATTTTATCTTTATTAAAGCTCAGGTAAAATTTAGCTGCTAGTTCATTAGCTAGTGCTTCTTCATGAAGATATTTGTGTTCTTTAGCTCCAGCAATTGCTTGGTCATAAAGCTCTATTGCTTGCCAATTATTTCCTAACACTCTCGCTTTTTCTGCTTCTATTAATTCATATTTATGTTGAAAATTCATCGGTGCATGAACAGCCCAATTTTTCATTTTCTCTTGATTGGATAAAACCTTTTCTAAATATTGTTTTTGTCCACTCACAGACTGCTGATCATATTCAGCTAAAAGAGATAAAGAATAATAAAAATTATATTGACTCGAGGGCGCAGACCCTGCGCCCCTACAGAGTTTGCGATTGGCTGACTGTATCTCACTCAAGTGCATACTGCTATATATATAGCTCGTAGTAACTTGTCCCACTACACATTCTAAATAAGCTTCACCTTGAATCCCATTCTCAACAGCGATACTGGTAAAACCAGAGAAGTAATAAAATATAGTTTTTGCTAAATATAATGAAAATATTACATTTGATGCTTTAGATGCGATCAAAATTGGTAATATTTGAGATTCATCAAATAACTCACCATCAAATGTTTGTTTGGTTTCATTAATTTCTGCAAGATTAAAAACTAGCTGATACCATAGCTTATGTAGTAAAACAGTACCTTCTTGCTTCAAGCTATACATTAAAAGTATATGACTTTTTAACTGCTCAAATACATAGGATAAGTTTTCACCACTGAAAATCATATTCATGTTATACATTGACGAGCAGTAACCAGAATATTCTAAATCTCCAGTTTCTATTCCGCTTTGTAAGGCTTCTTGTAAGCTACTTACTACTGTTTTGAGATGTTTTTTCCAAAATAGGACATTGCAAGCCCACATTAGCATAACTCGACATTTAACTGTTCTACCATCAAATTTATCTAATATATTTAAAGCCAATTCACCATAACGATATCCAGTTTCAATATCAGCAACAAAACCGCAGAGTATCACCCCATAATTCACATATCCAGGAGCAGAAAATGGAGAATTGCCATATTTTACTGATAGATTGATCATGGTAAAGATAATAACTGGGAATAATTCTGGATCAACAAAATAACTAGCAGCAGTCAGATTAGTTAAAATCCGCATCACCGCAAGTTTATCAGTAGCTATCATCTCTGGTAAATTGATTAAATCATCAACATTTAAGTTTTGTGGAGGTGTTTTTTCTAAATTTACTCCCAGCAAGTTGACTAAATTCAACCCTGTCTCTATTGCTCTTTGTAGTTGCAATTGAGACATATAGATTTGTATTTGTGCTTCATATACTTTTACTTGATCTATAAGACTGGTAGCATTTTGTTTAACTAATTCTATATATATTTCTGCTTGCTCAAAATCAATATTTAAATATTCTGCTTCTGCGATTTCTGTGTAAAGATTTAAAGTTAATTCATACTCATCTTCCCAACTATTTATTGCTAAAAGTTCCAAGCCTACCTTTAAATATCTAATAGCAGATTCATAAGCGGTAGAAGATTTTGCTTTACAACCAGCAATTAAATTTAATTTAGCTAATTCATGTCTTTCTGACTGATTAGTAATTAATTCAACCCCAATATTTAACTGGTTAACTATCTCAAATATCTTCTCTTCCAGTTCCGCAGCATTGGTATTTTTTAATAGTAACTGACCAATTTTTAAGTGCATTGCTGATTTATCAACATCAGAAATTAGGACATAAGCTGCTTGCTGAACTCGGTCATGAAAAAATTTATATTTAGCGAAAATTGATTCAGTGTTATTAACCGGGAAATTTAAGTTAAAAACATCAAATACTGATTCTTCGCCCGTAAAAAATTTATATGCTTCATTTTGGGGAATAATCAGTTCTTCTTGCAAAGCATCCCATAATTCAGCCGCTATTTGTATTTGGGATTTTTCACAAACTATAGCCAGGGTAGATAAATCAAATTGGTTGCCAATACAAGCAGCTATTTTTAAAATATCTTGAGTATTTTTAGGTAATTTTTGTAATTGGATTTTGAGAAAATTAACAATATCATCATTATGATATAAAGCTTTGGCTGCATTTATATCACACTGCCAATAACCAAGGCTAAAATTAAAAGTAATTAATCCATCTTCATGTAATGATTTAAGTAACTGATTGGTAAAAAATGGATTACCTTGAGTGGTTCTTAAAAGTAGTTCTGTTAGGTCTTGGTTATGTAATTTCGGACAAGATAGAGTATCTGTAACTAATAGTCTAATATGAGATTTATCTAAAGCTTGCAAAATAATCTGATTAATTGTGATATTTTCTTGACGAATATCATCTAAAGTTGTGATTAAAGGATGTCCCGGATTGACTTCATTATCTCGATATGCTCCAATTAATAATAAATATCTTGTGTATTTTTCACACATTAATAATTTTATTAATTTTAAAGAAGCTATATCAGCCCATTGTAAATCATCTAAGAAAATGACTAATGGATGTTCACCTGTAGCAAATACCTGAATAAACTTACTAAATAATAAATTAAAGCGATTTTCTGAAGCATTTCCCGTCAGTTCAGGAACTGGTGATTGCTGACCAATAATATTTTCTAGTTCAGGAATGACATCAATAATTACCTGTGCTTGTTCTCCCAAAGCTGATAATATCTGAATCTTCCACTCTTGTAACTGTACCGTATTTTCAGTTAGCAGTTGTCTCATGAGACTGCGAAATGCTTGCACTAATGCAGAAAAGGGAATATTTCGCTGAAATTGATCATATTTACCAGAGATAAAATAACCTTTTTGCCGAACAATTGGTTTATGAACTTCATTAACGACAGCAGTTTTACCAATCCCAGAAAATCCTGCGACTAACATTAATTCTTTATTGCCAGCACTGATGCTTTCAAAGGCCTTTAATAAAGCAATAATTTCCTGTTCTCTACCATATAGTTTGTCATGAATCAGAAACCTATCACTAATATCTCGTTTTGCCAATTCAAAGTTATTAATCTCTCCTTCAGTTAATAACATTTTTTGACATATTTCTAGATCATATCTAATTCCTCTAGCCGTTTGATATCTATTATCGGGGTTTTTTGCCATTAACTTAATAATGATATCTGCGAGAATCTGAGGGATTTGTGGATTAATTTCTCTAGGATGAATAGGCTCTTTGGCAATATGGCAATATACTAATTCCAAATGATTTTGACTATAAAAAGGTAATTGTTCTGTGAGTAATTCATAAAAAGTTACTCCTAAAGAATAAAAATCAGTGCGGTAATCTATGCCTCTATTCATTCTTCCTGTTTGTTCTGGAGACATATAGGTAAGTGTCCCTGATAATACATTCGGGCTTTTGATGTCCGCAGTTTCTTTAGGTAATAGGGAGGAAATACCAAAATCTATCAGCTTGATTTCCTGAGTTTGGGGATTAATTAGAATATTTCTGGGCTTAATGTCTTTATGAATAATTTTCTTGGCATACAAAAACTCTAATGCTTTAGTAATTGCGATCGCAATAGATATAAAAGAGTTAATATCTAATTTTTGTAAATTGGTATATTCACTCAACGATATACCACTAAAATCTTCTAAGATTATGGCATAACTATTACCATATTTTTCTAGGGCATAACATTTAATAATATTTGGGTGATCTATTTGTTGACTAATAGCAAATTGATTTTTAAATGCTATTAAATCCTGCAACCGGGGATATTCTGCGTTGAGAATCTTGATAATAACTGAAATCTGTGTTGTTTGCTGTTGACCACGATAAACTGTAGTTTTTTTACTAGCATAAATAAGTTCAGTAATTGTATACCCAGGAATAGTAACTATACAGATATTACTTTTGTTCATCTTGTTTTTTCAGAGATATTCCATCTTCAGGGGTGGGGGAGGTGGGGGAGGTAGGGGAGGTAGGGGAGGTGGGGGGGGGAGGGGAGGTAGGGGGAGGTGGGGAGGTGGGGGAGGTGGGGGAGGTGGGGGGAGGTGGGGAGGTGGGGGAGGTGGGGGGAGGTGGGGAGGTGGGGGAGGGGAGAACAGAAGTTTTTTTCCATTACCCGTCAAAATAAATTTGACGAACTATTAGTACAAAACGGCGTAAATAAACCAACCATTCTAAATACTCCAAAAGCCTATACTGTCTTCATTTTGACTTTTGACTTTTGACTTTTGACTTCCGCCTTGCGGTACTAGCCAAGATTATGGGATGCACGGAATAAATGATTATGTTCGGGGTGATACAAGCGGGAGCGCCCACTTACTGGTAGTAGTGCGGGACTGATTACATAAAGTGTAGTTCGCCGTAATTTTTCTTCATGGGTACAATCTGCGATTTGTGCTAAATTCACAACCCGGATTTTTTCATCTGGCCAGCCTAAGCGATAGCAAATTGCTACTGGAGTATCTGGATCATAATGTTCTAATAATTTCTCTTGGGCTTCAGTAATATGACTCACACTTAAATATAAACATAAACTGGCACGATGGGCGGCTAAAGCTGCTAACTCTTCAGTATCAGGGACATGGGTACGACCGCTAATGCGAGTGAGAATAATAGTTTGGACTAAACCAGGGACAGTTAACTCTATTTTCAATTTAGCTGCGGCAGCTTGAAAGGCACTGATACCAGGGATAACTTCAAAGGGAATATTCGCATCGGCTAATAGCTGCATTTGTTCATGAATAGCGCTATACAGACTAGGATCACCAGAATGTAGCCTGACCACTGATTTATGCGATCGCACGGCATCAATCATCAATGGTAAAATTTCTTCCAAAGTCCGATTTGCTGTTTTAATAATTTCCGCATCTGCACGACAAATATCTAAAATCTGTTCGGGAATTAAAGAATCTGCAAATAAAATCACATCAGCCGCAGCCAACAACTTTTGCGCCCTAACCGTTAATAAATCAGGATCTCCTGGTCCGGCACCCACAATATAAACCGCAGATTCTAAGGCATTGGGATACTTAGAAAAACTCAAATTACTAGTAGATTCACTCATCAATTTTCCCCTTCAAAACCCTGCAAAAAAAACTTTTAGCATTTCCTGAGTAATATCCGGATTCAGCCACTTTGCCTAGTAGAAATAGATGGTAGATGCACCCTGGTTAAGCCCTAGAGATTAATTACTCTGGGGCATTTTTTTCTTCATTTCCCCCAGCAACAACATCAGGTAAGGAACGCTTGAATATATATAGCCAAGCTAAACCAAATAATCCTAAAGTCATTCCCCCTAAACTTACCATTTGTGCCATCCGTAAAGGTCCTAGCATTAAGCTATCTGTGCGTAAACCTTCAATCCAAATCCGTCCCAAGCTATAAGCAACCCAGTAAACTAAAAATAACGTCCCTACTTTCAACCGGGATTTTTTAGCTAAAGCTCGAAAAAACAAAGTTATTAACAATGCAAACACCATTAAATTCCACAACGATTCATAAAGAAAAGTGGGATGGAAATATTCAAAATTCACTAAATCCAAAGGACGACGATCTGAGGGAATATATAACTTCCAAGGTAAACTAGTTGGTCTGCCAAAAGCTTCCGAGTTGAAAAAATTTCCCCACCGACCAATTGCTTGCCCTAATATTAATGAAGGAGCAACCAAATCAGTCAATTGCCAAAAAGATACCTTATTCAGTCTAGCAAAAATTAACGCCGCGATCGCACCGCCAATAATTGCCCCATGAATAGCAATACCCCCTTGCCAAATTGCAATTATCCGTTCTGGATGTTGAGAATATTCTGGCCATTGAAACAAAACATAATATAACCTAGCGGCGGGAATAGCTGCAATCACCAACCAAATTGATAAATCACTAATTAAATCGGGATTAACATGACGACGCTTGGCTAGGTATTGAGAAAGACTAACACCAATTAACACAGCAGAAGCAATTAACAACCCATACCAACGAATAACAATTGGTCCCAATTTAACCACAATCGGACCAGGGGAAGTAAATAAAAACCCCAAAGGCAAAACAGAAAAATCCACTACCATACAAAATTACCTATAGGAATTTGAAATCTATGGAGATGAAACACAATAATATAGTATGCCTTAGTCACTATAGCGATAAGTAATTCGGCAAAATTAAAATCATTAGTCAGTTGTCAGTTGTCAGTTGTCAGTTGTCAGTTGTCAGTTGTCAGTTGTCAGTTGTCAGTTGTCAGTTGTCAGTTGTTCGTTGTCATTAGTAAAATTCCCCTCCCTACCCCCCTACCTCCCCCCTACCTCCCCTACCTCCCCCACCTCCCCTACCTCCCCTACCTCCCCTACCTCCCCACCTCCCCTACCTCCCCCACCTCCCCCACCTCCCCCACCTCCCCCACCTCCCCCACCTCCCCCACCCCCCACTCCCTGTGTTAGATTTAATAAAGTTCTGTTGAAAATCCGTCAATATAATCACTTAAAATAACATTGTGATTGCTATTTATCCTGGTAGTTTTGATCCCATCACCTTGGGACATTTAGACCTTATTCAGCGCAGTAGTCGCCTATTTGAACGAGTCATTGTTGCCGTCCTCCGCAATCCCCATAAAATGCCATTGTTTACAGTAGAGCAAAGATTAGAGCAAATTCGTCTAGCTACAAAACATTTACCAAATGTAGGAGTAGACAGCTTTGACGGTTTGACTGTAAAATATGCTCAAATGCAACAAGCGCAAGTTTTGTTACGGGGGTTAAGAGCGGTTTCTGACTTTGAGATTGAGCTACAAATGGCTCACACTAATAAAACATTGTCTACTCAGATCGAGACAGTTTTTCTGGCAACATCAAATGAGTATAGTTTTTTAAGTAGTAGTGTGGTAAAAGAGATTGCCAGGTTTGGTGGCTCTGTTGATCATCTTGTTCCCCCACACATTGCCCTAGATATATACCAATGCTACAACCAAAAATCCCTAGCCTCGAATCCAACCACAACGGCAACAATCCTCCCCCAAGAGAGTACGTGAATGGTATCCCCTCCATTGGCAATCCAGAACCAACAGCAGGGGTAGATATTCAGCAGGAACTCAACCGCTTAGAGGACATAGTTCTCTCTAGTTTGAGGATTCCCCTGACAGGACGAACTTTAATAGATGAAGATAAATTACTAGAACAACTTGATTTCATCCGTCTTTCTTTGCCAACAGTGTTTCAGGAAGCACTCGATATTTTGGCACAAAAGAATGAAATTCTTCTAGAAGCGGAAGAATATGGACAACAGGTTGTAGATGTAGCCCAAGCAAAAAGAGCGCAAATTTTGGCAGAAAGTGATATCGTCAGGCAAGCACAGCGGGAAGCTGACCAACTACGGCGACAAGTCCAGGACGATTGTGAAACAATGATGCAAGACACTCTTGCGGAAATTGACCGTAAACGTCGCGCTTGTCAGCAAGAATTAGAAGAAATGCGCCAAACGGCAATTTCTCAAGCTGAAGAAATTGAAGATGGTGCTGATAAATACGCCGATAACGTTCTGGCTAATATTGAACAGGATATACAGGAAATGTTAAAAATTATTACTAATGGCCGCAAACAATTAAATTCTGCTAATGTCCCCAAAAATGGAGATCATCCCCAACAACGCCCCCATAATTCCAAAAAAAGATAGTATCACCTCGTTCCCAGTCTCTGACTGGGAATGCTATCACAGAGGCTCTGCCTCTTAATCATATTCTCATTTAATTACTATTTTGAAGGATAGCATCGAACGCAGATAAACGCAGATAAACGCGGATTTTTTTGTTCTCTCTGTTTATAGATAATTTTTTCTGCAAATTATATTTAATTCAATCAGAAGTTTTAATTTGATCTAGGATAATACTCGCTTATTTATCCGAATTTATGGTACAAATAAAACAATTAGAGAAGTTATTGTTCTGCTGACAATTAAGAAGGGGTAATTTTTATGGTAGAACCACTCACTGGCGCTGTTATTGTTTCTTTATTTTTCTCGGAAGCAATCAAGGAAGGTGGAAAATTTGCAGTTAAAGGTGTCGCAGATACTTTTGCAAAGTTGGTTAGCACTATTCGACAAAAGTTAACTACAGAAGGAATGGAAGGTTTATTAATTCGGGCTGAAAAAGATCCAACTGAAAAAAATAAACTTCAGTTACAAGATGAATTGCAAGAATACATTAATGCTGATGAAATTTTTGCTAATCAACTTAAATTGCTGGTTGAAGAACTCAAAACACAAGACCCTAAGATTCGTCAGGTAATTCTGAGTGGAATTGAATTAAATGGTGATTTACAAGCTCAGAATATCACTCAAAAAACTTCAGGAAGTAGTGGTTCTGTTGACCAAGAAATGCTCACCAATATCGAGGCTAATAATATTAATGTAGGTGATTTAACTCAAGAAGGTTAAGCTCTAATCATGAATACAAATCATCTCCCTCAAATTGTTCAGGAGATATTCAAAAATGTTCAAGCGGAACAATGCTCACCAATATCAAGGCTAATAATATTAATGTAGGTGATTTAACTCAAGAAGGTTAAGCTCTAATCATGAATACAAATCATCCCCCTCAAATTTCTCAAGAGCTTTTCAAAAATGTTCAAGCGCGTGATATCTCTGTGAGAGATATTACTCAAGTTTTTCAAACTGTCAATAATTTAAATGATTGGGATAAACCTCTAGGTTTTCCCCACAATATCCCTAATAGTAATACTCAAAAGTTTATTGGTCGAGAACATGAATTAAAGAAAATTCATCAACATTTACAAACTAGCAATCATGCTGTAATTTCTGCTATTCAAGGTATGGGTGGTATTGGTAAAACTGAATTGGCTACCCAATATTCTCTTGAGCATTTATCCCTAAAATCTTATCCGGGAGGTATTTGTTGGTTGTCGGCTACAAATCAAAATCTCGGTTTACAAATTATTGAATTTTGTCGCACACATTTCCGTTTAAATCCACCAGATAATGTATTATCAAAACAAGTAGATTGGTGTTGGCAAAGTTGGCCAACGGGTAATACTTTAGTAGTTATTGATGATGTCCAAAATTATCCGGCGATTCAGCCCTATTTGCCGCCACAATCATCTCAATTTAAGGTTTTGATCACAACTAGACTAAAACTAGATTTTCCTGTTTCTTGTACTTTGTCTTTACAAATCCTTTCTCTACCGGAGGCAATGGCATTATTATCGGAATTAATTGGTGAGGATAGGTTAAATCAAGAAACAGCACAAGCAGAAGAACTTTGTCAACGGTTAGGTTATTTACCACTAGCTTTACAATTGGTTGGTCGTTATGTCAAATATCGTCAGATATCTTGCGCGGAAATGTTGCAAAGATTAGCAGCTAAAGGTATCAATCATCCTGCTTTTGATATTGATGCTCATGACCCTACTTGGACTTTATCTATAACTCGTGGTGTTCAAGCTGCTTTTGAATTAAGTTGGGAAGTTATCAGTTATTCTGCTCAAGAGTTAGGTTGTCTACTCAGTTTATTTGCTTTAGCTCCCATTCCTTGGTTATTGATTCAAAGTGCTTCACGGGAGAAAAACATAGAAAATCTAGAAAATGCCAGAATTGAATTAGAACGATTACATCTTTTACAAAGTGAAAATTATGATCATTATCAATTACATCAACTAATTCGTGATTTTTTACAAGTCAAGTTAGAAAAACTGTCAACGGTTACACAAAAAAAGATCACCTTGGCAAACTTTTTGTTTTTAGATATTGGTCAACTTTTTAGTAATTTATTCAATCGTCAATCTGTCAGCACCACACTAAAACGTAATTTTTGCCAAGCAATGGTTAATATAGCTCAAGAAATTCCTGACCAACCAATACAGAAAGATATTCAAAGGTTCAAATTAGCTATACCCCATTTACAGGAAGTAGCAGATCATTTACTGGATACTGTGAGTGATAAAAATTTAATTTGGGTTTTTGAGGGAGTGGGAAATTTTTATGAAGGACAAGGATTATATAATGATGCAGAACCTTGGCGAAAACAATGTGTATCATTGCTAAAACAGCGTTTAGGTGATGATCATCTTGATGTTGCTACTGGTCTTAACAATTTGGCATTCCTTTACTATTCTCAAGGCAAGTACAAGGAAGCAGAACCTCTCTACCAAAAAGCTTTAACTCTCTGGCAAAAACTGCTGGGTGATAATCATCCCCGTGTTGCTGTCAGTCTCAACAATTTGGCAGAACTTTACCATTCTCAAGGCAAGTACAAAGAAGCAGAATTTCTCTACCAACGATCTTTAGCTCTCAGGCAAAAACTGCTGGGTGATGATCATCCTGATGTTGCTACTGGTCTTAACAATTTGGCATTACTTTACCAATCTCAAGGCAGGTACAACGAAGCAGAACCTCTCTCCCAACAAGCTTTAGCTCTCTGGCAAAAACTGCCGGGTGATAATCATCCTCGTGTTGCTACCAGTCTCAACAATTTGGCAGGAATTTACAAATCTCAAGGCAAGTACAAGGAAGCAGAACCTCTCTACCAACAAGCTTTAGCTCTCTGGAAAAAACTGCTGGGTGATGATCATCCTGATGTTGCTACCAGTCTCAACAATTTGGCAGAACTTTACAAATCTCAAGGCAAGTACAAGGAAGCAGAACCTCTCTACCAACAAGCTTTAGCTCTCAGGCAAAAACTGCTGGGTGATGATCATCCTCATGTTGCTTCCAGTCTCAACAATTTGGCCTCACTTTACAAATCTCAAGGCAAGTACAAAGAAGCAGAACCTCTCTACCAACAAGCTTTAAATATTTTTGAACAACAATTAGGAATAGATCACCCTCATACTATTACTGTTCGTGGTAATCTTGAACTTTTACGTAATCTTTAAGTAAATGCTGTTAATCTTAAAGCATTTATTTTTAGATAAATCTATTGGATAGGATAACAATAGCTTTGTTTAGCAATCTGATGTTTGACGTTAAGATTCGCATAAATTTCGTTGCTGTGACAATACTTTTGTTAAGCAATCTGCTAATACTGGTTTTTATTTCCTGTTTTCCGTTGCCTCTTGCTTCTTAACCCTTGCCGATTCTTCCTTTCAAAATAGGTTTACAATTAGACTGGCGATAAGCTATACTTTATAACTTCTGTACTTTGTATTTCCTCATGAACTTAGTTTGGGAAAGATTAACTTTATCTTCCTTACCACTGAAAGAATATTTGTCTAGCAGTTACCTCCATAAGTTTTTGGTGGGACTGTTAAAACCTTGGCGACAAAGTAGTATTTTCATCCAGTGGGGAGATATAATTGCTGTTGGCTTACTTAGCCTTGTTTATGGTCTTGCACCTTTTGTTTCTAGCACCTTAATGGGTTTATTGTTAGTAGCTTGTGTGGGATTGTGGTTATTATTGACCTTATCCGATGATTATACATCAGTTAATGCTCCTACTGCCACTCCCATTCATTTACTAGTATTGCTGTATTGGAGTATTGCTGCCATATCAACAGCATTATCACCGGTGAAAAAAGCAGCATTAGGTGATTTACAAACATTAACACTTTATTTATTGCTGTTTGTTCTTTGTGCTAGAGTGTTGAGAGTGGCGCGGTTTCGGTCTTGGTTAATTACCCTCTATTTGCATATATCCCTGATTGTCAGCGTCTATGGGTTGCGACAATGGTTTTTTGGTGCGAAGGCCTTAGCTACGTGGGTTGACCCAGAATCTTCTTTGGCTAAAACTACGAGAGTTTACAGTTACTTAGGAAATCCTAACCTATTAGCTGGATATCTTTTACCCGCTGTAATTTTGAGCTTAGTTGCCATTGTAGCTTGGCCGGGTTGGATTAGGAAATCATTAGCATTAACAATGTTTGTGGTTAACGCTACTGTTTTAATTTTGACCTTTAGTCGCGGTGGTTGGATTGCCTTATTAGTGGGATTATTGACAATAGCGGTGTTGCTGTTTTATTGGTGGAGTATAGAGATACCGAAATTTTGGCGGACTTGGTCTTTACCAATATTGTTAGGAACTGTAGTGGGGTTATTGATAATTGGATTGATATTTGTCGAACCTTTCCGGGTGCGAATCGTGAGTATATTTGCCGACCGCAAAGACAGTAGTAATAACTTTCGGAAAAATGTTTGGGAATCTGTGTTTCAAATGATCCGCGATCGCCCGATAATTGGTATAGGACCTGGACATGGTTCTTTTAATAAGGTTTATCCTCTCTATCAACGTCCTCGGTTTACGGCTTTAAGTGCCTATTCTGTGTTTCTAGAAACGATTGTGGAAACTGGCTTTTTGGGTTTTACCTGTTTCTTATGGTTAATAGTCGTCACCTTCAATACAGGATTTTTGCAACTGCGACGATTACGAGAAACTAAAAATATCGAGGGCTTATGGTTAATTGGGGCGATCGCTAGTATCCTAGGTATACTTGCTCAGGGTCTATTTGATACGGTCTTCTATCGCCCTGAAGTTAATACCCTCTGGTGGTTTATGGTGGCTTTAGTTGCCAGCCATTGGCAACCTTTAACCCGCAATAATCATAATCACGCTTAGAAAAGAGTTTCCTAACCCGCCTGGGAATGAATTCCCAGTCTAATAGTTCAAGTCCACTGAAGTGGACTCAAAGCCTTTAACAGTCGTCTTCAGACGACTTTTGCTATAAGACTCCGAATTCATTCGGAGGTGGTTGTGGGAATTTCCCCTGCCCTCTGCCTCCTAGTACCTCTTCATTGCCCTTTGCATATCCCGTTGATCATCACGACGTTTGAGGCTTTCGCGTTTGTCGTGGAGTTTTTTACCTTTACCCAGGGCAATAACTATTTTTACCCAGCCCCGTTTTAGATACATTTTTAAGGGGACTAGGGTTAAACCTTCCTGTTGTACCCTCCCAATAAGTTTACGCAGTTCTTGTTTATGAAGTAATAACTTGCGGGTTCGTCTGGGTTCGTGATTAAAATATGCACCGCTGGAGGTATAAGGAGAAATATGTACGTTAATTAACCATGCTTCCCCGTCACGAAGCAACGCATAACCATCTTGTAAATTGGCTTTACCGGCACGAATTGACTTGACTTCAGTTCCTGTCAATTGAATACCCGCTTCATAGGTTTCTATGATTTCATATAAAAACCGTGCTTGCCGATTATCACAAATAACTTTGTAACCTTCACTCTGTTTATCACTCATCAAAAATCTTCTTAAGTTTTAATAAATACGCCCAAAAATTTCTTTAGACTGGCTTTTTCTTTAATTGTAGTCCAAAGGGACTGGTGATTAGTCATTGATCAAAAATCCTCCTCTCTTTTTTGGAGATTACGTAAAGTTTTATGAACAATTTGTGAAAATTTAATATTTTCTTTAGAAATCACTGATGATGTCATCATGAGTAAGTAATCTTGTCATAGTATTAGAGATAGAATTAGTATTCTTGCTTGTGTCTATTAATATTTGTGATTACAGTAAATTGCTCAACCAAAAGATTATAGGGGTGTACTATCCATGCCCTTGACTATTCTTGTCGCAGATGACGATTTAGGTACACGCCTATCTATTAGTGATTATCTTGATCTGTCCGGGTATAATGTTATAGCTGTTGATAATGGTGTAGACGCTTTGGCTATGATTGAAAAGCGTCATCCTGATTTGATGGTGACAGATATTATGATGCCACAGATGAATGGTTATGAGTTGGTGCGTCGTGTTCGTCAACTATCAGCCTTTCGATTATTACCTGTGATTTTGTTGACAGAAAGAACGAAAACTCAAGAACGAATTTTGGGATATCAGTCTGGCTGTGATTTGTATTTGTCTAAGCCATTTGAATTGGAAGAAATAGCCGCTGCTATACGTAATTTGTTAGAGCGATCGCAAATCATCCAATCAGAATGTCGTTTTCTTTATCAGGAAGAAATCAGTTTTGCCACATATACAAAAGCAAAAAACGGTCATATTTCTATCCCTACTCAGGTACAACAATCTCAAGTATTGACACCGCTAACTGTTAGAGAAACAGAAGTTTTAGACTTATTAACTCATGGTTTGTCTAATGGAGAAATTGGTAATCATTTACATTTAAGTCCGCGCACGGTGGAGAAATATGTGAGTAGTTTATTGAGAAAAACAGAAACTAGTAATCGTGCTGAATTGGTTAGATTTGCGATAAAACATGATTTAGTAGAATAGGATTTTTGTCCAAATTGACATTTTTAGTCTGGTAATATTCAGGGAAATTGAGTATTTTGAGGGTGCGTTAGTAAGTCCATAACGCACCAAAATATAACCGGACTAAAATTTACAAATAGACTCTGGTTCTACGGGACATTGTTTAGAGGTAAGTGGATTTTTCGCAAGGTCAAGAAAAGTCAAATTAGTGAGATTAGACAAAGGTTTGATATCGCTGATTTTATTTCCCCCAAGGGAAAGATAAGCCAAATTAGTCAGATTAGACAAAGGTTTGATATCGCTGATTTTATTTCCCGAAAGGGAAAGAGAAGTCAAATTAGTGAGATTAGACAAAGGTTTGATATCGCTGATTTTATTTCCCGAAAGGGAAAGAGAAGTCAAATTAGTGAGATTAGACAAAGGTTTGATATCGCTGATTTTATTTCCCAAAAGGGAAAGAGAAGTCAAATTAGTGAGATTAGACAAAGGTTTGATATCGCTGATTTTATTTCCCAAAAGGTCAAGAAGAGTCAATTTAGTCAGATTAGACAAAGGTTTGATATCGCTGATTTGATTTCTCGAAAGTTTAAGTTCAGTCAAATTAGTCAGATTAGACAAAGGTTTGATATCGCTGATTTTATTTTCCCCAAGGTAAAGCCGAGTCAAATTAGTCAGATTAGACAAAGGTTTGATATCGCTGATTTTATTTTCCCTAAGGTCAAGATAAGTCAAATTAGTCAGATTAGACAAAGGTTTGATATCGCTGATTTTATTTCCCGAAAGGTCAAGATAAGTCAAATTAGTGAGATTAGACAAAGGTTTGATATCGCTGATTTGATTTCCCCCAAGGTAAAGAGTAGTCAAATTAGTCAGATTAGACAAAGGTTTGATATCGCTGATTTTATTTTCCCTAAGGTTAAGAGAAGTCAATTTAGTCAGATTAGACAAAGGTTTGATATCGCTGATTTTATTTTCCTCAAGGGAAAGAGAAGTCAATTTAGTCAGCGTTTGATTAGCTTGACTACAATTTCGGGTTTCAGCAACTTTTAATAATGCTTCTACCGTTCGTTTCGTCTCTTGAGGTAAACTGGCTTTTTGTTGACACCATTCTTTAAAGGTCTTAGGTGTTTTTATAGGTGCTGCGGTGACTTTTGGGGTATAAAATCCTAATGTCAAGATAAAAATGGTGGTCGCTACTACACTTAGTTTCATGATTTTAGTGATAAGAAGTTACAGTAATTTTATCATGTTGTCGTGCTGAATTGTTAGATTTGCGATCAAACATGATTTAGTAGAATAGGATTTTTGTCCAATTTGACATTTTTAGTCTGGTAATATTCAGGGAAATTGAGTATTTTGAGGGTGCGTTAGTAAGTCCATAGCGCACCAAAATATAACCGGACTAAAATTTACAAATAGACTCTGGTTTCAGGGGACATTGTTTAACGATAAGTGGATTTTTCGCAAGGTCAAGAGAAGTCAAATTAGTCAGATTAGACAAAGGTTTGATATCGCTGATTTGATTTCCCGAAAGGTCAAGAAAAGTCAAATTAGTGAGATTAGACAAAGGTTTGATATCGCTGATTTGATTTTTCCTAAGGCCAAGAGAAGTCAATTTAGTCAGATTAGACAAAGGTTTGATATCGCTGATTTTATTTTCCCAAAGGTAAAGAGAAGTCAAATTAGTCAGATTAGACAAAGGTTTGATATCGCTGATTTTATTTTTCCAAAGTTTAAGAGTAGTCAATTTAGTCAGATTAGACAAAGGTTTGATATCGCTGATTTTATTTTCCCAAAGGTAAAGAGAAGTCAAATTATTCAGATTAGATAAAGGTGCAGTATCGCTGATTTTATTTAGCGGAAGGTCAAGAGAAGTCAATTTAGTCAGATTAGACAAAGGTTTGATATCGCTGATTTTATTTTCCCCAAGGTAAAGATTAGTCAATTTAGTCAGATTAGACAAAGGTTTGATATCGCTGATTTGATTTCCCGAAAGGTCAAGAGCAGTCAAATTAGTCAGATTAGACAAAGGTTTGATATCGCTGATTTTATTTTCCGAAAGGTCAAGAGAAGTCAAATTAGTCAGATTAGACAAAGGTTTGATATCGCTGATTTGATTTTCCCCAAGGTAAAGAGAAGTCAATTTAGTCAGCGTTTGATTAGCTTGACTACAATTTCGGGTTTCAGCAACATTTAATAATGCTTCTACCGTTCGTTTCGTCTCTTGAGGTAAACTGGCTTTTTGTTGACACCATTCTTTAAAGGTCTTAGGTGTTTTTATAGGTGCTGCGGTGACTTTTGGGGTGTAAAATCCTAATGTCAGGGTAAAAATGGTGGTTGCTACTACACTTAGTTTCATGATTTTAGTGATAAGAAGTTACAGTAATTTTATCATGTTGTCGTGCTGAATTGGTTAGATTTGCGATAAAACATGATTTAGTAGAATAGGATTTTTGTCCAATTTGACATTTTTAGTCTGGTAATATTCAGGGAAATTGAGTATTTTGAGGGTGCGTTAGTAAGTCCATAGCGCACCAAAATATAACCGGACTAAAATTTACAAATAGACTCTGGTTTCAGGGGACATTGCTTAGAGGTAAGTGGATTTTTCGCAAGGTCAAGAAAAGTCAAATTAGTGAGATTAGACAAAGGTTTGATATCGCTGATTTGATTTCCCGAAAGGGAAAGATAAGTCAAATTAGTCAGATTAGACAAAGGTTTGATATCGCTGATTTTATTTCCCGAAAGGTCAAGATAAGTCAAATTAGTGAGATTAGACAAAGGTTTGATATCGCTGATTTGATTTCCCCCAAGGTAAAGAGTAGTCAAATTAGTCAGATTAGACAAAGGTTTGATATCGCTGATTTTATTTTTCCAAAGTTTAAGAGTAGTCAATTTAGTCAGATTAGACAAAGGTTTGATATCGCTGATTTTATTTTCCCAAAGGTCAAGAGAAGTCAATTTATTCAGATTAGATAAAGGTGCAGTATCGCTGATTTTATTTAGCGGAAGGTCAAGAGAAGTCAATTTAGTCAGATTAGACAAAGGTTTGATATCGCTGATTTTATTTCTCCCAAGGTAAAGATTAGTCAATTTAGTCAGATTAGACAAAGGTTTGATATCGCTGATTTGATTTCCCGAAAGGTCAAGAGCAGTCAAATTAGTCAGATTAGACAAAGGTTTGATATCGCTGATTTTATTTTCCGAAAGGTCAAGAGAAGTCAAATTAGTCAGATTAGACAAAGGTTTGATATCGCTGATTTGATTTTCCCCAAGGTAAAGAGAAGTCAATTTAGTCAGCGTTTGATTAGCTTGACTACAATTTCGGGTTTCAGCAACATTTAATAATGCTTCTACCGTTCGTTTCGTCTCTTGAGGTAAACTGGCTTTTTGTTGACACCATTCTTTAAAGGTCTTAGGTGTTTTTATAGGTGCTGCGGTGACTTTTGGGGTGTACAATCCTAAAGTCAAGGTAAAAATAGTGGTCGCTACTAAAGCTAGTTTCATGATTTTACAAGTTATACAAAAAAGCCACAGTAATTCTACCATCTTCTAACTTGCAAAATAAGTCTGCTTTTAGCTATTTTTCGGACGTTTTAGGGGAGTAGAATTAATAGGACCGAGAATTTGATTTAAATCCCGCAATTGTTCAGCCGTACCCATACAAATTAATGTATCTCCCGACATTAAAACAGTATCCCCAGTTGGACCACCAATGAGTTTACCATCAAGACGACGAATTGCCAGAACTAATGCTCCTGATTGCGATCGCAATTTCGCTCTTTGTAAACTTTGACCAACGAAGGGACACCTATCGGAATCTAGTAAAAATTCTTCCATATATAACTGACGGTCTGTACCAGAAAGCATCCCATCTACAAAGTCTAAAATCTGGGGTCTGAGGGCTGCTGCTGCCATGCGTTTGCCACCGGTAATATACGGTGAAATTACGGCATCTGCACCACCGCGTTGTAACTTTTGTACAGCTTCTTCCGTACTAGCGCGAGCGATCGCCCGAATGCCTGGATTCAGAGTTTTTGCTGAGAGAACAGTATATAAATTTTCCGCATCTGAAGGTAAAGCCGCCACAATACAAATTGCTTTAGTAATACCAACTTTTAACAAAGTATCATCTAACGTCGCATCACCTTGAAAAACAATGTAACCAATTTCCTGAGCTTTTTGGACAGATTCAAGTTCCGAATCAATAATTACAAAAGAAACAGCTTCAGCCTGAAATTCCTTAGCAATTTGTCGCCCAGTGCGGCTAAACCCACAGATAATATAATGTTCTGATAATGATTCCATTAAACGCCTTTGTTGTCGGAGTCGAATTCCTTCTAGAAAATAACCTTCAATGACTGCGGCTGTAAATCTATTGACAATATAAGTAAGATTGACCACACCCATTAAAATTAAGACAATGGTAAATAAACGCCCTCGACTACCTAATGGGTGAGTTTCTCCATAACCTACAGTTGCTAGAGTAATTACAGTCATGTAAGCTGCATCTTCCCATTTCCAGCCCTCAACCAGGGAATACCATAAAGTCCCGATTAGGAAAATACCAGCTAAAGCAAGCGCCCCAGCCATTAATTCTTTTTGAATCCGTTGATATTTTTGTTCAAGGGTAGAATACACAGGCAATTAAGAATTAGGAGTTAGGAGTCAGGAGTCAGGAGTCAGAAGGAAGAAAGAAGAAATAAGGAATAAGGAAGAATATGAGAAAGTGATAGTTTTTTGATAGTTTTAAAGATTATTCCTTGCACCTTATTCACATTTTATTTCCCTATAACTCTTGATTTATCAAGGTTTTATATTTATATGGTTAACATCACGCTACGCTATCAGCAAGTCCGAATTAAGAATTAAAAAACTTCTAATGTAAGGATTCACAATAAATAATATTTGCACAATTATGGGTGATTTTTCCTCCTTCTTCTTTCTTCTTCCTCCTGACTCCTGACTCCTGACTCCTGACTCCTTCTTCTTGACTCCTGACTCGGTGACTCCTGACTCCTTCTTCTAAAATCATCAAAAATTTTGCTCATATTTCCCAGAACCTAGTAAAGTATTACGATAAAAGCTTTTCAGGAGTAGCGGTAGTGAGCGTGCAAACTCTAATTGAACAAGCCACGAACCCCTTGGAGTCAGGTATTATGCCATCTACACCTTTTGATGTTGATAGCTTCGATGCGGCTGTCATGTCCACTTATGGACGGTTTCCTTTGGCTTTAGAACGGGGTGCTGGTTGCCGCGTTTGGGATAGTCAGGGCAACGAATATCTGGATTTTGTCGCGGGCATTGCCACTTGTACTCTAGGACACGCCCATCCAGCAATGGTAGAGGCTGTAACTAGACAAATCCAGAA
Source organism: Anabaena sp. WA102 (assembly GCF_001277295.1). NCBI lineage: Bacteria > Bacillati > Cyanobacteriota > Cyanophyceae > Nostocales > Nostocaceae > Anabaena > Anabaena sp. WA102. Next base: position 2,449,400 of record NZ_CP011456.1, on the reverse strand, counting down.
ATTGCATCATGTTTCTAATTTGTACTATATTCCTGAACAGGGTGAATTAGCTAAATGGATTGTTAATCATTCCTGTGCAGATAGAGTATTTTTCTGTAATTCTGGCGCTGAAGCCAACGAAGCAGCAATTAAACTAGCGCGGAAATATGCCCACACTGTCCTAGAAATTGCCCACCCAATCATTTTAACTGCCCATGCCAGTTTTCACGGAAGGACTTTAGCCACTGTGACTGCCACTGGACAACCAAAATATCAAAAGCATTTTGATCCTTTAGTTCCTGGTTTCCATTACGTCAATTACAACGATATTAGAGCAGTGGAAGCCGCTGTTACTGAATTAGATGAAGGTAATTATCGGGTCGGGGCAATTTTAATTGAACCATTGCAAGGGGAAGGTGGCGTTCGTCCTGGAGATATTGCTTACTTTAAGCGATTACGGGAGATTTGCGACGAAACCGGTATTTTGTTGATTTTTGATGAAGTACAGGTTGGTATGGGACGCAGTGGCAAATTATGGGGTTATGAACATTTGGGAGTAGAACCAGATATTTTCACCAGTGCGAAAGGTTTGGGCGGTGGTATTCCCATCGGTGCGATGATGAGTAAGAAATTCTGCGATATTTTCCAACCAGGAGAACACGCAAGTACATTTGGTGGTAATCCCTTTGTCTGTGGTGTGGCGCTGAGTGTGTGTGAGACTTTGGAAAAAGAAAATATTTTAGAAAATGTCAGAGAACAGGGCGCACATTTACGAGAAGGATTAAGAGCGATCGCTCGTCAATATCCTCAGCATATCTCAGAAGTGCGCGGTTGGGGTTTAATCAACGGCATGGAAATCAAAGCCGATATTCCTTTAACAGCCCCTGAAGTCGTCAAAGCGGCAATGGACGCAGGTTTATTACTTGTTCCTGCAGGTCCTAAAGTAGTGCGGTTTGTTCCTCCTCTCATTGTCACAGATGCAGAAATCAAGCAAGCATTAAAAGCTGTAGAAAAGGCATTAGCTAAAGTTACAGCTTAATTGATATAGCGGTATGCACTTGAATGAGATATAGTCAGCAAATCGTAAAGCCTGTAGGGGCGCAGGGTCTGCGCCCTCGACTATATTGCATCCTAGTGATAACCGCTATGATAATTCGTAATTTGTAGTTTTAAGAATTATCAATTACGAATTTTTTTTGGTTATATTTCTATTATTCCTGATCACATCTAAGGTTAATTATCATGAAATCCAATAAAATATTTAGATTAAGTTCACTGAGAACGTCAATTCACCTCGACGGCTACAACGTTACCCATTATCAAGAACTACATAAATTCTCTTCTGAAGCCGAAGCAGAAGCCTTTTTTAACGAAAGTATTCAAGAATTACTCACACATGGTTGGTATGATGTAGAATCTGTGACCGTAGATGAAAATAACAAAGATTTTACTCCAGATGAATTGTATGGGATGTTCTTAGAATTAAAAAATCAAGTAGATGAATTTGCCAATGCAATTATCAAACCTTCTATAGAAATTACGCCATATTCAACAACAGAAACTACCTTATGGCAAAGTAAATTTGGTGGTTTACCTTACCTTCCTAAAAATACGACCTATCCTGAAGCCCCAGATGGTACTCCCCTCCATCTTTTAGCACAAATCAACTTTTCAGAAACGCCGAATTTAGAAGATTTACCAGAAAAAGGCATACTTCAGTTTTATATTGAAGCATCAGGTCAAACAGCCTATGGAATTGAAGAATATCCGCAATTAAAACAAACAACTTTTCGAGTTATTTACTTTCCCGAACCAGATTTAAACATTGATAATCTCCTAAATAATTTTGATTTTTTACCTCCAGGAATAGGTTTACCATTAATAGACTGTTTGGCTTTGAATTTCGCTATTAAATCAACTCCCATGAGTGCATCAGATTATCGGTTTAGATCCTTAGTTAAAAGCCATTTTCCCATCTTTCAACAAAGTAATTTAACTAAAGCAATGGCAAATTCTTTAGAAGAACTGGTAGATGATTTTATTAATGAGTATGAAGAAAAATATGAAGAATCATTAGGAGGACATTGTTTAGGAGGATATCCCGCATTTGTCCAAAATGATGATCGTGCGGACTTGGAGGAAGAGGAAGGTTATGATTTTCTACTATTGCAAATGAACTCTGATGATGAACATTCAATTATGTGGGGAGATGAGGGAGTTGGTAACTTTTTCATTCAGCCTTCTGCACTTAAACGGTTAGATTTTTCTAAGATTTTGTACACCTATGCTTGTTGTTAAGAGAAGATGAATTATGTTTATCAGTTCTAGCATTGCCTTTATGGTAAAGAATTTAATTTTTGTAGGTTGGGTAGAACGAAGTGAAACCCAACATTAGCGGTGGGACAGCAAGGGGTGTTGGGTTTCGTTTCTCAACCCAACCTTGTATCTTAGAGGTATGTTAGAAGAAGTGGGTGCGATTCGTTGTTAGCTGAATCACGGTAATCAGTCCGTACATAAGCCAACCAACCTAATCCAATCATGGAAAGAGGTTGAACTCTCGGTCGGATATGGGTGTAAGTCCCATCTACCAGACTCAGGTATGACTCCCTATCTGCCCACGATGACCCGACTCGGTATCGGGAGGTCGAAGCTGGAAGACGCAATCAGACATCAGTTGTGGGGTGACACTTGGCGTTAACGGGGAGTTCCTACGGTGAAACAGAGCCTAGAAAAGCAACCTACTCTAAAGCAGGACACAACTCAAAATCCTTGACTTAACTGGAATTAATTCCCGCCGCATCTCCGCTTGATAGCGGCAAGAGTCTAGGGATTCCAGTGGTTGAAGTGGCTACACCTAACGGAACGATCAATCAACCGAGGGAACGAATAAAAACGGATTGAGGGTCTAGGGGAGGTCGAACCCCATAAGTAGGCTAGACGAGCAGCGGAATCCCCTCAATTCGGGTAGGACAGACCGTAATTGGTCTGAGGTGTTCAGAATACACAGATTGGAACAGAGCATGATTAGACACAGAGACAACTCTAGTGAATCCTGGAAGACGTTACCGTGGAAGAAATTCCGCCGTAACCTATTCCGCCTACAAAAACGCGTGTATAAAGCGGTTCAAGTTGGCGACAAGCGCAAAGCAAAGTCACTACAAAAGCTGATTCTGAAATCAACCGCAGCGAGATTACTGGCTATCCGTCAAGTAACACAGCTAAATACTGGAAAAAAGACAGCGGGAATAGACGGGAAAACCGCGCTCACATTCGAGCAAAGGTTTCAACTGAGTGAAAAGCTCAGAACCGAATGTAACGGCTGGAAACACCAGGGGTTGCGTGAAATACCCATCCCTAAAAAGGATGGAAAAACCCGGATTCTCAAAGTCCCCACTATTGCGGATAGGGCGTATCAATGCCTTGTCAAATACGCACTAGAACCAGCACACGAAGCAACCTTCCACGCTAGGAGCTACGGTTTCAGAACGGGACGCTCGGCACATGACGCGCAAAAATACTTGTTTGACAACCTACGCTCATTTTGCAATGGAAAAGATAAACGAGTTATAGAACTCGATATTGAAAAATGCTTCGACAGGATAAACCACACCGCCATAATGGATAGACTCATCGCTCCTTATAGCATAAGACAGGGAATTTTCCGATGTCTCAAAGCCGGAGTTAATCCAGAGTTTCCCGAACAGGGAACACCGCAGGGCGGGGTAGTGAGTCCACTATTAGCTAACATCGCCTTAAACGGGATTGAAAGTATTCATAGATATCATGGGGTATCTAACAGAAGAATCACCGACAAAACCCCCAGGAAAGATATTACCGAGCCAACAATTCGCTATGCGGATGACATGGTAATAATACTCCGACCCCAGGACGATGCCACAGATATACTTGACAAAATCAGTCAGTTCCTAGCAGAGCGGGGAATGAAAGTCAGCGAGAAAAAGACAAAGCTAACCGCCGCGACAGATGGGTTTGATTTCCTCGGCTGGCATTTCAAAGTCCAGAATAACGGAAAGTTTAGATGTGTCCCTTCAGTGGATAACTACAAAGCTTTTCGCAAGAAAGTAAAACACATCGTCAACAACTCGAATTATGGTGCTACCACAAAGGCTGAGAAATTAGCCCCAGTAGTTAGAGGTTGGAGGAATTATCACCGCTTTTGCAAGATGGACGGTTCACGTAACTCATTATTCCACATCGAAACAAGAGCATTTAGGGTATTCAACAGGGAAACGAAACAGAATCGCTACACTAGCAAGAAATTACTAGATAAGGCATTCCCATCAGTTCCCTACTCCGAAAACAAACACATCAATGTTAAAGGTGAAAAATCGCCTTATGACGGAGATTTAACTTATTGGAGCGAACGTAACAGTAAGCTCTATGACAGTCATACCTCTAAAGCCCTCAAACGGCAAAACCATAAATGTGGACATTGTGGATTAAAAATGCTTAGTGATGAAAAGGTACATCTGCATCATGTTGATGGAAACCACGAAAACTGGAAAATAAAGAACCTTTTAGCCATTCACGAAAGCTGCCACGATTATATTCACATGAGCAAAAGCGAAAGCTAAGAACATCGGAAGCTGGGTGCGGTGAAAGTCGCACGCCCAGATTTAACAGAGAGGGGCGCGGGATAATACCCGTCCTCGACTCTACCTAGACCGTCCCAACCTGGGTCAGAAAAGACCGCTTTGTAGCAAGGATCACCACAACAATCTCCATGACAGAACTCGAACAGTCGCCTGGGGTAAAAACTATGAACAAAGACATAGATAATATAGCCCGTATCGTGCAAGGATGAGTGAAATCAAGGGGATGAATAAAAACAAAACAAATTAAAAAGAAGTAATTGAAATTGGAGAGTTAAAAATGGATTATATCTCCCAATGGGTAGGCATTGACGTAAGTAAAGCAACACTTGATGTTTATATCCGTCCAATGGGTAAAGCATTTCAATTTGCTAATACTGAAACAGAAATAGCTAATCTAGTTAAGCAACTTCAATCTAACGATTTAAACCTAATCGTACTGGAAGCAACAGGAGGACTAGAAACAGAATTAATCATTCAATTGCAAGCGGCTCTTTTACCAGTAGCATTAATCAATCCTCGTCAGGGAAGAGACTTTGCTAAAGCTACAGGTAAGTTAGCCAAAACCGATGCCATTGATGCACAGATTTTGGCGCATTTCGGTGAAGCAATGAAACCGGAGGTGTTAGCAATCGAAAGTGAAATGTCACGTCAATTAGGCGAATTAATTAGTCGCCGAAGACAATTAGTAGAAATGTCTACAGCGGAAAAGAATCGCCGTGACCGCGCTCGTGGTAAAGCTTTGACAGATATTGAATCCCATATTGATTATCTTGAGCAACATCTTCAACAACTCAATCAAGAAATTGAGACGTTGACCCAAAATAATCAACAATGGATTGATAAAGTCAATCTACTCAAAACTACTCCTGGCATTGGTCAAGTAATTTCTACCACTTTAGTTTCTGACTTACCAGAATTAGGTCAATTAACTGCCAAACAAATCTCTCGCTTAGTTGGTGTTGCACCAATTAATCATGATAGTGGTCAGCACAAAGGTAAGCGCATGATTAATGGTGGTCGCGCCCATGTTCGTGCCATTCTTTATATGGGTGCTGTTGTTGCCATGCGTCATAATCCTGTTATCAAAACTTTTTATGAGCGCTTGGTTGAACGTGGTAAACCCAAAAAATTGGCCATTACTGCTTGCGTTCATAAAATGTTAGTTATTTTAAATGCGATGATTCGAGATCATCTTCCTTGGTCTATTTCTCAAGACTCACAACCAATTTCTGCATAAAGTTCTACTGTCGTTTTTATACCTCCAATCTAGTTTGGTAATTTATGGCAATCTATAATTTACCTGTTTTGTTCTGTTCTGTTTTTCTCCTCTATTTTCTGACTTTTTTCCTAGACTTTAAATTTTTCCTTAACGATCGCTTGACAATCAAGACAGTCGCTACAATAAATTTTGTTTTACTTTACACCTATGTTTGTTGTTAAAACGTGAGGAGAACAATTTATTTTATGTCTGAGAATAATACAAAAGGTTTCAAGAGTTTATTGATAATTCTAGGGATTATCTTTTTTATTGTCTTAATTTCTATTGTCTTGATATTTTCTTTTTCAGATTTTGCATTTTTAAATCCTAATGGTTTAACAATACATGAAAGATTACAGTATGGTATTCCAGCCGCCCAAACTACTGGAACAATTGTTGCTGGAATTGCCGTTTTTTTTAATGCTTACCAAGCGTCAAGAAGTGCTAACGCTGCTAATGAAAATGCTAAATCTGTATACAAAAATGCACAAGCAGCAGAAGATAAACAAATTACAGAACGGTTTTCTAAAGCCATTGAATTGCTTGGTAATGAAAAGACTGAAGTAAAATTAGGCGGAATTTATGCCCTAGAACAAATTGCTAAAGATGCGCCGAAAAAATATCATTGGACAGTTATGGAAGTCCTGACAGCTTTTGTACGAGAAAATGCACCTTTGAAGAAAGAAGAGGAAGGAGAGAAGGAGGAAATACCAAAACTTCGGACAGATATTCAAGCAGCCCTTACCGTTATAGGACGACGTAATTGTGAGAAATATCAGGGAACTCAGAGGCTTGATTTAAGTAATATTGATATCAGGGGGGCAATTCTTTCTCCTGAAGCGAACCTGGAAGGGGCAAACTTCGAGCAATCTAACTTGCAAGATGCAGATGTTCGGAAAGCCAACCTAAAAGGAGCAATTCTTGCACAGGCTAAATTACAAAGGGTCTTCCTTCAAGAAGCCAAATTGCAAGGGGCAGACTTCAGTGAAGCCAACTTAGAAATGGCACACCTTGATCACGCAAACCTACAAGATGCACACTTAACAGAAGCCAAACTACAACAAGCAAACCTTAACCATGCAAACCTACAAAATGCACAATTTCTAGAGGCTGACCTGGAAGATGCTTCCCTCCTAAAAGCTAACCTGAAAAATACAGACTTTGAAACAGCTATCCTGAAAAATACAGACCTTAGAGAGGCAATCCTTATGGGAGCGAAAAATTTAACATTAGAGCAGATTAAAGAGGCGATTGGCGATGAAAAGACCATTTTACCTGATTATCTTGATAGACCAAAATGTTGGAAAAAATCTGAGTAATTAAGCATTTTTAATTACTATTCAATTTTCGGAAAACTAATAATTTGCCAGCAATTCAAATTACAATGTTAATAGTGGGATCTAAACCACACTCTTGTTTCTCTCTTCCTTTGCGCCTCTGCGTCTCTGCGTGAGATAAAAAAGATGTAGTTCATTTACCTAAAAATCCCTATAAACAGTCCATATTCAGCAAACCATACTTAGCTTTGTCTATTAGCTAACAGAAATATCCACGATATATTGTTATAAATAATTTGACAAGTTCATATTGATTCCCAGGGTGTTATCTGCCATAAACACCACCTTGAGGAAATATATGCGCTATCAAATCTATGGCAAAAAACGTAGTTTTTCTGTAATACCTGCTATTAAATTTGTCAGTGTTACGTTTTTTTTTGGAACTTTAATCTATTGTGGTTTCTCTACCGGTTCGTTCATGATTTCTTATGTTACATCCAACTTAAACATTATTCGCCCTACCTCAATTACTGGTACTAAAGAACAGGAAAAGTGTGAGGCGAAAAATGCAGTTTGGCGTGATCATAAATGTTGGGACTCTGTTGAAAATCCTTAATTTTAAATTATATCAATTGATATGTTTCTGTGCTGGATATGTTGTGGTTGTTGGTTTGGAAATTTCTTGCTTGTACAAGCGGACTACCTTTTGCACATAGTCAGCCGTAAAGCCTTTATCGCAGCCTGTATAATTACCAGTCATCCACCAACAAGCGACACCACGCACAGCAGAAATGTTGAATAGCGTAATAAAACTTTACATATTGAAATAAACTTAGCCTATAAGTGCTATTTTTCATCTTATCCAAATAAGTTTTCTAAACCAATGAACATAACTTATTTCCTGACACATATAGGACTGAAGATAACGGAGTTTATCTAATAAAGTTTTGCCAAATTCTTGCGGTATTTCTATTAGTTGCAATATCAAATAAGCGATTAAACAGCACATTATCTGAATTCTAATTCCATTCTCATTCTTTGTCATAAGTCTGTCTAACTTGAGGTGCATTTTTAAGAATTTCCATAACAATTCAATTTGCCATCTTTGTATGTAAATTTCCATAATCTCTTGATTACTAACTTGCTCTTCTCCTTCATTTAATAAGTTTGTTGCTAAACGAAATTCACTCTTAGTTTCTATATCACAAAATGCTACTACTCTAATTTCCACTTCTCTTTCATCTTTGCCAACTTTACAATTACCATTTTCTAGCATTTCTAAAGTGACATTATTTTTAATTCTTAAGACAAAAGCTTTATTTTTTTGTTGTTTTAATTCAGATATTCTTTCGGAGGATGCAAATCCTCTATCCATTATCCCTACTCCTTTTGACGGAATTGCTTCTACTGTTTCTTGTCCATATTTATGGTCATGTCCTTGCCCAAAATGAATCACCATTCCACCAACTTCTGATGTCAAACTATCTAACCCACAAAATAGTTTTACTTGATGATATCCTTGACTCCATAATAATTTACTTGTTAATGTAATAATTGTTGAATCTATAGGAAATAATGCTTGGGTTTCTTCCTTTCCTTTTTTCTTTCTCAGTTGATTGTTTAATTCAGTTATTATCTCCAAAAATACTTGAGTATCTCTCTTTTTACTTGCCTTGGAAAAATTTGATATTTTTAAATCTATCCCTTGATTATTTAGTCTTTGAAATAAATCTCTCATACTCACTATACTTTTATCCATGACATACTGTAACCACACTGATACAAATGAAAATGTGTCCAGAACTGGATAATCTTTTTTGGGCAATGGTTTCAATATTGTTTTGACCACTTCTGGAAAATTCTTTAAGCGCATAATTTGATAATTCTTTATCTAGATTTTTTTAGATTGTATCAAATTATGGTACTTTTTTTTAATCTTTTCCTAACATTCAACACTTCTGGGTTTTTCTTCATGATTTTAAAAGTATTGAAAATGTGAATTAATGAATTACAACTCTTAATTATATGATCTCATGTTGGGTTTCCTTGCGTCAACCCAACCTACGCAAAATTGGCATTTAATAAATCTTCGATCGCACTAGTTTCAGTTGGTAATGCAGCGGTTAAAACTTCACTCCCTGATTCTGTAACTAAGACATCATCTTCAATGCGAATGCCTCGCACATCTGCAAACTGTTCTAAACGTTCCCAATTGACTAAATATTGATATTGAGAACGAGTTTTTGGATCATTTAAAATTGCCGAAACTTGATAAAATCCTGGTTCAATTGTTACTAACATTCCTGGACGTAAGGGACGATTTAATCGTAAATAACTTAAACCAAAACGGCTACTTCTGCTTCTGCCCTGATCATAACCGGCAATGTCTCCCAAATCTTCCATATCATGAACATCTAAACCTAAAAGATGTCCAATTCCGTGAGGAAAAAATAAAGCATGAAGATCCATTTTTACCAAATCTTCTGGTTTACCTTGCAAAATTCCTAAATCTACTAAACCTTCAGCAATTATAGTGGCTGCTAACAGATGAATTTCTGCATATTCTACACCAGGGACTATGTTTTGAATACAAGCATCATGGGCAGCTAAAACAATATCATAAATGTCTTTTTGGGTTGATGAAAACTTACCAGAAACAGGCCAGGTGCGGGTAATATCAGCCGCCCAACCTGTCTGGGTTTCCGCACCCACGTCGGCTAAAAGTAAATCTCCTGGCTGGAGAGAGTGGTAATAATGATTATTGTGTAAAACTTCACCATGAACTGTAACGATGCTGGTGTAAGCAGTGGTCATGTTCTCAGCCATAATTACTGCTTCCATTGCGGCGCGGACTTCTGATTCTTGTTTAGCTGAAGATGTTGCTGCCATTCCTGCCTTGTGTGCTGTTACACTCACGACCGCTGCTTTACGTAATTCTATCAATGCTGCTGCATCATGGGTAAGCCGCAGAGAAACAATGGCTTTCGCTAGTTCTAAATCAATGCCTTCCAGTTGAGTTTTTGGTAAAATGAATCTATCTAAAAGTTGGGTTTGCTGTGTCCAAGTAGTTGCATCTTGTACTGGCAAGGTCGCCACGTCTTCTAAGTAATTTGCTAATTCTGCCATTGTTTTGGCTTCATCTGCGCCTATTTTGGCGGCAATTTCTTCACGATTTGGGGTTTCTCCATGCCAGAGGGCGCTACTGGGGTGGGGGTCATCTATAAATAGTTGTAGGTTGCCACTTTCTAGGCGAATGGCGGCATTTTGGAGAGGAATTCCGGCGAAATAAAGGAAATGGCTATTGGCGCGGTGGGGGAAGGTATTGGCGGGGAAGTTGCGGGGACTGCTACTACCTGACCAGAGAACGGCGGGTAAGTCTATGATTTCTGCGAGTTTTTGGCGACGGTGACGGAGAATTTCTGGGAGGTTTGTGTACATAGGAGAATTAGATTTTAGTCTCACGCAAAGGCGCAAAGACGCAAAGGTAAGAGTTTTAAAGGTTCAATTTGGGAATTTCATACCTCAATATGGCTACGCCACGCAGGCTATCAGCAACACTAAATTATGTGATTACTTCAAAGGAATGAATTTCTAAAACGGAACCAATCATTGCTGCTGTCATTAAGTCTTCTCGGACTTTTCCGGTAATTTTGGCTTTTTGTCCGGCTTTTAGTAAGGTTTTATCGGAACTTTTGGGGATTTCGTAGGTAACACCATCTTCGGTTACGAAAGCCCAAGCACCAAGTCCAATATTTCGACGTTCGATAGTACCAGTGGTTGTAATAGTCATTTGTTAGTTGTCAGTTGTCAGTTGTCAGTTGGTTAGCAATGGGTAATACAGAACTTGCCGGTGTTATGAGGTACAAGAACCCCACCCCCAACCCCCTCCCCGCAAGCGAGGAGGGGGCTATGATTACCAATTATCTAATTAAGCAATTTGTCCGTCTTTTTTTAATGCTAACCGGGCTAGTCCGTAGCAAAGTAAAGCATTGACGAGGAGGAAGATTCGGGCGAGGTTACTATTTCCTAAACCCCAAACGGCTGGATCATAAATAGCGCTAACTGTGAGGAAAGCTGTTATTCCTAAAGTTGCACCAATAGCAAACCATTTCCAACTAGGATGTCCTAAAAATAAGGCTATTAACACAAAGGGAATTAGGACGCTGGCAAAAAGTGGATTTAGTGCGTCTGTTCCCTGTAAGGTGTTGCCTAATTCGGGAATGGAACTACCTAAAATTCGGAAAGGCCATTGGGGAAGATCAAAGATATAAAATCCTTTGAGGAAGAATAAACCAGAACTGCCGAAAATTAAGCCGCTAGATAGAGACCAACTCCAGGCGAAGGGGAAGTAGGTTCGTAAAAACCAAGCCAGGAGGTAAGAGCCTACTACCATGAATATTTTAGGGACTAAAGCGATCGCTCCGCCATCTATCCAAAAGCCAGGATTTAGATAGCCTTGTTCTCGTAACCACCGGAAAAAGTCGGGAACACTAATTATGCCGTCGCTGGCTAATTTAACCGCTGCGTTGGCGTTGAGTTGTCCAGCCCCATAATAGTTCAAACCGTCGTCTTGAATGACTCTAGCTGACTGTTGGAGAACTTGCAAAATTTCGTCGGGTTCTTTGATTCCCAAGGCTTTGATTAGTGCCGCTACCCCCGCAACGTGGGGAGAAGCCATACTTGTGCCTTGGAGTCCGAGAAATACGCCTTCACCTTGTTCATTGATAGTTTCTTGGAGAATTGTCCCGGTTTCACTCCCTCCAGGGGCAGAAATATCTACACCTGCACCATAGTTAGAATAGGATGCTCTTTCACCGTCGGGTCCAAAGGCGGAAACACCGATAACATGATCATAACGGGCGGGATAGCTCACGCCGTTGGTGTCTTCATTGCCGGCGGCGGCGATAATGGTTACACCTTTGTTGTGGGCGTATTTAATGGCATCTTCCATGAGTTGGCTGGCACCACCACCACCTAAGCTCATGTTAATGATGTCTGCGCCGTTATCAGCCGCAAATTTGATGGCTTCGGCAATGTCGGCTACTGTTCCTGAACCGTCGGCATTTAAGACTTTTAAGGGCATCAGACTGGCTTCATAAGCCACTCCAGCGACACCATAGGCGTTATTGGTGGCTTGGGCGACTGTGCCGGCGACGTGAGTTCCGTGTCCGTTATCGTCTTTGGCTGCTTCTGTATCGTTAACAAAATCGTAGCCTTTGACAAATTTGGTTTCATATAAGTCGCGGACTTTGGTAATACCCGTATCAATGACGGCAACGGTAATGCCACTACCTTTACTCCGTGTCCAAGCCGCTTCTATACCGATTTTGTGTAAGTTCCACTGTTTGCTGTAATACTGGTCATTGGGACTAATTAAGGAAGAATTTGGTTCTTCCTTTTGGGGCGTTAACAGTTCTCCTAACCAAGTGGCTTTTCCTTGGGGGACAATTTTATAAATGTAATTTGGCTCGATAAATTCTGTAACTTTGGCAAAGGGCGATTTCCGTAAATCTGTGAGTGTTTGGCGATCGCCTTTGATAACATATACATGATCTGTCGCTGAATATTTATTATCCAATTGGGGGGTAACATGATATTGCCTAGCGATCGCTTGTAAGTCCTTCTCAATCACACTTTCTGCCACATCTTCCCGAAAATCCAGCAAAATTGTCTCAAACTCACCTTTGGTTGCTAGTCCCTGAAAATTCAGAAACCCAAATATAGCAGCAGCCAGTCCAATCACAAACAAGCACAATAATATAAGTTTTTTCATCACCGCTTCTTGTCAGTTTGCTCACTACCATAACTCATATAGTAGGTAACAGGGAATAGAGAATAATTATCAAGATGGTTATTTGTCTACAAAATAGTTAAATTGCTATATTGTAAAATAGTATTTGGTGGATTTTAGAAAAAATTCTATCTTCTTACCTATTTTCTCATGAAATTAACGACGCTCCTCTCACAGAGGCATTAAGAATTATTATGGAACGTGGTCTTTTTTGGTTGCCTTTGTTAGTTGCATTTTTCTGGTTAGCTTGGCAAGGTTCACAGGAATTTAAGAAACTTCAAGCTTATCAAATTTGGGCAGAACAATTTGAACGGGCAAAGTATGATATTTATGCAGTATTAGCTCAAAAAGGTAATGATATCACTTGGGGAAAACCAACCACAAAAGGACCCATTGAATTAGAAACTTTTTCCTTATTGGACGTTCAAGAAATCCGCTTTTTAGTCAATGATCATGTAGTAGATATAGAAAATCCTCCCCAAAAAGGTCGCAAAATCGAATTAGAGTTTTTATTAACTACTCCTAAATCAATTCGTGTCCCGTTTACAGAAGTTCCCCTAGCAGCAGAATGGGGTAAATTTTTGCAAAGGACATTGAAGAATTTACAGATAGAAATAACCTAAGGGAACACCAAAAAATAAATTACCCAATTTTGTGGGATGGGCATCCTGCCTGTCCTTGATGATTAGCAGGCAATTCGTCCCGCACCACAAGAAATTTTTGGGTATTTTTTTAATTGGAAGTCCCTAAGAGAACTCCACAGAAAAGATGAACTGCTTGCTTCCCTACGAGGGAATGGGGGTTTCAAAGCATCTCCCCGCACCTCTACCTAACCCTCTCCTAAGAGGCTATCATGTACACACAAGTTAAATTACCCCCATTAATCCCCCCGATGCTTTGGGGGGAAACCGGAAAAATTAGTTCCCTCCCCTTTACAAGGGGAGGGTTAGGGTGGGGTAATTTGAGGAATAATGGTGATTCGATAACTTGTGTGTACACCGTAGCTCCTAAGAGGAGAGGGAAAAGGAATAACATTTAATACTGGAGAGGTTTACCAGAGGGGTTTGTTTATACATTAAAAACTTTTCAAACACCCTCTAAGTATGGGCTGGGTTTCCCCGCCCCAGTTTCTATTCAGCGAAGCGAATTTTCAGATAATCATCTTCCATTTTTGCTCCTGCTGGTTGCAGTGCAGCTAAAGCTTGAGGTAATACTAAATTACGGCGATGATTGCCAATAGTAATATTTAACTCATCTCCAGTTTTACTTAATTGCACTTGGCTTTTGGGAATATTCGGTAAATAGAGTTCTAAGCTGTATTGGTTATTCTCTTGGACAACTCTGAGAGTAGTTTCTTTATAATAAACTTGAGTTGGATCTTCATCTTTGTAGAGAGTTTCCTTCAATCTTTCCAAAGCTGCCAAACCACACAATTCTTCAGAGTAGAGAGGAACTTCTTTCACTGGCAAAGGTAAGAAATTGTCATGAATTTCTTGGCGGTATTGTTCTTGATTTTCCTTCCACCTTTGGAAAAATGGATCTGTAACCTCTTGAGGAATAATCCGGTTAGCAATCACTAAATCTGTCGCTACATTATACAAACTCAAATAGGCATGAGCGCGAAGAGATTCTTTAATTACCATCTTTTCAGGATTGGTTACTAGACGCACAGAAGTTTGAGTATTGTCAGTCAAAACCTTTTCCAAAGCTTCGATTTGCTCATAAAATTCATAAGGTGCGTCCATTACCTCCTTATCTGGTAAAGAAAAACCAGCAATAGGTTTGAAAAAAGGTTCTACCAGTGGTCTGAGGGCAACGGAAATATTTTGAAACGGTTTGTAGAAACGACGCATATACCAACCGCCCACTTCAGGCAAGCTTAACAGCCGTAATGCTGTACCAGTAGGGGCAGAGTCAATAATTAAAACATCATATTCTCCGTCATCATAATGACGTTTCATTCTCACCAGTCCGAAAATTTCGTCCATACCCGGTAAGATTGCTAACTCTTGCGCTTGTATGCCGTCCAAACCTCTGGCTTGTAAAACTTGGGTAATGTAGCGTTTCACAGCCCCCCAATTACCTTCTAATTCTTGCAGGGCATCTAATTCTGCCCCCCACAAGTTAGGACGAACGAGACGGGCATCATGTCCTAATTCTACGTCAAAGCTATCTGCAAGGGAATGGGCGGGGTCTGTACTTAAAACTAATGTCCGATAGCCGAGTTCCGCACAACGGAGTCCAGTGGCTGCGGCAACGGAGGTTTTACCCACGCCACCTTTCCCTGTCATTAAAATTACTCGCATCAATTATTCCTTATGCCTGGATTTTATTTACATTTATTTACATTATGATGGTTTTTTCCCAGAAATGAAATGTTGCTTAATTACATCTAAGCGAGAACAGTGCCAATAATCAATATGGGAAACAATTAAACCCTCGGCATTCAGACGTAATTCACTCCAGCCAGAAACGGAAATATAGGGTTTCCAGGGTAATGGTGAATTCCAACTCATAGTCCATTCAGTTTTAATAATTTCTTCCTGAGATTGGATGTTATGTAAATCTAGTTTCAGATTGAAGAAAAAAGTTTGAATGAATTTAATCATCCATTTATAAAGTTCAATTCCCCGAAACTTGAAAACAGCATCTTGAAAATAAACATTGTCGGCATAAATGCTGTAAGTTTGATTTTCAGGAAATCTAGCATAATCGGCTTTGAGGGTTTCAATAATATTCATAAATTAAGAAAAGTAGGAGTTAGGAGAAAGAAAGAAGAAGTCAGACTGATTGATTCTGACTCGGTGAACTCTTCATCACTGATTTACAAAATTACCAATTACAGTTTGTAGCTTAACTCTAGCACAATCTCTTTCTTCTACAGGTAAACAGGATAAAGCAAATTCAAACTCATCTATCTTTTCAGTTAAGGCATTGACTAATTCTTGTTTACCTTCTTGTAGGCTAAGTTCGGATTTACCTAGATCAATTTCGACGGATTCTAAAGATCCTAAAGTTCCCACAATTAAACTATTTTTGCCATTTTGTTCTAAATCAAGTTGATCTTCTAATTCAGGGCTAATCATTTTTGATTTAGTAATTTCTAAAATCTCCTCAGTTGTACACTCTAAATCAGTTTGGGCTTCTCTTAATAGCTGTGCTGCTTCTTTCAGTTTTTCATTGGCTAGTTCTTCCATAATTTTTTTCTTCTCTAAAAGTAAAGATAATTCTTTTTGAGCGTCCAATAATTCTTGTTGCTGTTCAGCGATTTTAGCGGCTTGGCTTTTGATTTGATTTTGAATTTGTGCAAGTGTCATCATCAGCATTCCTTAAAAATTAATCGAGTATTTTTTGTGCATTTTTTCTCTTGTTGTTGTTTGTTATTTATTCACAAGTTAGAGATATTTGATCATCTTTCCCTGCTCAAGAATTTGGTGCGTTAAGCTACCGCTAACACACCCTACGGATATTTTGCATCAAACCGGATGTATATATAGCAGTTCTTAGCTGAGTGAAATACAAGAACCCCAACCCCCTCCCCGCAAGCAAGGAGGGGACTTATGATGTATTTCATTTAAGTACATACCGCTATATTTGGTTTTTGCCTACTTTAGACGGATTTTGGTAGATATTGACTACCCTACGCTACTTAAATATTGCTCAGAAATCATTGAGGATTCCTAGATATACTTAAAGAAATTGACAAACAATTGCTATGTATGCCTATATTAGAGTAAAAATATTACCATAACCACTCTCACTAAAATAACTTTCGGTTATGAAAAAAGCTGTCTACTGGATAATGGGTGAAAGGGCAGGAAGAACCATAGTTGGAACTTGGAACTGGTTATGGGGAATGCCTGTAGAGTCTGGTGGTAAGGTGGCTGTGGCAGTTGCTGAAGAGTCTCTTCAGTCAATGCAGGAAGCTGTTCAGAAATTGGCGGTTGCGGTTGCGGCTCAGGAAGGGGCTTATAAAACTGCCAAGAATAAATATGAGGCAAAAATTAAAGAATTTAATACCTTAGAGCAGCAAGCTATGGTTGCTCAAAAAGGTGGTAATGAAGAAGGTGCGCGAATGGCTATGAGTAAGGCGATTCAAACGGAGCAAATCTTGCCTAAACTAGCGGAAATGGTGAAACAGGCGGAAACGGCGGTCAAGGCTTCTAAGGATAAGCTGAACCGTGAGCGCATGAAGTTAGAAAGCTACAAAGCGGATATGCAAAATATGAAGGATATGTCAGAGGTGAATGAAGCTCTGGCGATGATTGCTAAGGTCAATAATGAGTTTGATATTGGCTCTGCTAAGAGTGATTTTGAAAAGGCTAAGGGGGCTGTGGAACGTCGAAATTTACAGACGGAAGCTTTGGCGGAATTATCGGAAAATCCTGCCGAAAAAATGCAAGCTGAGATTGAAAGTATGACATTAGATGACGAAGTTGCTCGTCGTTTGCAAAGATTACAAGATTCCCAATCTAAACAATTACCAGAATAATTAGGAATTTATGAGTCAGAGAAGCGGTCCACCTCCTATTGTGTTTATTTTGCTATTTTCAGGGCTTTTGGGTGGTGGTTACTGGTGGTTTTTTATGCGTAATCCTGCCCCAAATCCGACAGCTACGCAGCCAGAAAGTAATTCCCCTGCTGGTGAGACAACTACTCCCACTACTCCCACTTCTGCGGCTTTCCCGTTACCAACGACAGTAGCCAGTGGTACGACTGTAAAGATAGACGGTTCTACGAGTATGGTGACAATTAACCAAAATCTCAGGAAGGGGTTTGAGAAACAGTTTCCTGGTACGAAGGTAGAGGCTGTGGGGAATGGGACTGATAAGGGAATTCAGGATCTATTGGCTGGTAAAGTGGATATTGCGGCGGCTTCTAGACCTTTGACAGCACAGGAGCAAGGTCAGAAATTGAAGTCTGTCACCATAACACAAGATGCGATCGCTCTGATAGTCGGTAAGGCAAATCCCTTTAATAGAGGATTAACCAGTAGTCAAATTGCAGATATATTTCAGGGAAAAATTAATAATTGGTCAGCAGTGGGTGGTCTATCTGCGACTATCCGCGTCATTAATCGTCCAGCCATTAGTGGCACACATCAAACTTTTAAAGAATTAGTCTTAAAAGGAGCTAATTTCGGGACTACACCCAACATTACGACCTTACCCCAAGATGCGACCACTCCCTTAGTTCAAGCTTTGAAAACAGATGGTATCGGCTATGCGACTTTTGCTCAAGTTGCTAATCAGCAAACCGCGCGAGTCGTGGCTATTGAAGGCTTGACTCCAGAGGCGGCTAGTTATCCCTATAAGCGATCGCTGTATTATGTCTATAAAGACCCTGCTAGTGCTGGAGTGCAAGCATTTTTAGGTTATGCTACTTCACCTCAAGGACAACAGGCTTTAACATTAGGCAACTAATCTAGGAAAAATAAGCAGTTAGATTTAGGAGTTAGCGGTTAAAATGAGTTCTGACTCCTGAATTCTGACCGAAAAATTTTAGATTTTGGATTTTAGATTTTGGATTGGGAATTTTCGGTACAAGCCTCGCCCCTTCAGGGCGGAATTAATCCCAAAATCGCTAATCTAAAATCCCCAAGCTCCATACTTGAGGGTGGAGTAAATCCAAAATCCAAAATCGTAAATCCAAAATTGATTGACTTTTGTATTCTATTTTATTTATACTATCTTCTGTGACTAGAACTCGTGAACCCTTAATTAGTTTGGCACTGTATCACGCCTTTAAGTGGTCGGTGGTTAGTCCCGTATTACACGCATACTTTCGGGGCAAGATTTATGGCGCAGAAAATGTCCCCCAATCTGGTGCTGTCATAGTCGTTAGTAATCATGCTAGTTATTTTGACCCTCCCATAGTTTCTAGTTGTGTCCGTCGTCCCGTCGCGTACATGGCTAAGGAAGAATTATTTAAAGTTCCTGTTTTAGCACAAGCAATTAAATTATACGGCGCGTATCCTGTCAGTCGTGGCAGTGCTGACCGCAATGCAATTCGTTCTGCTTTAGAGTATTTAGCAAATGGTTGGGCTGTGGGTGTGTTTTTAGAAGGTACACGCACGAATGATGGTCGCATTCATGACCCGAAAAGAGGTGCAGCCCTCCTCGCAGCTAAGGCCAAAGCTCCTTTTTTACCGGTAAGTTTATGGGGAAGTGAGCAGATTTTACAACCGGGTTCTTCTCTACCCCGTTCTGTACCTTTGACTATTAGAATTGGTCAGTTAATTGATGCTCCCAGTTCTACTAATAAGGAAGAGTTGGAAAGAGTTACTCAAATGTGTGCGAAGGCAATTAATGAAATGCACGATTTGGGCAGGTAAAATTTATTAGATTGTCAGAATCAGGATGTCCAGGATTTGAGGATTTGCAGGATGTGATTGTTTAATTATTGGTTATTTATTTATGATGAGGATGAAGTAAGATGAGTCTCATCTATAAACCATCAAATAGCAATCCTGTAAATCCTTTAATCTTGTAAATCCTGATTCTGACAATTATTAGTTTCTCTATAATTCAAAGCTTATGAATAATTTTATATTGTAAAATCAAAATAATAACTAAAAAAGTGGGGAATTATGTCGGAGTTACGGGAAAAATTACAGCAAAATCTTGATGAAGCCGAATGGGAGTGGTTAATTCCCCATGTCCAAAAAGATGCGGTGATTTTGGTAGCGGAGAATTTGGATTTATTAGATGTGGGAGAAGCGATCGCTAGTGATAATATTCTTTCAGTGCAACATTGGATAGATGAACAATTATTAGCCAAACCGACAATAGATCAGGTGGGAGAATGGAATCTCAACCGTGAGAAGCGATTTAATGCTCTGATTGTTGAACCTTATGTCATCATCAAAGAAATAGCCACTGTCTAAAATACAGTCATTTTGAGATTTTATTCGGGAACTGCTAACAATAAATTATCCGGGGTTGCTGAATTGAGGTATGAAATTCCCAAATTGAACCTTTAAAACTCAAACCTCAGTGCGTCTTTGCGCCTTTGCGTGAGACTAAAATTCATCCTCTTAATCAGCAACGCCAATTATCCTATTTACCAATACAGAAACGGCTGAAAATCCGATCTAAAACTGATTCTGTAACTTCTTCTCCGGTGATTTCTCCTAATGCTTGAATTGCTCCTCTTAAGTCAATTGTCCAAAAATCTAAGGGTAATTTATCGGTGATTGTCATTTGCACTTGTGCTAAGTCAATCTTCGCTTTTGTTAAAGCTGCTGCTTGTCGTTGATTAATTGCTAAATCTAGATCAGCGGCTTGAACTTTTCCTTGTTGAACTGTTTCTAAAATCGCTGTTTCTAAATTATCAATTCCTTGATTTATGGCTGCGGCTGTGACGATTTTGGATTTTGGATTTTGGATTTTAGATTGTAAAGTTTCTTGTTCTGCTGTTGAAATCAAATCAATTTTATTAATGACTAAAATTACCGGGCGGTGTTTTACTTGTTCATAAATTTCTTGATCTGCGGGTGTCCAACCTGCGGCTGCATCTATGGTAAATAATACCAAATCAGCGTCATTAGCGGCACGATGCGATCGCTCTACACCGATTTTTTCAACTTGATCTGCTGTTTCCCGAATCCCGGCTGTATCTAGCACTTGGACAGGAATGCCGCCCACAACTAACTGTGATTCTATCACATCGCGGGTTGTTCCTGGTAAGTCGGTGACAATAGCGCGATCGCTCTGACTCCAAGCATTTAATAAACTCGATTTTCCCACGTTTGGTCGCCCAACTATCGCCACTTTTAAACCAGTTCGCAGTAATTCACCTTTGTCTTTTGTGGCTAATAATTTGCTAATTTCCGCTGTCACTTGCTCAATATCTGCAATAATTCTCTGCTGATCTAAAGGTGGTAAATCCTCCTCAAAATCAATTCTGGCTTCGATTTCTGCCAAAATATCTAAACAATTAGCCCGTAATTTGCGGATAGGTTGGGCTAATTTACCTTGTAATCCAGCTAGAGCCGTTTGAGCAGCTTGAGGTGATTTTGCTCCCACCAAATCGGCGATACTTTCCGCTTGGGTTAAGTCTAATCTACCATTTAAAAACGCTCTTAATGTAAATTCTCCCGGTTGAGCTAATCTTGCGCCATTTTCCAAACATAGTTGTAATACTTGTTGTACCGCCATAATTCCCCCATGACAATGGAATTCTACCACATCTTCACGGGTAAAAGAACGGGGGGCTTTCATTATTAATAATAAAGCCTCATCAATAATTTGCTTAGTTTGGGGTTGACGAATATAACCATAAAGAATCTGATGACTTGACCAAACTTGTCGCCCTGGGGCGTAAAATAGACTGTGAGCGATCGCCATTGCCAGATCACCGGAAACCCGGACAATACCCACACTACCCTGTTGAGGGACAACAGCAGTAGCGATCGCCGCAATAGTTCCAGTGTTAGCTAATAATTCCGACATGAACAGTTTTTCTACAAATTCAAAAACAGGCGATAAAGTGTAATATTAAACCACTAAAGTCCCATAGTATCGCAAAGTGGCATTAAAAATTAAAAATTATGTTGATTGAACTAAAAAAAGCAATTGCTCATTTAAATATCCCCGCAGATTGGGTAGGAATCAGAGCCGTAAAAACAACTTCTACAGATCATTCTGTCCGTGATGGTTTACCCCAAAGCAACGGTAAATCATTGAATATGGGAGCAATGATCGAAGTCATCGTTAATGGTTGTTTAGGTTATGCCGCTACCAACTCCTTACATATCTCCAGTTTACAAAAAGCTGCGGAAATCGCCTATAAACAAGCAATTGCAGCTAGTAAATGGTGGATATATCCAATTAGTGAAAATACCCGTCCTCAAGTCATTGGTGAATATAACTCACCATGTTTAGAACCATTTAACGCTATTACTCCCGGAGAAATCAACGATTTACTCATTCAGATTTGTCAGCAACTCAAAATTAGCGATAAAATCGTGCAAACCACAGCTACAGTCGGCACAGATCAAAAAGAAACTTGGTTTGTCAGTAGCAACGGTTCAGAAGTATATCAAAATATTTTATCTCTTAGTCATCATTTTGGGGCGATCGCTCAAGACGGTGCAATTGTCCAACAACGTAGCAACAACGGCGCTCACGCCAACTCTTATCAAGGAGGTTGGGAACTGTTTAAACACGATAACTTATGGCATCAAGTTCAAAAAGTTGGTGAACAAACATTAGAATTATTAACAGCAGAAGAATGTCCAAATACCCAAACTAATTTAGTTTTAGCACCAGATCAAATGATGCTACAAATTCATGAAAGTATCGGACATCCTTTAGAAATTGACCGCATTTTAGGAGACGAACGCAACTATGCCGGCGGTAGCTTTGTTACCAAAGATGATTTTGGTAAATTAGAATATGGTTCACCCCTTATGAATATCACCTTTGATCCTACAGTATCAGGTGAATTTGCCAGTTATGGTTTTGATGATACTGGTGCAGTAGCCAGCAAAGAATATGTAATTAAAAAAGGCATTTTACAACGTGGTTTAGGCAGTTTAGAAAGTCAAGCAAGAGCAGATTTACCCGGTGTTGCTTGTGCGCGAGCTTGTTCTTGGAATCGTCCCCCAATAGACAGAATGGCTAACTTAAATCTAGAACCAGGAAACGCCACCTTTGAAGAAATCATCTCAGGAATAGAACAGGGAATTTACATGGAATCTAACCGTTCTTGGTCAATAGATGATCAACGTTATAAATTTCAATTTGGTTGTGAATATGCCAAATTAATTGAAAACGGCAAACTTACCAAAACCCTGCGTAATCCTAACTATCGTGCCACCACACCAGAGTTTTGGCATAGTTTAATTCAAGTTGGAAATAACACTAATTGGCAAATTTACGGCACACCTTTCTGCGGTAAAGGAGAACCAAATCAAGCCATTTCTGTAGGACATGGTTCACCCGTTTGTGCATTTGCAAACGTCGAAGTTTTTGGTGGTGGTTAATGAATTTTCTGATTTAGGTTGTGGTGAGTTAAAGTAGGTTGGGTTAAGCGACAGCGCAACCCAACAAAAAGATTAAAGATTAATACATTATTATATTATTAATCTTGAATTAATGCTACAATCAACAAGTAACTACTTGATGCCATATCAATATAAATATCAACCTTTAGAACCCAATGAAAAAGGACATTTATGGAGTGAACAGTTAGGTTTATATTTAGGAATTCACCAAGGACTGTTAAGGTATTTTACCCCAGCAGGAGAGTTAGTTCCCACACCTGAAGAAACCGCAGAAAAAGAAGCGAGAAAATCAGAACGTTTAGCAGCAAAATTGCGGGAACTAAATATAAATCCTGATAGAATTTAATCCCGTTGCTAGGTTACTCTGTTGCTTAATCTAACAGGTTGTTTTAAACGTCTAAATTCAGATTAAGTAGGTGAACACAATAAAACCAAACTGTGTAAAGAAATGTAAAATCGCCTAAACCCTCTTCACTCTTGCCTCTTGCCTTTTGCCTTGCCATAACGACAATTTTCAACGCCAACCTACTTATGGTAAAATTAAAATATACTACTATACTTGTTACCTCTGAGAAGTATGAGCATCTACCCAGATTTTCAAGCACAAGGCTATGAGGTTATTAGAGAATTAGGACGCAACCGCGAAGGTGGTAGAATTACTTGGTTAGCAACAAATCTTAACACAAACCAACCAGAAGTAATCAAACAGTTTTGTTTTGCTCAAGCGGGTTCAAGTTGGTCTGGTTCAGAAGCCCACGCACGAGAAATACAGGTACTTAAAGGATTAAATCATCCTGGTATTCCCAGTTATTTGCAATATCTAATTATGTATTCGGCGTGGTGTGCGGCTGTATAACGTTTATTTACTGTCGAAATGAGGCTATGGCTGTGGGTGTGGGTTGGGGTGTGGGTTGCGCTATGGCTGTGGGTCGGGCTGTGACTGTGGGTGTGGGTTGGGCTGTGACTGTGGGTGTGGTTACGGCTATAAGTATGGTTATGGCTGTGACTTTGGCTGTGGACATGGCTAAAGAGGCTAAAAACTTGTTTACTAATATACTAATACTACTCATATTGAGTAGTATAGGATTGGGAATTAGTGTGGGAACGGGAATAATAATAGGCTTTAACTCATTTATTTTGTTAGCACTGACTGGAACAGGTTTAACGACACTTTTCATGCTGCTTTATCCACCCTTAAAAAGACGTAAATTAATTGCTAAATATCGTCAGTCTGAGGAATCTTTAATTAAGCCGTGAAAATATCAGTCATGTAGGTTGGGTTAAGCGACAACGCAACCCAACAAAAGATATAATAAAAATGTCTGAATCAGGATATCCAGGATTTAAGGATTTACAGAATAATGTCAGAATCAGGATATCCAGGATTAAAGGATTTACAGGATGAAGAGATTAAATATTTATTGTCTGAATCAGGATATCCAGGATTTAAGGATTTACAGGATGAAGAGATTAAATATTTTTAATGATCACCAAATTCTATTAATCTACCAATTCTGTCAATGATGATAACAAAGCCTGATAGCGTGGCGTATCCCAGGATATATGGAATTCAATTGTTTTCTGAATGAACTATCTTTGAGAAACACACAATTATTTAATTATTCAAATCATCAAAATCCAAATTCATACAAAAATCCTGTAAATCCTTTAATCCTGGATATCCTGATTCAGACAAAAATATTTAATTATTCAAATCATCAAAATCCAAATTCATACAAAAATCCTGTAAATCCTTTAATCCTGGATATCCTGATTCAGACAAAAATATTTAATTATTCAAATCATCAAAATCCAAATTCATACAAAAATCCTGTAAATCCTTTAATCCTGGATATCCTGATTCAGACAAAAATATTTAATTATTCAAATCATCAAAATCCAAATCCCAACAAAAATCCTGTAAATCCTTTAATCCTGGACATCCTGATTCAGACAAAAATATTTAATTATTCAAATCATCAAAATCCAAATTCATACAAAAATCCTGTAAATCCTTTAATCCTGGATATCCTGATTCAGACAAAAATATTTAATTATTCAAATCATCAAAATCCAAATCCCAACAAAAATCCTGTAAATCCTTTAATCCTGGACATCCTGATTCAGACAAAAATATTTAATTATTCAAATCATCAAAATCCAAATCCCAACAAAAATCCTGTAAATCCTTTAATCCTGGACATCCTGATTCAGACAAAAATATTTAATTATTCAAATCATCAAAGTCATGTAGGTTGGGTTAAGCAACAGCGCAACCCAACAAAAGAATAATATAATGTTGGGTTTTCTCAACCCAACCTACATAATGCTATAATCAACAAATAACTACTTGGTATCACATCATGATGATTACTCAAGAATTAGAATGTAAAGAAAACATCTCCCAAGATGTAATATTTCCCCCAAGTGATTTATATAGTGATGAACCAACTGTGGAAACAGAACTACATCTAGAGCAAATTATGCTCTTAATTAAATGTCTCAAATGGTTATGGAAAGATAGAAATGATTTCTATGCTGCGGGAAATCTCACCATTTACTATAGTCCTAATCAGAAAAAATCTGAATATTTCCGAGGTCCAGATTTCTTTGTTGTCTTGGGAACAGAACGCAAAACCCGGAAAAGTTGGGTTGTTTGGGAAGAAGATGGTAAATATCCTAATTTCATTTTAGAAATTCTCTCACCAACTACAGCTAATACAGATAGAGAATATAAAAAAGAACTTTATCAAAATACTTTTCGCACACCGGATTACTTTTGGTTCGACCCTTATACACTAGAATTTGCAGGTTTTCATTTAGTAGACGGAGAATATCAACCTTTAGAACAAAATCAGCAAGGACATTTGTGGAGTCGTCAGCTAGGTTTATATTTAGGAATTTATCAAGGACTATTACGGTATTTTACCCCAGCAGGAGAGCTAGTTCCCACACCTGAAGAAACCGCAGAACAGGAAACTAAAAGAGCAGAAAAAGAAGCGAGAAAATCAGAACGTTTAGCAGCAAAACTGCGGGAATTAAATATAGATCCTGATACAATTTAATCCAGTTGCTAATTTACTCTGTTGCTTAACCTGGGAGGTTGTTTTAAAAGTCTAGATTCATAATTTAAGCAGAATACTACCGAATTTATACAACAGATTAAACAAACAAAACACCCTTTAGTCATGTAGGTTCGGTTGCGCTGTCGCTTAACCCAACAAAAGAATAATATAATGTTGGGTTTTCTCAACCCAACCTACGTAATGCTATAATCAATAAATAACTACTTGGTATCATATCATGATGATTACTCAAGAATTAGAATGCAAAGAAAACATCTTCCCAGATGTAATATTTCCTCCTAGTGATTTATATAGTGATGAACCTCCCGTGGAAACAGAACTACATCTACGACAAATAATTTTACTTTTCAAATGTTTAGAATGGTTATGGAAAGGTAGAACAGATTTCTATGCTGCGGGAAATTTGACTATTTACTATAGTCCTAATCAAAAAAAATCACAATTTTTCCGAGGTCCTGATTTTTTCGTCGTCTTGGAAACTGAACGCAAAACTCGGAAAAGTTGGGTAGTGTGGGAAGAAGATGGTAAATATCCTAATTTCATTTTAGAAATTCTTTCACCAAGTACAGCTAATACTGATAGAGAATACAAAAAAGAACTTTATCAAAATACTTTCCGCACACCGGATTACTTTTGGTTTGACCCTTATACACTAGAATTTGCAGGTTTTCATTTAGTAGATAATAAATATCAACCTTTAGAACCCAATGAAAAAGGACATTTATGGAGTCAACAGTTAGGTTTATACTTAGGAATTAACCAAGGACTATTAAGGTATTTTACCCCAGCAGGAGAGTTAGTTCCTACACCGGAAGAAACCGCAGAAGAGGAGACTAAAAAAACAGCAATACAAATGCAAAGAGCCGAAATAGAAGCCCAAAGAGCAAAAATAGAAACCCAAAGAGCCGAATGGGAAGCTAGAAGAGCAGAACGTTTAGCCGCAAAATTGCGAGAATTAAATATTGATCCAGATACAATTTAAACCATGAAACTTGAAGAATTATCAACTTTAGAAAAAACTTTTAATCAACTCATCGAAACTCTGCTGAATAAAAAAGCAGAACATGAACATTTCACCGTCAGACTTAGCAGCGAAAGCAGTCAATTTACCCGCTTTAATTCTGCGAAAGTGAGACAAACAGGTTGTGTTCATGATGGTTCGATTCAATTGACCTTAATGGCTAATCAACGCAGTAGTTCTCGTCAGTTTCCCTTGACTGGAAATTGGGACGTAGATTGGGAATTAGCATCCACCGCTTTACAAGAATTACGTGATGAATTACCATTATTACCAATTGATCCTTATTTGGTTTTACCATCAGGAAATAATAGCAGTCGAGAAATTAATACTGGTAAATTATTAACTCCAGAAATATTAGTTCCCAGTATCCTCGAAACTGTGACTAATTTAGATTTTACGGGAATGTATGCTGGAGGAATTGTTATCAGAGGTTATGGTGATTCTAGCGGACAAAAACACTGGTTTGTGACTGATTCATTTAACTTAGATTATTCCTTATTTATGGCATCAGGACAAGCTGTAAAAGGAACTTTTGCCGGAAGTGAATGGAATGAAGCTGCTTATTTAGCTAAAATAAATGATGGGAAACAGCAAATAGAAATGCTATCTCGTCCAGTTAAAGAATTACCCAAAGGACAATATAAAACTTATTTTGCTCCGGCTGCGGTGGCTGAATTATTGGGTATGCTTTCCTGGGGTGCTATCAGTGAAGCTGATATTCAACAAGGTAATAGTGCTTTAGCTGCTTTATCACGTCAAGAAAAACAACTTTCCCCAAAATTCACATTAAAAGAAAATTTTCAAAGTGGTTTAGTTCCCAGATTTAATAATTTGGGAGAAATAGCTGCACCGGAATTAACATTAATTGAAAAAGGGATTTTAATTAATAGCTTAGTTAATTCTCGCACTGCGAAGGAATATAATAAACCTGCTAATGGTGCGAATGGTTCAGAAACATTACGTTCTCCAGAAATCAGCCTTGGTAATTTGGCTTTTGAGCAGATTTTACCCAGTTTAGATACAGGATTATATGTTTCTAATTTACATTATTTGAATTGGAGCGATCGCCCATCTGGCAGAATTACAGGAATGACTCGTTATGCGTGCTTTTGGGTAGAAAACGGCGAAATCATTGCCCCCATAGCCAACCTGCGCTTTGATGAAAGTCTCTATCGTTTTTGGGGTGCAGAAAATCTCGTTGATTTAACCAACTTCCAAGAATTTATTCCCGAAGTCGGAACTTACGGAAGCCGACAATTAGGAGGAAGTTTAGTTCCCGGTATGTTGGTAAACAATTTCACCTATACATTATAAACCTTCAACATTTTACCGCTTATTGGGTAGTTGGTAGCGATAGCGTCTCGTATCCCTTACGGGACAGAAGGAATTAAAGATAGCACGACCTAGCGATCGCAGCAATTCTCATTTTGAGAATGTGATATTATCCTAATAAAACCATTGCATTCAAGCTGGAGAGCCAAATGGCAAAACCAAAAAATATACCGCCAGAAATAGAAATTACTGATGAGCAAAAACAAGCTGCGGAAATGGAAATTCGGGAAAAACAGAAAGTAGTTGACTATGACACCAAAGAATACCCAGTAGAGGTACTAGTCAAGAAATATACAGAGGGATTAGAGGATGACACCAGTGAGTTGTATATACCAGACTATCAACGACACATGATTTGGGAAGAAGCTCGACAGTCAAAGTTTATTGAATCTATTATGCTAGAACTCCCAATTCCATATATCTTTGTTGCTGATTTGCGACCGAAAGATTATGATATTGATGATTTAGCTCGGCTAGAAATTGTTGATGGTACTCAACGTATTCGTACTTTACGTAGATTTATTAATAATGAGCTAAAGCTATCTGGACTAGAAAAATTGACACAACTCAATAACTTCAAATTCAAAGATTTACCCCTTGCAAGACAAAGACGCTTCAATCGAGCTAATCTTCGCATGATTGTATTGACTGATAAAGCCGATGAAGAAACACGGAGAGACTTATTTGAACGCATCAACACAGGTAGTGTGCCATTGAATGACATGGAGATACGTAGAGGTGTATCCCCTGGTCCGTTTGTTAAAATTCTTGAAGAATTAGCTAAATATCCTAAATTCGATCAACTATGCCCATTATCAGATGCTGCTAAACTTAAACGAGAACGAGAGGAATTTGTGTTACGTTTTTTTGCATATCTAAATAATTATAAGAATTTTGGTCATCGAGTTGATCTGTTTCTGGATGAATATCTAAAAGAACATAATAACAATGAAATAAACAAAGAGGAAATGAAAAATGAATTTTATAGAATGTTAGATTTTGTCGAAAAATATATACCAAATGGATTTACCAAGGGAACAGGTCATGTCAGAACACCAAGAATTAGATTTGAAGCTATTTCTGTAGGTGTTGCACTTGCTTTGAGAGAGAACAGTGATTTGGTACCAAAATCAATGAAATGGTTAGATTCACAAGAGTTTAAAACACATACTACCTCGGACTCAAGTAATTCCAAACCTAAAGTAATTGCTCGTATTGAATATGTTCGTGATCAAATTTTGAAATAATTTACTATGCAAACGGTGATTTTAGACTTCAATACCCGTGTTGAAGAGGTGAATAAATACTTCAACTTTCTGAAAGAATTAACTGCGGAAAATACTAAGTTAACAGTATTAGAAGAGAACGGAGATCAGACAGTTAAGCCTATTGATCCTGAACTAGTAATAACTCTCAAAGCTAATGGTTTTTTACTTCTCTATAATTTAGTAGAATCAACTATGCGTAATGCTATAGAAGCTATTTTTGAGGAGCTAAAGAGCAGGAGAGTTTCTTTTGATTCTGTTAGAATCGAAGTTAAGAAGATAGTGCTTTATAATTTTAAGAATCGATCTCCTGATGATGTTCATTCTAGAATAACGGATATTTCTACTGATATTATTAAAGCAGGGTTTAATAGGAGAAAATTATTTTCAGGTAATGTTAATAGAGATAAAATTGCAAAAACAGCAAGGGAATATGGATTTTCTTGCCATACTGACTATACTAAAACAAAGCATGGTGAAAATTTAGATGCTGTTATGGAAAAAAGGAATGATTTAGCACATGGTAATAAATCATTTGCAAGTGTTGGTAGAACTGTGACAATTGGAGATATTGTACAGATTAAAGACGAAGTGGTAGAATATCTTAGACAGATATTGATAAACATTGAAAATTATTTAGATAACCAAGAGTATTTACATTCGGACAATAGATAAATTTGACATATTTATTGGAGATGCTCCAAAATACTCCTCCCTATAACTTCTCCCAATTTAACAGGAACAGCATTACCAATTAATCTTCCTATAGAAATAGCTGCTAAATTTTCATGAGGAGCTATGAATTGGTAATTTGCTGGAAAAGTTTGTAGTAATGCTGCTTCTCTCAATGTAATAGCTCTATCTTGTTCAGGATGTCCAAATCTACCATTACCAAAGCCAAAACATTGTGTTGTGATAGTGGGTCCAGGTTTGTCCCATTCCATGCGACCATATACACTAGAATAACTTTTACCAGTCTTTTTTGTATGACATTTAGCAATTAATTCTGGAGGCCAATCTCGCCAAGTTCCTCCAGGTTTTGAAGCCCGAATACGTTTAAGATTAAGGTTAGACAATTTGCTGCATAAATGGAGTTTATCAGTTTTAGATTGTTCACCCGCAGCTAGTGGTTCTAAATATGCAATAGTTTTTCTAACCGTTTCGTATCTTTCTTTATTATGAGTTTGTGGAATTAAATTGATTTTACCAAATTTTGAAGCAAGTAAAACTAAACGTCTTCGAGATTGAGGGATTCCGTAATTTAGACAATTAACTTCATAAGGCTCGATATAATACTTTGAATTTGCTAAATTCTCAATAAATTCCTGAAAAACTGCATGATATTTTAACTGAAGCACATTTTCCATAGAAATGATATCTGGTTCAGATTCTTTGACTAAACGGACAAAATCTTGTAAAAGTTTCCATTTAGATTGTTTGTCATTATAACGTCTTGAATAATTAGAGAATGGTTGACAAGGCGCACATCCTGCTAAGATTTTTATACTGCTTCCAGAAAAATGCTCTGCTAAATCAGAACCGCTAAGATTCTCTATATCTTGTAATATAAACTTCGCTTTGTTATTATGTTCATAAGGAAACTTACAGGCAGGATCAATATCATACCCAACTTTTACCGGAAGACCTGCTTGCTCAAATCCATGAGTTAGTCCTCCAGCACCACAAAATAAATCCACAGTAGCAATACTGACAGTCATTTCTCTCCTATTTTTGAGATATATAGCCCAACTAGTTAGACTAGCGCATTTCTCCTATTACTACAAGATGGTGGACAGTCGGCATATATTTATTTTTATGTTATCTAGTGGTGAACTAATAAAAAAGATATTGCAGACGGGAAATAAAAAATTAGCCCAAAAAGTGATCACTCCTCCTATTCTACTACGATAAGCTAAGAGGCAAGCGTGCGATCGCTCTTTAAAATCCCGGAGATTTTTACATGGTTTCTACAGAAATTCTCAATAGCTTACACACTCTCAGTCGTGCAGATAAACTGTACATCATGCAGGTTTTGATATCTGAACTAGCTCAAGAAGAAACTAACTTAATTAAACCTGATCAATCTTATCCAGTTTGGTCACCTTATGATGCCTTTGAGGCTGCAAATACCATGTTAGAAGTCTTGCAAGCAGCTAAATCTCAAAACAATGACTAATCCTGAAATATATCCTTTTATTACCGTTAATTCTGAGTTAGGTGAAGCTGGATTTCGTCCATATTTTCCGCTAAAAATAACATATCAAAAACTCTCACTACAAACTTATGCTTTATTTGACAATTCACATTGCCTATAGTTTGAAAATAAAAATATTTATATGAAACTACACTCCTTGGAAATAAAAAACTTTCGTGCTATTAACGATATCTCTTTAGATTTTACCGATTTACTTAGTCGTCCTCGACCTATAAATTTAATTGTTGGTCCTAATGGTTCTGGGAAAACTTCCATTTTAGATGCCATTCATGTTGTAGTTAAAGTCTTTGAAAATCCAAAAACTCCATCCTTAAGAGAAGGTTTAGAATATAATGTGCAACAATTAGTTAGATGTAGAGGAAATATAGCTCAAATTGCATTTGAATATTCTATTGAAAGAGATGAAGCTGAAGCTATTAATGATGTTTATTCATCACTTGAATTAGACCAAAACTTTGATTTATCAAACCCAGTTCCACCTTTAGAAAGTCCAGCAAAAGTTATTTGGTATTATCCAAATAGAAAACTAAATACAAAGAATTTATGTGATTATGATATTTCACCTGGAAATTCTATTAAAGTTTTAGGTGCAAGAGGTAGAGCTTCTCAGGCAATATCTAAAAATCGTCAAACTTCACAAATATTTGATAGAATTGGCGGAGTTTGCTATTTAGATCAAAGACGTACTGTAAGATTATTTAAGAGTTTTAATAAACAAAATCAGGAAGATCAAAATGCACATAGCGATGTTTTATTATGGTTAAATCAATATTACCGTAAAGATTTAACATGGAACGAGGAAAAATATGGTGAATCGTATTGGAAAAGAGTTCAAAGATTATTTAATAAAATTTGTTTTCCTTCAGAATTAATAGGTTTAGAGTCAGGTCCCGATTCTGATACTGTGATTCTCAAAAGAAAGAGTGTAGAATATGATTTATTACAAATGAGTTCAGGAGAACATCAAATTTTAAGAATTTTAGTTGGTTTAGCAGCAGATACCGCTAAAAATTCTATTGTTCTTATTGACGAAGTTGAACTACATTTACATCCTGCTTGGCAAAAAAGATTAATTCAAGTTTTACGAAAGGATGAATCAAATAATCAATATATTTTCACCACCCATTCTCCAACTGTGGCAGAAATGTTTTATGATTCGGAAATTATTAATTTGGGTGAGTTGGAAGAAAAATAATGAAAATAGAGAACGATTTGCCTTTCGTTATTACATATTTTACAGTATTTTTCATCCTGTAAATCCTTAAATCCTGGAAATCCTGATATGGCTTGCGCCACGCTTCGCTATCAGACAAAAAGTCAAAAAGTCCCTATCAACTAGAACCCGTGTATGTAATCATTGTGGGTTCAAGATAGAGACTTAAAAATGAGATTGTCAAAGACTACTCAAAAATCTAACCTAACAACTCAATGTTAGAAAAGATGAAATCTTGAATAGAAATACGTTCTGCGATTTCCGTGCGGATTTCCCGACGGTTGAGAATGTAGTAATTTCCTACCTTTTCATATTCATCAGTAAAATCGCTTTTACCGCCCTTTTGAGCGCCAGTTTCGGGGTCATGATAAACAGAATTGTAGGTGTGAGAAAGATATCCTTCTCCAGTATCGTGACTGCTGAAAGTGTCAATAGTCACAAAAGTACCGTGAATTAAACGGTGAACGTGGCAAACTTCATTGTTACGCACTTTGTACTTATCTCCTTCCGACTTTCCACCAACAAAAAGTTCTACTGCACCGGTTGCGTCAGTGCTACCATATCTAAAAGTATTTGCGCCGTGAGTTTGTTCAAACGCCCGACGGACGCGGTGAACGGCGATTTCCCAAGCTTGTCCGTGAATGGCTTTTTTAGCAGCTTCGTCTTCCACATTCAGAACTTCTGCCTTCATATTGGCATCAATCCGCACTTGACCTTTGATCACTTGGTCATCATACTTATAAGTAATATCTGCGGTATAGCCAGGGAAATTTTCATCCCAAGTATAACGGTTTTGATAGGCAGCCTGAAAAAGTTCTTGGGCTGAGATTTGAGTAACTGTCATCGTGCTTGTCCTCTGGTTACAAGTTAAAATAGCTTTTTATCGTTGCTGGTATTAGCATAGAGGTAATTATCGAGGTTCGCATAGACCCCAAATGGGTACACTTATGGCTAAAACTCTCCACGCCATTTTCCAAGCGATCGCCAATGTCCAAAATGAGCAAGAATTAAAACTAGCTCTCATGGATACCATTGGCGACCATTTTGCAGTACAACATTGGGGTATTGATCTCCTAGATGACCAATTAGATACTCAAATTGAAATTCCCGAAATTCCCGCTGTCTGCTTAGAAGCTAACCCTATTGGGCGCTATGTTGTTGAACGTCACGCCCCCACCCATGAGCAATTAATTTTATCCCCGGAAGACTGGAAAAACTATTGCACTCGTCACGAACACGTAATGACTGGTCCTATAGTTTGTAATGGTCAATTAGTGGGGACTTTAAACTTTGCTCGTGACCCCGGAAGTCAGCCTTTTGATAGTAATGATTTAGCTGATTTAAGTGCAGTTTGTTTACATTTGTCGGCGAAAATGGCCACACTCCAAGCACAACCAAAAACCTTTGCATCTGCTGGTAATTGTCCCCTGACAGCGCGGGAATTAGAAATTGCCAGATTAGTAGCCCAAGGTTTAACTAATGGGGAAATAGCCGTTAAATTATGGATTACTCAAAATTCTGTCAAGCAAGCTTTAAAAAGGATGTTCCGTAAATTAGACGTTTCCACTCGTGCGGAAATGGTAGCAAAACTACAAGATAGATTAGTTTCCTCATAGCTATAAAAAAATGATAGAGCATAGATCCCCGACTTCTTTAAGAAATCGGGGATCTGAGTATTCAAATATATTACTCTTTGGATACAGTTAATATCAAAATCTTTTGTTAATGTATAAACAAATACGATTATATTCTGATAATTGTCGGTTGGTTTCAGCGACAGCAACCCAACCAAGGTTTAAAATGTTGGGTTTCCCGGCATTAACCCAAACTACGGAATTATTATGCACAAATTATTAACTGGAGCTTTGAGTACAGAAAAATTGACAGTAAAAATCCCCAACTTACCTCTATCACTAGCAGGATTAAAGCTGGTACAAATGTCAGATTTTCACTATGATAATGGTCTATTATCAGAAAAAATGTTAACAGAAGCAATTGCCGTTAGTAATGCCGCAAAACCAGATTTAGTTATTTTAACTGGCGACTACGTTAACACAATCGCTAAACCAATTCACCAACTAGCATCACGACTAAAAAATCTAGAAAGTCGCTATGGTGTCTATGCTATCCTTGGCAATCATGATATTTATTATCCCAATTCAAAATTAGAAATTACAAATGCTTTAACCAATGTGGGGATTAATGTACTTTGGAATCAAATTGCTTACCCCTTGGGAGAAAAATTACCTTTAGTGGGATTAGCGGATTTTTATTCACGAGAATTTAATCCAGAAGCAATTATGAATCAACTCGATTCGACTACACCTCGGATTGTCTTATCTCATCACCCAGATACAGCCGAAATCCTCAAAAAATGGCGAGTAGATTTACAATTATCCGGTCATAGTCACGGTGGACAAATTGTAATTCCTGGTCGGGGACCCGCTATGATTTACTATGCAAAAATAATCAAAAAAATCCCCAAAAAAATTCTTCGTAAATTACCATTTTTACGGAAAACCCATTCTATATTACGCCACTGGCAATGGTCACAGGGTTTACATCAAGTGGGAAATAATCAATTATATGTAAATCGAGGCTTAGGAACTTATTTCCCCGGACGGTTATTTTGTCCACCAGAGGTTACTATTATTACCTTAGAAGTCTCCCCGTAAATATAGAATATTTAACCGCAGATAAACGCAGATAAACGCAGATGAAGACGGATGAATAATTTCTTCCTTTGCTTCTTTGCCCCTACCCTGTGGGATCTCTCAGCGAGATTGCGCGAAACAAAAACAGGCGTTGGTGAATGAAAGTATGAGTTAGTCTCACGCAAAGGCGCCAAGGCGCAAAGGCGCAAAGATTAAGAGTTTCAGAAAGGGAATTTTTGATTTTCATACCTCAATTCAGCAATACCCAAAAACAATATAGTAGAATAGAAAATTAGCATCAAATTGTGATTTCTTATGTCTGCTACGCCGTTTGTATCTCAGCTAGATTCTCCTAACTCCACTAAATCTGAACTTCTTCCCCCTCTCCTTGGTGCTTCCGTGACGGAGTTAACTGCTTGGGTACAGCAGCAGGGACAACCCGGTTATCGGGGTAAGCAATTGCATGATTGGATCTATAATAAGAGTGTGCGATCGCTCGCTGATATTTCTGTATTTCCGAAAAATTGGCGTTTGGAAGTTGCAGATATTCCCATAGGTCGTTCTTCTCTACATTACCGTTCTGTTGCCCCCGATGATACCGTCAAATATCTCCTCAAATTGACTGACGGGGAAATTGTGGAAACGGTAGGTATTCCCAGTGATAAACGGTTAACAGTCTGCGTTTCTACTCAAGTCGGCTGTCCAATGGCTTGTGATTTCTGTGCGACTGGGAAAGGTGGCTATAAGCGTAATCTTACCCGTGCGGAAATTGTTGATCAAGTCCTGACTGTCCAAGAAGATTTTCAAGAACGGGTGAGTAATGTGGTATTCATGGGCATGGGTGAACCATTGTTGAATACGGAAAATGTGATTTCAGCGATTAAATCTATTAATCAAGATATGGGAATTGGGGCGCGATCGCTTACACTATCTACTGTAGGCATCCGCGATCGCATTTTGCAAGTCGCTGCACACCAACTGCAAATTACCCTCGCTGTCAGCCTCCACGCACCCAACCAAGCATTACGGGAACAACTCATTCCCAGTGCTAAACCCTACCCCATAGAAGACTTACTTGCAGAATGTCGAGAATACGTAGAAATAACTGGACGCAGAGTTACCTTTGAATACATACTTCTCGCTGGAGTCAACGACTTACCCGAACACGCCTTAGAACTATCAAAACGTCTGCGAGGATTTCAAAGTCACGTTAACTTAATCCCCTACAATCCCATAGAAGAAGTAGATTACAAAAGACCAACCCGCGACCGAATCGAAGCCTTTGTCAACGTTCTTCAACAACAAAATACCGCCGTCAGTGTCCGTTATTCTCGCGGTTTAGAAGCCGATGCTGCTTGTGGACAATTAAGAACAACAAAAAGGTAATTTGTCAATAAAATTGTCAATTATTTCCTAGCATAAATTCCTGGTGCATAAGCCTCAATCACCTTACCCGTGCGAGTGCAAGTGATCATCAAATAATCGCAACTAGGACATTGTGTTCTGGTAACTTGACTATCAGCAATATAGTGACGTTCAGCCGCACTACCGCAATTTGGGCAATGAATCTTTTGTGATGCTTGCATTTTAAAACCCCTGAAATTAATAACTTTTGAGAAAAAGCGAAAAAACTGTTTAATTATTGTGAATGTAAAAAAGTTGATATCTTTGGTCATTATCTTAAACTTGATAGTTTTTATCATCATGCCTCAGATATATAAATTTACTTTAGATCTAACTTTTCTTAGATTAGCCGTGATCCCTATGGTGTAATCCGTGAGATAGTCTTGTTTATTTTTTCATTCAAGCGTTACCAGATAGGAAAAACTGTAATCAAAGTCACAAAATCAATAGTTTTATATTTAATTAATATTTGCACAGACAAGACACCCCTCCCACAAGTCATACAATTATTGTGAGCTAAGTTTCTAGCCCGTCCATTTAGTATTTATAGTGACATACTAGGAAAA
Organism: Anabaena sp. WA102; assembly: GCF_001277295.1. Classification (NCBI taxonomy): domain Bacteria; kingdom Bacillati; phylum Cyanobacteriota; class Cyanophyceae; order Nostocales; family Nostocaceae; genus Anabaena; species Anabaena sp. WA102. The sequence goes on along the minus strand of NZ_CP011456.1, from coordinate 2,411,714 downwards.
TATATTAAGTAGGTGGGCGGAGGAAAATCAAAATATATAAATCGCTCAATTTTCCAGACTTGATATTACTTCTAACTTCTTCTAAATCCTCCTGATAGCGCAGCGTGGCGTTAGCCATACTCCTGAATGGGCGCAGGCCCTGCGCCCCTACCTCCTGATAGCGTTTACGTAGTGTGCCGAAGGCATAGCCGTTAGCCATACTTCTAGCCCTCACAGATAACTTTTATGGCTTACGCCACGCTACGCTATCAGCAAACCTTAACGGAACACCAAAAAATAAATTACCCAATTTTGTGGGATGGGCATCCTGCCCGTCCTTGATGATTAGCCGGCTTTTCGTCCCGCACCACAAGAAATTTTTGGGTATTTTTTTAATTGGAAGTCCCTTATTGTGTTCACCTACTTAGTCCGTTTCAACGGACTTGAGCTATGAGACAGGGAATTTATTCCCTGGCGGTTGTGGAAGGCAACAGATAAGCCGTTTTCAGTATAATTGTATCCACCTGCTTAACCATGAATAAAAAAGTAAGTAGTCATCCCAAAAGCCACCACTATCACAAATTTCCTCACCAAATTAGGTTCTAGTCTGCGGGCAAAATGAGCGCATAAATAACCACCCAGAGAACCACCAACCGCCATTATAATAACTTGATGCCAAGCAATCAAATTAGCGAACATAAAGGGAATAATAGCCACACCATTAATGCAACTACCTAATAAAGTTTTAAAAGCATTAATAGAGTGAATATTTTTAATCCCTAAAAAGGTTAAAGTTGCCAACATTAAAATGCCTACACCCGCACCAAAAAAACCACCATATATAGAGATTGCTAATTGAGAAATTAGGAGAATCAATAAAGGTGGCGGTGCAGAAATATCATTTTTACTCTGAAGTTGCAGCCAGCTTTTTAGAGATTCACTGAATGTAAATATTAATGTTGCTGATAGTAATAAATAGGGCAGCATCTTTTTAAACACATCCGGTGATGTATATAACAAAGCTACAGAACCAATCACACCACCAACTAAACTTGTGCCGGCTAGTAATAATAATTGTCTTTTTTCAATATTCAAATCTTGACGATATGCCCTTGCACTAGCGATCGCTGCTATCCACAAAGCAGTATTATTTGTAGCATTAGCGGTAATTGGTGCGACACCCGTAAATATTAGGGTAGGAAATGTAATGAAACTACCACCACCCGCGACAGCATTGAGTCCACCGGCAATGAACGCGGTGCTGAACAGAAGTAAGCTATGGATTAAAGTTAAATCTTGCGGCATTTTCTGTAATTAATAAACCTAGTTATACCGTTAAATACCTTTCTAAATGTAATATCAAAAATAAAATCAAATAATGTTGTTTTTTGCCTCAACCCAAGGGATAAAAATAAGCTGTGCTGGATTTAATTTGGATTATTTTGTATACTTTTTGCGGGCATATTGCCCGCAATACATATTTTTACTGATGAGATTCTAACCAGTTGAATAAATCCTCAATAGCTGTAAAATCTAGCAATGCTTCACCGAGGGATTCTAACTGATTTAAAGAAAGAGTTTGAATTTTTTTCCTAATTTCTTCCGGTAAATTTCCTACCCGTTTTTGTAGTAGTCGAACCACAAGATTTTGCTCACCTTCCTGTTTACCTTCTGCTATTCCTCTCTCGTAGCCAATGCGCTCACCTGTAGTAATATAAGTCATAGTTCGCTCCTGTTCAAATTGTTTAAAATCTTGCCAAAACTCTGCTTCTAATGCCTTTGGTAAAATCATAACCCAGTCTATAAAACGGTAAAGGTTACGAATATCCTTTTCTTGCAATCCTTGTTCATACAATCGGCGAATTAAGCTAAATTTCCAGGTTTTGCGTTCTTGTGGTTTTTTACGGGTTTGTTGTGTTCTTAAATGTGCCATTACCACCGTTGCAAAAGGATTATCACTGGCTTCTAATTCTGTCCAACGGTTTTGGTAATCTAGCAATTTGACTGTACCAAATTCAAAGTTTAACCTGGTATCAGGATAATTATAATTGTATTGGTTTGGTCGCCATTTGGGATCTGCATCACATAAAATAGCAAGACTAATGGCAGGTTTGCCAAAACGGTCAAAAATTCGTAGGTTGTAAGAGAACATCCTTTCAGGAAAGAGTTCTTCAGATTTTGCCTGAATTTCTATATGTATCAACAGCCAAATTTCTCCTCCTTGGTGTTGCCACACTTTGACTAATTTATCCGCATATCTTCTTCCTTGTTCAGCGTTGCGAGCTATTTGTTGAAATTCTTTATCTAGAAATTCGTGGGGTATTTCCCAGTTAATTAATGCGGCTGTTTGCGGGAAGAAAAATTGCATTGCTTGGGGAAAGTATGCTTCTAATATTTCTTTCCAGGGACTGTCTTGGTCGGCTCTTTTGCGTTCTTTGGTCATGTGTTATTTAGTAATAATGGTTTTACCGCTTTCCTTGTGATCAAACATCCTGATTAGGTATCCATAACCATTGCTGTATATGGTTTTGATTCAAATTAATCTGCGATCGCAAAGCGCGACCTAGTAGTTCGTCAAATTTATTTTGACGGGTAATGATCGGAAAAAACTTCTGTTCTTCCCTCCCCTGCTTGCCTTCACCTGTCATTTTCGGGTTAACAGACTACTAGTAATCGCCTATTTTTGAGAAAATTAAACCCTAAAATCCAATCAGAGCCATAGTTTAAGCCATATTTTACCGAAAATATCATCAAGGGAGGGGTAGAACCAATTTTTGGTTCTTCGGTTATTTTTATGGAAAACCTGGTTCAAAATCATTGAAAGCCTTATTGTGTAGGCATTTCATTGAAAATATGGAAACAATTGTTTATAACCCTTGTCCCGTAAGGGTTTTGTTATCATCAATCCTCAATCACCATAAAAGAGACGCAAGAGCCCAATTTTTTTAATCCAAAATCTAAAATCTAAAATTCCTGGTCAAAAGTCAAAACGAAGAGGGTATAGGTTTTTGGGATGTTGTACCCCCCGTAATATTTTATATTAAGGAATAGGCACAGATCGTAATAACCGTTCAACTATAGTTTTCGCATTGCGTCCCCCTTTAGGAATCAGACGATGACAAAGAACGTGCGGTGCGAGAAACTTAACATCATCAGGAAGAGCATATTCCCTACCTAAAATAAAAGCCAAAGCTTGAGCGGCTTTTTGTAAAGCTACAGTACCACGAGGACTAACACCAAGAGTGATTTCTTCATCCTGTCTAGTAGTCCGCACCAATTCTAAAATGTATTGTTGCAAAGATGCTTCTACCTTGACTTGGGAACAAGCTTGGCGTAATGCTTGGACTTCTTCTAAAGTAATACAAGGCTGTAAATCAGCAACCTTTAAACCAGCTTGCAGATTTTGCAGCATTTGCATTTCTTCAGATTCCGAAGGATAACCCAAACTTAAAGACAGCATAAATCTGTCCATTTGCGCTTCTGGGAGGGGAAACGTCCCTTGGTACTCAATGGGGTTTTGGGTAGCAATTACAAAGAATGGCTGAGGAACTAGACGGGAAACACCATCAACTGTGACTTGATGTTCTTCCATTACTTCCAGTAAAGCTGACTGGGTACGGGGTGTAGCGCGGTTAATTTCATCCGCTAGGAGGACGTTAGCAAATACAGGACCTTGTAGAAATGTAAATTCCCCAGTTTTAGGATTCCAAATATTTGTGCCGGTGATATCTGTAGGGAGTAAGTCAGGGGTACATTGTAACCGTTGAAATTTACCATCTACAGAACGAGCTAGAGATTTGGCTAAAAGGGTTTTACCGACACCAGGGACATCTTCTAATAAAGCATGACCACCACCCAGTACAGCTACTATCACTAAGCGTATAGCTTCATGTTTACCAACGATGGTATGAGCCAAATTTTGTGTTAAAGCGTCAATTTTTTCTCTCATGTAGTACCTGGGGGAAATGTAGAAGGTTTACTTCTGAGTTTGGACTAAAAACTTGTTTAATAGTTTAGCCTTTCCTACAGTATTCCCACGTAACAATCCCAATCCAGCATGAGAATTAAAAATTTCTTAAGTTGCTAAACCACCAACGCAAGGAGAAAAAATCAGAAAACAGCTTTTTGGAAATGGGTTTACTTTTAAATATATTATTCAATCACAGATTTTATTGTTTATTTCAAAAAGTTCAAAACCATACTCTTCTAAAAAATCTTTCGCAAATGCTATCCAGCTTGAATTAAATCTTGGGTAAAATTCAGGAGTACAAACATAAGCTTCTAAATTTAAATCCGCGTAATTTCCATTTAATTTCTTATCAAATAAATCAATAGTATTAGTTAATTGTTTAATAGCTTTATCGCGGTTTGCATCTACTTTTCTTAAACTCGTTGCATTTAATTTGAACTCTACAAAACAAAAATCATTTTCATCAAAAAATACAAAATCGCAATGGGAATCACCAAATCCTAAAAGTCCTTTTTTGCCGTCAATAGGAATAAAACCAACCATTTTAGCATTGATTACATTAAATAATTTAGTGATATCAAAACCATTTTCAACCGTGTCAACACCATTTAGTTTAATAGTAAATGTGTCATCATCTGAATTTATATTGATAATAATAAAAGACTGTCCTTGATAGTCTATGATGGAAAATTCCGATCTCACTTCAATTTCCAGAACATCGGGAAAATTATCAAAAGTATTTGATAGAAGTTCTTTAATATCCCCAAATTTACTCATTTTCTTTTGAAAGTTTTAGCGTGAATACTATACAAGGCTTGAAAATCACCACCCAAAATTTCCGAAACTATATCTAAATAATTTTGTTGAATAGTACCTTTTTCTTGATTAAAGATAGGTTCGCAATAATTAGTATCCTCACTAACAGATTGATTTCCCAAAGAATAAGCAGAAAAATCTTTAGCACTTAACCAGGAATCTTGGGGAATTATTTGTGCTACTTCTGATTCTGTTGACGGATTTTTTTCAACTACTCTATTTGCGAAGAGTAAATTATTAAAAACTGTGAGAACATAGGGACTATGGGTGGTTATAATTAGTTGGTTATCATCATTATGATTCACCATTAAAGCCAATAACTCAATCAATTGCTTTTGAGCAATAGGAAATAAATGTGCTTCTGGTTCTTCTATTATTCTTAATACCTTTACATCATCAAGAATGTTAATAAAAATATCTTGTAATATCCTAATAGATTCTTGCTGTCCTGATGAAGTATTAGAAAGCTGAACATATTCTTCTATTTCTTTTTTAAATACAATTTTCTCTCCCCAATTATCAATACGATATTCTCCCTTCAGTATTTCATTAATCTTATTTTTGATCAGATATAATTTTTGTTTTGTATTTTCGTCTTCTTCATACTTAATTAGTCCTTCAAAATTTCCGAATTTTCTTAAAAAATCCTTTACCTTTACAAATTTTTCCATAAATTTTAGCATTAATGTTTCATCTATAGTTTGTGAACTACGTTCATAGTTACCAGTCGCAATATTTTGTTTTAAACTACTTTGAATACTTTCCGATAAATATCTTTCAAAGAAATCAGAATAACCTACTGTTGCACTTCTTCCTGCAATTATAAATAATGAATCTGATTGGTTACTTTCAAATAATTCATTCAATAGTGTATTAAGCTGTTGAGCATATATTATTTTCCTTTCGTTATTAAGTAATTGTTCAATAGTCTTGTTACGTTTAACACTATTCTTAAGATTTAAATATTCCTGCCTAAGCTCCCCAAATTCAAGCTTAATATTACTTACATAAGTTTCAAATTTTTCATTTATAAGATTATCTATAGATATGTTCATTTTTTTATCTTTATCATTACTTAGGTTCAAAAATTTATTTTTATCGCAATTATAATAAAATATTATTTCAAAACTAGGTAAATTATTTGTAGGTCCAAAAAAATTATAAAATTTTTGTTGAATGGGAGATATAAAATCAGAATCAATATCAAAATAATCTTTCTGTGTATCCTGATAGATTTGGCTAAATAAATCATCCCTTAGTGATTTAAAAAAATAAATTAATTTAGCAATAGTGCTTTTACCACTAGCTTGTTCACCAATCAAAACTAATATTTTCTTGACTTCAATTTCTGCATATTTAATTGGACCGAAGTTTTCGATGATTATTTTTTGCATAGGTAAATGTGATTTTTTGATGATTATACAATAAATGTACCATAATAGAAATACTTTTTGGGAGATGTAACCTCCCATGATATTTCATATTACAGAAGTAGTTTTTCTTGTGTAGATGGGCTTTTTACCTTTCTCATTACAGCAGTTTTAATGTATTTATACCACACTCTTATTTTTATATTACTTTCTTCCTTTGCGACTTTGCGCCTTTGCGTGAGACTTTAAAATGTGGTTTATTTACCCAAAATCACTGTAATGTTTAGATTACCATTGAAAATCCTCCCATCATTAACAGCTAAAAATTTCTTGAGCTGCTGTACAATCAAGTTGAATTTGGTTTTTCAGCGCTTCTAAGGAAGGAAATTTCTGTTCGGGACGCAAAAATTTGACTAGTTGTACTAGCAAATTTTTTCCATACAAATCACCAGACCAATTTAATAAATGTACTTCTACACAGGTATCTATACCATTAACTGTGGGACGGTTGCCAATATTCATAACTCCAAAATGCTGAGTGGGAGATTTGTCTGGAGTTTCGTGGATAATCGCCTCAATAGCGTAAACACCATGACGGGGTAAAAATTTGTCTTTTGGTAGTTGAATGTTGGCGGTAGGAAAACCGATAGTTCTCCCTAATTTTTGACCTGTTACTACTTCACCTATGAGAGTGTAAGGTCTTCCCAAAAGCCGATTTGCTTTGGGAATATCACCTACTTCCAAACTTTCTCGGATTAATGAGGTGCTGATGCGAGCATCATCTGTTGCTGGCGAAATATCTGTATCAGTTTTTATAGGAACTATTGTTACGGGTATGTTGTATTTCGCTGCGATCGCTTGCAAGTCTTGAGCAGTACCCATCCGTTTTTTGCCGAAACAAAAGTCTTGTCCCACGCTAATTTGTTGACATTGCAGTTGTTGAACTAGGATTTTATCAACAAATTCTTCGGGAGAAAGGGCAGATAGTTCTCTATCAAAGGGTAATAATACCAATTGTTCTACTCCAAGCGATCGCAATTGTGCAACTTTTTCATCTAGTGGTGTTAACAAATCACGGGGAAGTCCAGTAAAAAACTCTTGGGGATGGGGATCAAATGTAACAACTGTTGAGTAGGGGCGGACTGAATTCTCCTCACCCCATGCTGACTGCAATACTGGCTGAATCACTCTTTGATGACCAAGATGAACACCATCAAATTTGCCAAGAGCAACAGCAGTTGGTGTCAGCAGTTCTTCTGTCGAAGAAGCAACCCGTACAGAACACCCATTTTGAGACAAATTTAACACTTGGATTTTGGGATTTTAGGTTTATTTTCGCTATCAGCGTTTAGCTACTGTTGAACCTTTGGTTCAGCCATTTATAACGATGTTGACGCTCTCGCGCTGTTAGATATCTAATCACCAATCTAATCTAAAATCGAGAAGTCCGTTGATTAAATTGGTTTTTGGTTAGGTATACCAACCCCACGGGGAAAACTAATTGGTGTGCTGGATACTTTTCGCAAATAAAGACAATGACGAATACTATTACTCAAGGGAGTGGAAAATTCCTCAATTAATTCAATGACTCCACCTAATTGCTCAACAGCAGCCTCTAAACTTTCATTTTCTGCTTGAGTCCAAGTACCGCGATAAATTACCGCCAAACCGCCTTTTCTCACCAAAGGTAAGGAATATTCCGCACAAGCAGAAACATTACTCACAGCCCGAATTACAGCCAGATCATACTGTTGTCGGTGTTGAATTTGTTGACCAATTTCTTCCACTCTACTCAGTAAAGTTTTGGTATTACTTAGAGTAAGTGCTGATAAAACTGTCTCGATAAAGGTAATTTTCTTACCCGTAGAATCTAAAAGTGTAACTTGAGAATTAGGAAAAATCAGGGAAATGGGGATACCAGGAAAACCCGCACCCGTACCAATATCAATTATCCGCTTACCCTTTTCAATCCCAGGAATAAATACTTGTTTAGGTGCAATTCCCCGTAAAGAATCCCAAAGATGTTTTTCCCAAAATTCATCAGGTTCAGTAATGCGAGTTAAATTCAGTTGACGATTTCCAGCAATAATTAATTGATAAAGTTGTTGAAATTGATTTTTTTGCAAAACTGTTGGTTGCCAGTTCAGAGTTTTTTGCCATATTTCCGCCATTTCTGGCAAATTAGCTATTGGTAAGGATTCTAAATTCATTGGTTAAAATTAATTTTTTTAAGTTATTTTGGCGTTACTGATTAAGGGTATGAATTCATCCCTCCTTATCTGTGTTCATCTGCGTTCATCTGCGTTCAATTACTCTTAAAATTAATTTAGTCTCAAGCAGATTTTACCTCTTCTCCCTGACTCCTGACTCCTGATTTTAAAACCCCATGATCTAATGTCCAACAATAATCAGCTATTGGTAACATATCACCTGCATCATGTGTTACAACTAACAGTGTCCAATCTTTTTTCAGTTTGGCTAGTAGATTTATCAGTTGGCGACGCATTGACCAATCTAAACCCGCTGTAGGCTCATCTAATAATAATAAATTTGGTTGGCGAATCAATTGTACCGCTAAAGCCAAACGTCGCTGTTGTCCACCGCTTAAAGCATGAGGTGATGCAGATAAGGATAAATGATCTAATCCGACTTCTGTTAATGCTTGTTTAACCTGTTCTGTTCCCAGTTCAGGATGTCCTAAGCGTAATTCTTCTAAAATTGTCCCCCCGCAGAAATGGCGTTCTGGAAATTGAAATACTAAACCTGCTAATTGTTGTAATTGTTCAGCTATGAGTCCCTGTTCTCGCCAAAAAACCCCACCAGCAGTAGGGTCAGCCAATCCAGATAAAATTTCTAATAAGGTGCTTTTACCCGAACCGCTAGGACCAATAATTAAACCTAGTTTCTGGGGTGGTAATTCTAAATTTATAGCTTGGAGAATGGCTTTTGGGCAGGCTGTGGGATGATAAGTTAGATTTCTAAGATAGAGCATTTGTGTAAATTACCAAGTTATACTCAAAACGGCTTGATTGTTTGATTCTAAACCCCTACACATCTGGGTTCTTTGTCATTTGGCAAAAATTTAAATCTCACCCGTGTTTAGTATATGAAAATTTTTGGCGGAAATAGACTAATTTATAATTCACTATTTTGGCATTTTAGGTAATAGATACAACAATTTCAACCGTAATTATTCAGAAAGGCTATTATGTTTAAACAGGTTTTAATTCCTCAATTAAGGATATTCTGGCGATCGCCTACTTTATTAAGTGTGACTGTGACTACTTCCATCCTTTTGAATATGTTGGTAAATCCCTCCTTTGCGGGTGATCCCTTTCGGGGTCGAGAATCGCGGAAAATTGGCGATCGCACAGAAGCCGCTTTTCATGCTATTTTTCAACAAGGAAATTATCCCACAGCCAAAGATGCTTTACAAAAAGCCGCCTCTAGCGAACCCAATGAACCTCTAATTTACGCCATTCAGGCTTCTTTAGCATATCAAAATCAAGATAGTGCTAGTTTAGAAAAATACAGCAGCAAAACTCTAGAAACTGGACAAAATCTGATCGCCAGTGATCCATTGCGTGGTAACTTATATACTGCGGTTGGTCATTTTTTGACAGGGGCGGTAATTTTGAATCGAGAAGGAACTGTAAATGGTGTCCCCCAAGCTTTAAGTCGGTTGCGGAAAGTCTATACCTATCTTGACAGAGCCGAAGAGATTTCTGCCAATGATCCAGAGTTAAACTTGATTCGCGGCTATATGGATTTAATGTTAGCTGTGAATTTACCTTTTACTAGTCCAGATCAAGTAATTGAAAGATTGGAAAAAAATGCTGCTCCTAATTATTTAGTAAATAGAGGTATTGCTTTAGCTTATCGAGATTTGAAACAATACTCCCAAGCTTTAGATTATGTCAACCGCGCCTTAAAAACAACTGCTGACAACCCAGAAATTTACTATCTTAAAGCCCAAATTCTCCATGAAAAGGGGAAAGCGGAAAAAAGCCAGAATTTAATTAAGGAAGCAATAACTTATTTTGACAAAGCATTAGCCAAAAAATCCCAACTTCCTGCTAATTTAGTCAAACAAATTGAACATGAACGCAATCAGGCTTTTAGTAGTCAGTAGTCAGTTGTCAGTTGTCAGTTGTCAGTTGTCAGTTGTTAGTTGTCAGTTGTTATAAAATTCTGATTCTACCAATTACCAATTACCAATTACCAATTACCCATTACCAATTACCAATTACCAATTACCAATTACCAATTACCAATTACCAATTACCAATTACCAATTACCAATTACCAGTTACCCATTACAAAAATGCAAATTCAATTCCGCGAGTTTAATCCTTTTGATGTTTGGATTTGGTTTAAGTTCAGCAATGTTCCCTCCCAAAGGGAAAAACAATATGTAGAAGAAGTATTCAATTCCTGGTTTTATCTAGGTAAATTAGGGGGATTTAATGCTGAAAATTTGCAAATCCAAGACACAGGACTTGATATCAGCTATATGGACTATGATACCAAAGGCTATGATAAAAGTTTAATGGCTTTGATGCACAACATGGGTGAATTTGAATACGAAGGAGAATGGGGTCGTTGTTGGTTTGATTTAGGTACAAGTGATGCGATCGCCTTAGATATTCTTATCAACGCCCTCACTCAACTCACTGAAGAATACGTCACTATTGAAGAACTATACATTGGTGGCGAAAATCCAGATTGGCCTACAGAAGATAGTGAAAGTCGTCCCTCTTCCATTTACGATAATTAATTGTATTTATGAATAAAGAAGGTCAAATTCGGGTGATTGTTTTAGCACTCATCCGAGATGGTAATAGAATATTTGTTTCTGAAGGATTCGATTCGACAAAACAATCAACATTCTATCGGGCTTTAGGTGGTGGCGTAGAATTTGGCGAAACTAGCCGCATAGCCTTAGCTAGAGAATTTCAAGAAGAAATTCAAGCCGAATTAACAAATATTCGCTATTTAACTTGTATTGAAAACTTATTTACCTTTGACGGTAGACAAGGACATGAAATCATTCAACTCTATGAATGTGACTTTGCTGATTCCAAGTTTTATCAAATCGAAAGTTTAACTTTTGCAGAAACACCAGAACGTCAACATCGCGCATTGTGGGTAGATATTTCTCGGTTTAAATCTGGTGAATTAAGATTAGTTCCTGAAGTCTTTTTTGATTATTTGTAAACTTAGATCCCCGACTTCTTTTTTATCTTGTCACTAAATAATAAATTAAGTTGAGAAGTCGGGGATCTTAATCACTCAAGATTGCTATATTAAAACTAAAGGTAAATATAGGAAGTTAATTATGACTTTACAATTAGCAAAACCACACCTTAACATTTTTCGTCTCAATGTTTCTCAATACCATCAAATGAGCGAAGTCGGGATTTTTTCAGAAAATGATAAAGTAGAACTAATTAATGGAGAAATTATAGAAATGTCACCAATTGGTAGAAGACACACAGCTTGTGTAAATCGTTTAAATTCAGTTTTTTCGCAATTACTGGGTAAAAAAGTCATAATTGCTGTACAAAATCCGATTATCC